>JAGNTR010000087.1:0-2737 GCA_017987415.1 Neisseriaceae bacterium
ATTGGGGCGTTTTGACAATCGTCGTTTAGGCTTTTTTCTTGGTGGCAATCAACGACACAATGATCGACAAGAAAATGGTCAAGAACACGAAGCTTAAAGAAATCCCGACCGGAATGTGGTAAAACTTCGCAATCAGCATCTTCACACCGATGAAGGTCAGCACCACCGCCAAACCATAGCGCAACAGATGGAAGCGATCGGCCATGTCGGCCAATAAGAAATACATCGCACGCAGGCCCAAGATGGCGAAAATATTAGACGTCAACACAATGAAGGGGTCGGTCGTAATCGCAAAAATCGCCGGAATGCTGTCGACGGCAAAGACCACGTCGCTCAATTCCACCATGATCAATACCAAGAACAACGGTGTGGCATAACGAATGCCATTTTCCACCACGAAAAATTTCTCCTCGCGAAAACCATCCACCATGCGCAAACGAGCAGAAATCCATTTGAGCGCTTTGTTCTGCGAAAGGTCTGGGGCTTCTTCTGGCTCAGGCTTAAACATGTGCAGGCCGGTGTACACCAAAAAAGCACCAAACACATACAAAATCCAGGCAAATTCGCGCACCAGATAGGCGCCTAAGAACACCATCACGGCGCGTAAGACGATGGCGCCAAAAATACCGTAGAGCAGCACACGGTGCTGGAACTGCGGCGGCACTTTAAAGAATGAAAAAATCATCAGGAACACAAACAGATTGTCCACCGACAAGGCTTTTTCAATCACGTAGCCGGTAAAGAACTCGAGGGTTTTTTCCTTCGCCACCACAGGGCCAAACAGAGGGTTACCCGCTAATTCAAAATACAACCAAATGCCAAAGCTACAGGAAACGGCAATCCAGACCAAGGTCCAGATTAAGGCTTCTTTAATGCTGACTTTATGGGGGCCATTTTTCTTCAACGACAACATGTCGATGGCGATCATGATGAGGACGGCAACAAAAAACACACCATAAAATAATGGTGTGCCTATAGAGGGGCTGCTAACTGCCATTGTGTTTAACCTATTGAGCTGATGAGAACTCAATTAGACTATCCATAAGAACCAACGTTGTCTAATAAGTTCCCTCATTATTTTTTTAATGACAAGGATTTAAGACAACCAGCTTCAAACCCGGAGCCTCTGTTAGGTTGAGGGTCACCGAGTGATACGTCATCTCACCGCTGACCTGATGCTTGATCTTACGCAGGTGGCTGCTCTTGGTTAAAGCAGCGTCGTCGGTTTCGTTCCAAAACGCGGCGAACTCCGGACTCTTACCCATCCAACCCCGTACATAAGCCTGTAACGCCTCGTCGTCGGCATGGTTATTGAATTCGGCGCGTAGCTGCACGACGACGCGGTCGGCCAAGGCCGCCCAATCGCCCATGAAGTGCTTGCTGTGTGGGTCTAAAAACAAATAATCTAAAAGGTTAATGCCGGCTTTTTCTTGCTCAAACCAGTGGGCAAACAAATCTGCCGCAGTGGCGTTGGCATAGGCTAAATCCCAATAGCGGTCATAGACCATAGCAGGCACCAAAATATTATCGACAGTTTTTTGCAACACGCTCGACAATGGCTCAACCTCTCGCTTTTGGGTCGGCTCTTTCGGGTCTAGGTGTAGGCCAGCCAATTCAAACAGGTGTTTTTGCTCAGCCGGCGTCATCAGTAAGGCTTTGGCCAAACGCGACAAGGCCTTCGCCGACGCCGTTTCGGTACGGCCCTGCTCTAGCCAAGCCAACCAAGTGGTGCTGATGCCGCTCAATGCTGCCACCTCTTCACGCCTAAGCCCAGGCGTACGGCGGCGCGTACCGGAAGGCAAGCCCACCTGTACTGGTAAAATTCGTTCTCGCTGTGCGCGAATAAATTCGCCCAATGCCTGTTTTGGTGACCCGTTCATACTCTGACCTTTATGATAAGAATTATCCCATGACTAATAGGATTCTTATCCTAACAGAGTAAAATGTTAATTTGCGTAAAGGAAAAGTTGGGTTTTGTTAAAATTTGATCTATTTATTTAAAAAAATCAGGTGTTTAAATATCTATTATCGAATAAATTAAAATGACAAAAGGCTATTTACAGCAAGGGTAACTGACTGATGCCACAAAAAAACCACCCGAAGGTGGTTTGCTCTGACCCGCCAAAAGGCAGCGGCTACATCAGAAAGAATCCAAGTTGTACTTTAAAATGCTATCTGATCCATTTAACAGTTGACGGCTGTAGGTTTCAATCTGTACCAAAATGTGGTCAAAATACACCGCCACCGTCTGTTGTTTTTCAGCATAAAAAGACTCTGGCAACATGGCCGCTACGGGGTCTTGCAGCGCCTCTTTACTGGCTAAATAGGCTCGGCCCATTTCGATGGCGCCCAAAGTCACCCCCATTTGCATCAAAAACGGCACGCTGCCGGCAGCGGCGTCTGCCGCTTTACCTTGGCCAAACGCCATCACCACGTAGGTGGCCGACTCTTTCGCCAAGTTTAAAGCGTGGCTCAAGGCTTCGGCTAAACGCGCCTCACCAGCCTTGGCCAAACCTTCGGCAATGCGCACCCCTTCAGCCAAAAAGACTTTAGCCGCAGCGCCTTGATCCATGGCGGTTTTACGGCCCACTAAGTCTAAGGCTTGAATCCCGGTGGTGCCTTCATAGATGGCGGTAATACGGGCATCGCGCACCAATTGCGCCACGCCGGTCTCTTCGATATAGCCCATGCCGCCAAACACCTGCAATGCCTGATTGGTCAGCACGTTGGCGTTTTC
>JAGNTR010000087.1:2837-10978 GCA_017987415.1 Neisseriaceae bacterium
CGGTGGTGCCTTCATAGATGGCGGTAATACGGGCATCGCGCACCAATTGCGCCACGCCGGTCTCTTCGATATAGCCCATGCCGCCAAACACCTGCAATGCCTGATTGGTCAGCACGTTGGCGTTTTCCGTACACCAGGCTTTAATGATGGGAATTAAGAAGCTCAGCGTTTGCAAGGCCAAGGCCTTTTCGCTCGCTACGGGGTGGTCGGTGGCCTTATCTAAAAGGTTGGCGGCCACAAAGATCAAGGCGCGCTGGGCTTCAATGGTGGCTTTTTGGGTCAACAGCAGACGGCGCACGTCTGGGTGCTGAATAATCGCCACGGCGTCATGACTGTCACCATCCACGGCGCGGCTTTGAACACGCTCTTTAGCATAGGCCACCGCCATTTGGTAGGCGCGTTCGGCCACGGCATGGCCTTCCACGCCCACGCCTAAGCGGGCATGGTTCATCATGGTAAACATATGGTTCAAACCGCGGTTGGCCGTGCCGACTAAGAAGCCTTTGGCGCCGTTAAACTGCATCACGCAGGTCGGGCTCGCATGAATACCCATTTTGTGCTCCAACGACACCACTTCTAAAGTGTTGCGCTCACCTACATCACCACTGTCGGTCACCAAGAATTTTGGCACCACAAACAGCGAAATGCCCTTCACGCCCGCAGGGGCATCTGGCAAACGCGCCAACACCAAGTGAATGATGTTTTCGGTCAACTCATGCTCCCCCCATGTAATGAAGATTTTTTGGCCGGTAATGGCATAGCTGCCGTCGTCATTGGGGATGGCTTTAGCAGCTACTTGAGCTAAGTCTGAGCCTGCCTGTGGCTCGGTCAAATTCATGGTACCCGACCATAGGCCTTCGCTCATTTTGGGTAAATACGTTTGCTTGATGTCGTCGCTGGCGTGGTGCAATAGCGCCTCAGCCGCGCCCATGGTCAACATGGGCATCAAGGAGAACGCTAAGTTGGCTGAAGTAAACAGCTCTTCACACGCCGTTGACACCACTGAGGGCAATCCTTGACCACCATAGTCGGCAGGGGCGCGTAGGCCGCTCCAGCCTGCGGCGCGATAGGCTTCAAACGCGGCGCGCAATGATTCATGGCTGACGACTTTACCGTCAACGATTTTGGCGCCGTTGACGTCGCCTAAACGGTTAGTGGGGGCCAGCTCTTGTTCGCTGAATTTGCCTGCTTCTTCCAAAATGGCGTCAATGGTTTCATCGTCTAAGCCTAGGCCAATCGGCAAGGTAAGAATCTCTGAAATCTTGGCGTGGGTGTGCAGGGCAAAACGTAAATCATTTAAAGGGGCTTGGTAACTCATTATTATTCTCCTAGGTAGTTTTAGGGGCCAGCAATGACCGCTGTGGTGATGAGCCATAGCATGCTCATCCTATCATCGGATCACTCTAGCATTAATTGATCACGGACTTTACTACTTATATCAAATCATCGGCATAAAAAAAAGCCAAGACTTCGAGTCTTGACTTTAATTTTGCCTAATCGCGTAGGAACTTAACGCCGGCGAGGTGGGAATCATACACCGCCTGACGGATGGCTTCTAAGGCCTTGGGCCTGACAAAATGCCGCCTAGCCGCCAACACCACTTTACGTGACGGAATCGGCATATCAAACGGAATGATGCTGAACAACATATGATCATTCTCGGTTAAAGCCGTTGCCGGCAACACGCTGATCCCTAAACCACTGGCCACCATGTGGCGAATGGTATTGATCGAGCTGCCTTGAAGCGTATTGGTTAAGCCCAAGATTTTTTGCCGGCTCGCCAACTCAGTACAGTTGTCCAAAACCTGATCCCGCATGCAGTTGCCCTCGGTCAAAAGCAAAACCTGCTCTTTTGAGAACACTTCCGTGCTGACCGAATCCAGTTCTTCGAACGGATGGCCCTTAGGGGTAATGATGAAAAACGGCTCATCGTATAAGGGGTAAGTCACCACGCCGGGCTCTTGGAACGGCTCGGCCACGACAATGGCGTCCAACTCACCGCGCTTGAGGCTTTCCGTCAGCACCTGAGTGGTGTTTTCTTCCAGCATCAACGGCATGAACGGGGCTGAATCACGCAGCGCCATAATCAATTTAGGCAATAGATACGGCGCCACGGTAAAGATCAGGCCCAGTTTAAACGCGCCCTCTAATTCATCTTGCTCTTTACTGGCCAAGCTTTTAATGAGGTCGGCCTCATCCAAAACACGCTGGGCCTGCGCCACAATGCGCTCGCCCGCATCGGTGGTAATGATTTCATTACTGCTGCGGTCGAACAGGGTCACCCCTAACTCTTCTTCCAGCTTTTTAATCGCAATTGAAAGCGTGGGCTGGCTGACAAAGCAGCGTTGTGCCGCACGGCCAAAATGTTTCTCTTGAGAAACCGCCACAATATAGCGTAGCTCAGTTAACGTCATGTTATGCCTTTGCTGCCTCTGTGGTCGTACTGGTATTGTCCTCTGGTAGGGTAATATTCAATTCCAATACGTCCATGCCGTCTTGCTTCTCATGTGCAATCCGAATGTCCTCGGGGGACACGGTCACATATTTAGACAACACTTCCAAAAGCTCACGTTGTAATGTAGGCAAATAGTCAGGTGCCTGACTTTTTACCCGCTCTTGTGCGATGATGATTTGCAAACGGTCGCGCGCCACGCTGGCACTTTTTTCTCGCTTACCAAACAACTTAGCAATGATGGACATGCCTACCCTCCAAATAAACGTGAGAAGAAGCCTTTTTTATCCGCTTCAGTAAAGCGCATCGGGCGATTTTCGCCCAATAAACGCGCCACCACATCCTGATAGGCTTCTGCCGCAGGTGTGCCTTCCATGTGAATCGCCGGCGAGCCTGCATTCGACGCTTGCAGAACCGTTTGCGACTCAGGAATCACCCCAATCAAAGGAATGCGTAAAATGTCACAAATGTCTTCAACCGACAGCATTTCGCCTTTTTCCACGCGCTCTGGTGAGTAGCGGGTAATCAACAAATGCTCTTTCACTGGCTCTTGGCTTTCTTCTGCCCGACGGCTTTTGCTGCCTAAAATGCCTAAAATGCGGTCTGAGTCACGTACGCTCGACACTTCAGGATTGGTGGTCACAATCGCTTCATCGGCAAAATACAAGGCCATCAAGGCGCCCTGTTCGATGCCGGCCGGTGAATCACAAATCACGAACTCAAAATCCATTTTCTCAGTGAGTTCTTTCAATACTTTTTCAACCCCTTCGCGCTTCAACGCATCTTTATCGCGGGTTTGTGACGCAGGTAAAATGTATAAATTATCACAATGCTTGTCTTTAATCAGCGCCTGGTTCAGCGTGGCTTCACCCTGAGTCACGTTAATTAAGTCATACACCACTCGGCGCTCACACCCCATGATCAAGTCAAGGTTACGCAAACCCACGTCGAAGTCAATCACGGCGGTCTTGTGACCGCGTAAAGCTAATCCTGCTGCGATGCTGGCGCTGGTTGTGGTTTTGCCTACGCCACCTTTACCGGATGTTACGACAATAATTTTTGCCACAATAGAGTTCCTTTTTCTATTTGGTGCTTAACGCACTCATCACTAAACGATTTTCTTCGAGATAAATCTGCGTAGGCTTATTGGCCAAGCTTTCAGGCAAATCCTGCTCAATACTACGGTAAATCCCCGCGATCGACACCAGTTCAGCCTGCATGTCTTGAGCGAAAATTCTGGCTTCGCGGTTGCCGTTAGCCCCCGCTAAAGCACGGCCCCGAAGCGGTGCATACACGTGAATATTGCCATCGGCAATCACTTCCGCCCCTTCAGATACCATATCTAACACAATGAGGTCTGCACCTTGTGCATACACCTGCTGGCCGGTACGAATCGGCCGGCTAATGACCACCGTTGGCTGGCGCTCAGGCGTAGCCGCTGCGGTTGCGGCTGCGCTTTCTGCCGCGGCGGCCTCGTCGCAGGCCTCCTTGGCCTCGCCCACTAAGGCTTGGATGGCCTCATCGGCTTTGGTTTCTGGCAACAGGCTAAACGCCAGTTGGTGTTTGGCGGCTAAGGCCGACACCTGCTTATCATAGTGGCGAAGGCCAATGATGCGCAAACCATATTGCGTAAATAAGGCCAATAGCTGGACAAAGTCAACAGACCATACGTCTTCCAGCTCATTCACGTCTAAGACGAAGGGCACGCTGCCCACATCGGTCAACTGTTTGAATCGAACCGCCAGCTCTTGAGCCAGCCGTTCAGCGTCTGTTGTTTTCAGCTGGATGCATAAAGCATCAAGTCGCGCTGATTTAACCTCTAAAACCGATTTCATAGGGTCACTTTTTAACTTTATATAGTTTTTTTCAATCACTCAAGTTTACCATTTATAATCTTAAAGATTCAATGAGCAATTAAGCCGAGGAAACCGAGATGTCGCTTACTTTTCACATTATTGGGGCAGGCCGCGTCGGCCAAACCTTGGGCCATCTGTGGCAGCAATCTGGCCTACTGCAACTGAGCCATATTGTCCGCCGCTGCAATCTTGAGGCCGCGCCGTGGACGCACCGTTTTACCACAGCAAAAATAGTAACACAAATCAGCAACTTGCCCGCAGCAGATGTGGTCTTAATCAGCACCCCCGACGACGCCATTGAATCGAGTGCCGAAGCCCTGGCCGCCTGTGCCTGGCTGTCACCACAAACCTTGGTGTGTCACTGTAGCGGTGCTAAAAGCCGCAGCGCCTTAGCCAGCTTAGCTGCTAAAGGCGTTCAAACCGCCAGCTTACACCCTGTTTTTGCCTTTGCCGACGTCGACGCCAGCATTCGTACGTTGGCTGGCCACCTAGTGGCCATTGAAGCCGAGCCAGCGCAACAGGCCTTTATGACGCAGCTGGCCGAAGCCTTAGGCCTACAGCCCTTCTACCTCGATGCAGCGCATAAAGCACGCTATCATGCAGCCTTATCCATCAGCGCCAATTTCTTGGTGACCTTAGCCGGTTTTGCCGAAGACGTTTTAGCGCCACTAGGCCTACCCCAATCACAAAGTCGTGCTTTAGTGAGTGGTTTAATGCAGCAAAGTTTCCACAACTATCAAGCTTTGGGGCCTAAGGCCGCCTTAACCGGCCCAATTGTGCGCGGCGATGCCGCCACTGTCGCCAGCCATCTTGACGCCTTAACCCCGGCAGAAACCCCGCTTTATCAAGCCTTAGGCGTGGCCACTGTCGGCTTAGCAAAGGCCGCCTTAAGCCCTGAGCAAGCTCAGACACTTTTAGACTTATTGGCCCCACCTCAAGCCCAAACCAAAAAAAAGCAGTAATGCTGGGCATTACTGCTTGTTCATGCTCACTGAGGCATTAAGATGCCGGCGCGGCTTCGGTGGCCGGCTGTTCTGTCTCGGTAAAGGTTTCAAACAGCGTCACCACGCGCTGTACGCCAGAAGTCGCACTGATTTGTGCCGTGGCGGCAGCCTGTTCTGCGGGCGTTAAGATCCCGAACACGTAGGTAACGCCATCATAGGTCACCACTTTGACGCGGTTAGGAATAAACCCTTTCGCATTCAGCAAGTTGGTGCGGATCTTTGAGGTAATCCACGTGTCTTGGCTGACGTCACCAAATTTACGATCGCCAGGCGCAACGTTAATGTAGTTGTAGATCTTGGCCACATTAGGCTGGGCGCGCAGAGCGCGTTCGGCCATGGTTTTTTCAGCTTCGCTGGTGACATAGCCCAACAATAGGCCATGACGGTTGTAGCTGATGACCTTCACATTGGGCTGAGGCTGGCCAGCAGCAACAGGGTTGGCCTGCCAATAATTGGCGATGCTGGCGGCTACTTGGGCCTCAATCACGCTGTCATCGGTTTGTGCGCCGACGCTGCGCCGATCAGTAGCGGCTAAGCCACCCACGGCAGCACCGCCCACAATAAATGCAGGACAGCCAGTTAGGCCACTCACCATCACGGCGCTGACGACTAAAGTCTTGATCCAACTTTTCATAAAGCATCCTCTACTGGTTTGGTTGTTGGCTTAATCTGCGCCCAACAGCATGTAGTCCACGCCATCACATAAGGCGTGAATCAATAAAATGTGAATTTCCTGCACCCGGGCCGTGCGCGGATGCGGCACGTTGAGCAATACGTCGTCGCCATTTAGTAAAGCCGCGATTTTGCCGCCGTCTTTACCGGTCAGCGCAATCACCTTCATGCCTTTTTCGTGAGCCGCTTTCACCGCTTCCACCACGTTGGCCGAGTTGCCCGACGTAGAAATGGCCAGCAACACGTCATTTTCTTTACCCAGAGCACGTACTTGTTTCGAAAAAATCAGGTCGAATTCGTAATCGTTACCGATGGCGGTTAAGGCTGAGGTGTCGGTCGCCAAAGAAATGGCCGCCAAGCCTGGGCGCTCTTGTTCAAACCGGCCCACCATTTCGGCGGCAAAATGCTGGGCGTCGGCGGCAGATCCACCGTTACCGCAAGCCAATAGTTTGCCTTCCATCATCAAGGTGTTCACCATCAGCTGAACGCCTTCGGCCACTGCTTCGGGCAGGATGTCCTGACACTGTTTTTTTGCTTCAATGCTCTCGGCAAAGTGGGCACTGACTCTATCAACTATGCTCATCATTTATTCCAATATGTTTTTTAGCCAAACCGGCGCATCCTGCGCTTGGCACAATACCGCGTCCAATCGACACGGCGCGTTGTGTATCTTATTCACCTGCATGTAATGCAGTATGGTTCGCTGTAACTTTGCCAGCTTACGCGGGGTAATGCTGTAGGCCACGCCACCAAAATGGGCCCGTTGACGATATTTTACTTCAATAAAGACCCACGTGTTGCCTTCTTTCATCACCAAATCCACTTCACCGTAAGCACAATGCCAATTACGCGCCACCAACAGCAAGCCTTGCTGGCCTAAAAACGCCAGCGCACGGTCTTCTGCTTGGGCACCTACAGGATGATTTAGTTTCATCAGCGGCCTTTCATCTGGGCAGCCGATCGGTTTTAATCCGTCTCGCGGCCCACATGATTGTCAAGATGATGCGGCGCATCAGTGGTATAGTTAAGGGCTGGTTCCCCATTTTTCAAGAGAAAGCCCTGGCGTGCAAACACATTATTCACAAGCGCAAGCAACCATTCAAACACAAACATTATATGTGTTAGCCACCCCAATTGGAAACTTAAGTGACATCACCCTACGCGCGCTGGCGGTTTTAGAACGCGCCGACTTAATCTGCGCCGAAGACACCCGCGTCACTGGCCAACTATTAGCGGCCTACGGCATCAAAAGTAAACTCATTAGCGTACGCGAACACAATGAGCGCCAAATGGTCGACAAAGTGGCCGAAGCGCTGGCCAACGACCAAGTAGTAGTACAGGTCTCCGATGCGGGCACGCCCGCCATTTGCGACCCAGGCGCTAAGCTGGCCCAAGCCATTCGCGCTAAAGGCTATAAGGTTTCTCCCATCGTCGGCCCCAGCGCCGTGATTGCCGCTTTGAGCGTGGCCGGCATGACCAGCGCCAACTTTTATTTTGCTGGCTTTTTGCCCCCAAAAACCAAAGAGCGCCAAACCCTGTTGCAAAAATGGCAAGAAACCCCCTACACCGTCATCATGTACGAAACCCCTCACCGCATCGAAGCCACCCTCGCCGACATGCTAGAGGTACTTGGCCCTGATCGCCGCTTAGTGATGGCGCGCGAAATCACCAAAACCTTCGAAACCTTCATTGACGGCAGCGTAGCTGAAGTGCTGGCTGCAGTAAAAGCCGACCGCAACCAAACCCGCGGCGAGATGGTGTTGATTTTGGATGCGGCCCCTGCCGTAACCCAAAGTGCGCTATCTGAAGCCACAGAACACGTGATGAAGGTGCTGGCGGCGCAACTACCCACCAAACAAGCAGCCGAGCTCGGCAGTAAAATCACCAATGAAAACAAAAAGGTATTATACGATTACGCCTTAAGCTTGAAAAAAGATTAAAAAAGGCCTTTACAGTGATCTGTTTTCAGCTATAATACGCTCCTCAAACAAATCTTCACCTGCCCAGGTGGCGAAATTGGTAGACGCAGGGGACTCAAAATCCCCCGCCGCAAGGTGTGACGGTTCGAGTCCGTCCCTGGGCACCAAAGCTCAATCGCTTTGGTAATCAACAAGGTTAAGATTAAAAATCCAGCTCACGAGCTGGTTTTTTTTCGCC
>JAGNTR010000088.1 GCA_017987415.1 Neisseriaceae bacterium
TCAATAGAAGGTGGGCCTTTGAGCTTGGTTGATGGCTCAAAAACCTTCCCTGATAGTGAGCGTAAAAATCTTGGCGTATACATTCAAGATGCGATTACATTTGAAAATGGCGTGCGCTTAACACCTGCCCTACGCTATACCTATGACCGCATGTCGCCTAAGATTGATGCGGCTTATATGGCCAGCACGCCCAAAAAAATGCCAGAACGCTTTTCAGACAGCGCGGTGTCGCCAAGCATTAGCTTAAGCGTGCCCTTGGCTAAAGAGACGACGGGGTTCTTAGCTTATTCTACAGGGTTTAGAACGCCTCCATTTGATACCTCCATGATGTCTTTTGCCAACTTGAACAGCGGTTATCAGATTTTGCCTAATGCAGATTTAAAATCAGAAAGCTCACAAAGTCTTGAAGTGGGCTTTAGACATAAAAGCAGTGATTTAGAAGCCAAAGCCACCGTTTTCTACAATAGGTATAAAGATTTTATTGAGCGTGTAGCCTTAGCGCCAGAAGAACTGGGCGGGCGTGAAATATCAACGTGGACCCATGACAACGTTGGTCGCGTGAATACCTATGGTTTTGAAGCCAGTGCCGCGTATCGTGTGATGCCAAATTGGCAGGTAAATGGTGCGGTGTCGTGGATGCGTGGTAAAAACAAAGACACAGGTAAACCATTAGACAGCGCGCAACCACCGAAGCTGATGTTGGGTGTGGGTTATGATAATGCAGTTTGGGGAGCGAATGTTGACTGGACACTCGTGGCGAAAAAAGACCGTGTTAGCGATGATAGTTATGTTGAGACCGCGGGTTATGGCGTAGTAGATGCCACCATGTTCTGGAACATCAATAAAAACGCTAAGCTTAACGTGGGTGTTTACAATATTGGCAATAAAAAATATTGGGACTACGTCGATGTAGTGGGGATGGCAGCATCGTCTTCATCACTGGATTACTATACTCGACCAGGGCGTAGCGTTGCCGCGGCAGTACAAATCAAGTTCTAATTATCTTGCCCTTGGGGTTGTTGCGCGTAACGCAATAAAACCAAGGGCTTTTGGCTTTGTGTGACACAAAAATCGGGAAAAGCCTTGACGGAAACAGGAATGATAACAATAATGCGACTAATTATCGTTAATGTCGTCTTGTATAAACGGCTGCCTATTTTATAGGACTGCCACGGAGAGTAAACACATGAATCAAGCAATCAATCACTGGGATGCCTTTTTGGCCCTTAAAGAGGCACAACCTGGCCTGCGTCAGCGTGAAGGCGCAGAGCAGTTGAATATTGGTGAGGGCGCCTTGTTGGCACATGCACCTGGCGTGGTGTATTTGGGCACCGACATCCGTGCGATTTTGCCTAAACTGGCCACCGTTGGCCCCGTGCAATGTACCGTGCGCAATGATTTTGCCGTACATGAAAAAGTGGGCCTATACGAAAACCTAAACATTTCACCTATGTTCGGCCTTGCCGTCAACGTGGGCGGTATTGATTTGCGCTTATTCATGAAGCGTTGGCAGCATGCTTTTGCGTTCGAAAGCGTGGGGCATGGCGGTAAAACCTTACGTTCGATTCAGTTTTACGATGAATACGGTTTGGCTTTGCAAAAAGTGTATTTGCAGGATGAAGCCTATTTACCGGTATGGCAGGGCATTATTGATGAATTCAAAACCACAGACGTGGCTGAATTTAAAACCGGCTTTCAACGGGAAGAAAAAGCCCCTCGCGATTTAAATAGTGATGAATTAGCGGCCTTCCATCAACGTTGGTTGGGCATGAAAGACGTGCATCAATTTAATGTACTCATCGGTGAATACGGTTTAAGCCGTACCGATGCCTTTAAAATTGCGCCGGCTGGCTTTGCCTATCGCATGGAAGGCAATGCCGCGATTGAGGCAGCCTATACTGCGGCTGTGGCCAAAGGTACGCCCATCATGACTTTCGTGGGTAACCGTGGCGTGGTGCAGATTGAAACTGGCGTGGTGCATAACTTAAAGCGCATGAGCGGCTGGTTGAATATTTTTGACAGCAAAGAGAATGGCTTTGTGCTGCACCTTAAAGACGAAGGCATTACCGAGGTATGGATGGTGTGTCGCCCAACCAAAGATGGTTTGGTGACTTGCCTCGAGGCTTTTGATGCCAATGGTGACATTGTGTTGACCTTGTTTGGTCAGCGTTTAGAAGGTGAACAAGAATTGAGCGCTTGGCGCGACATCGTCACTGAGGTGACTGGCCAGGCGATTCCAGAGGAAGCCTTGTTATGATTAAAAAGGCAGGACTATTATTGTCTTTATGCCTCATCACCTCCGTTGCCTTCGCGCAGCGGGTGGTGGTGTTAACCCCAGACGTGGCCGATATTGTGGTGGCGATTGGGGCTCAGGCCAATGTGGTGGGTAAAGATGATCAGAGCAAACACCATCAAAGCCTTGCCAAGGCTAAAAGCATTGGGGTGTATCGGACGCTGTCGCCTGAACCGATTTTGGCTCAAAATCCCGATTTGGTAGTGGGTAGTTGGATGGCTCAGCCGACCACTATTTACAACCAACTTAACAAGCTGGGCATCAAAAGCGTGAACGTAGCGGCTGATGAAGCCGGTAGCGACTTTGCCCCCGGTATTGAAAAATTAGGTCAGTTATTGGGTAAGCCTGCTCAGGCGAATGCCTTGGCTCAAAAATGGCGTCAAGGCATGAAGCAGCGCCCGGCCAATAAAAAGCGTTATATCCTTAGCTACGATGGCCGTATGGTCGCGGGTAAAGGTACGGTGGGTGATTTGTTGATTCGTTTGGCCGGTGGCGTGAACGCGGCGGCCAACATCAATGGGGTGAAGCCTTTGTCGCGCGAAGGCTGGTTGCAGGCGAATCCAGACGTGGTGATTATTGCGGATCATAACCTGTCGGTAGTCGGTGGCAGCTTGGCGGCTTACAAACAGCAGCCAGAATTAAAAAGCAGCCCCGCAGTGAAAAACAATAAGGTTCAGGCTTGGGCGGCAAAAGACTTTTTACGCCTTGGTTTAGATAGCCCTAAAGTCGTTGATCAACTACATGCGTTAGGACGTTAAGTGGTGGGTATTGCCCTGAATCGCAGCCCTAAGTGGCTGCGATATAGTTTATGTGTCGCTTTAGCGGCGGTGTTGGTGTGGTTTTGCTTAGGCGTTGGTCTAGGCGGCTGGACCAATCCGAGTGAAATTCCCGAAGCCCTATGGGGCATTCGCTGGCCACGTATTGCCGTGGCATTGATGGTAGGTGGCGCGTTGGCCTGTAGCGGCGCTGCTTTACAGGCCCTGTTTGGTAACCCTTTGGCCGACCCAAGCTTAATCGGTACCTCTAGTGGTGCCGCCTTAGGCGTGGTGCTGGTGTTGGCGTTTGGCCTGGGTGGCATGGGCGTGCCGTTGGCGGCATTTGTGGGCGCCGTGGCGGCCTGTTTATTTGTACTCAGCACCCATCATTTGTTTGGCGGTGGCCGTTTGGGCTTATTGATAATTGGCTTTGTGGTCAGCGCATTCTGTGGCGCCGTGGTCAGCTTGATTTTATTCTTGTCCGACGACATGGTGCTGCGTAGCGCCACCGTGTGGCTGGCCGGTAGTCTGGCTGGTGCGGGCTTTGTGCCCATTTACTATGCCTTAGCGGTGATGGTGGTGGGCTGGCTGGTGTTGCTGTGGGTAGGGCGAGATTTGGATTGCCTGATGCTGGGTGAAGAAACTGCTCTGTCTATGGGGGTGAACCTCAACCGAACTAAATTAGTCACCGTGATTGGGGCCGCTTTGTTGACTGGTGCTGCCGTGTCGCTGTCCGGCGTCATCGGTTTTGTGGGCATGATGGTGCCGAACGTTTTGTCGGCCGTGTGCGGCGGTGGTCGTGGCCGTTTGATGCTGCTGTCTGGCATTGTAGGCGCATTGTTCCTGCTGCTGATCGACAGTGCGTCGCGTCATGTGGCCTATCCGATTGATTTGCCGGTGGGCATTGTGATTTCTCTATTGGGGGCACCGTTCTTCTTGTGGCTGTTCTTAAAAGGCAATAAGGGGCGCGCATGAAGCATCATTCGGTGTTTGAGATTAAGGGGTTGGTGGTTAGCCACCAGCAGCGAACCGTGTTGTCGATTGACGCTTTGAGCCTGCCATGGGGACAGGCAACGGCGATTATTGGCCCCAACGGCGCGGGTAAGAGTACCTTGCTCAAGGCGTTATTGGGTCAATACCCCTGCGCAGATTTAACCTGCATGGGGCTGTCGGCACAGGACGCAACGCGCCAAGGCAAGATTGCCTGGGTGGGGCAGCACGAGCTTTTTGGGACGCCGTTGACGGTAGAGGAATATGCCTTATTAGGGCGTTACCCACACTTGTCATGGTTTGCGCGGCCAACGGCTGCTGATCGGGCCAAGGTGAGCCGGTTGTTGGCTCAGTTTGAGCTCACCCATCTGGCCGAGAAGCGCATTGGGGTGCTGTCCGGCGGTGAGCAGCAGCGTGCGGCCATGGTGAGGGCGTTGATGCAGGAGACAGAGGTTTTGCTGTTGGATGAACCCAGTAATCACCTCGACATTAAGCATCAGCATCAGCTGATGCGCTGCCTACAGCCTGATGCCTTAGGCCAGTCGTTAACCACGGTGATGGTGTTGCATGACCTAAGCTTGGCGGCTAATTACGCCAAACACATTGTGTTACTGAGTAAGGGGGAGGTATTGGCGGAAGGGTCGGTTGCCGAGGTGATGACGGCCGATCATTTAAGTCGCGCCTATGGATGGGCCATTAAGCCTTATCGTCATCCTGGTGGCGATTGGGCGTTTGATACCTTTGCGCGCTGATGAATGCGGCAAAAAACCACCGCTTCGTCGGTGGTTTTTTTATGGCTAGGGTTTAACGTAGGCGCAGTGCTTTACGCCAGCCAACGATGCCAAAGCCAAGCGCAATCAAGCCTATTCCTTGCAGTAGGCTGCTAAGCATGTTCAGAGCTGTACTGCCTTGGTTGGCAGAGCCTATGGCCTCTGCGGCACCGAGGTTTTGGTTTTGTGCCTTTATGGCGGCCACCATGCCTGGTTCACGGCATTTATCCAAGAGGGTGGGATCGTCGCTGTTGTTGGCTTTAAGGCTGGCTTCACAGGCTTCACGGTCTTTTTTACTGACGGTGGCGCCGCTGCCCTTGAGAAGCCAGCCTAAGGTGAGGCCGATGAGGCCAATCAGAATTAGGGTTCTGGGACTGATGCGATTCATGATGTTGTCCTTTTTTTGATTGGGTCTCGTCAGCGTAAAAGGCTTCTGTTTTCATGACAATGAAATTTGTGTGCGAGTGTGGGATAAGCGCTTTAGGTGTATGCGATATGCCACAATTAGGGCTTTTCGATGTGGAATGTGGTTGAAAGAAGTGAAAGAAACCTTAAAAATAGCTTAAACTACGATCCCATTAATGTGAATGAGCGTATGAAAAAAGTAGAAGCTTTCATTGAGCAGTTGATATATGTGTCGCGCTGGCTGTTGGCGCCGATTTATCTTGGTTTGTCCTTGGCATTACTGATGCTGGGCATCATCTTTTTTAAAGAAGCGTTTCACACGCTGCAAATTATTTTTACGATTACAGAAGCTGATTTGATTTTACAGGTGTTGGCTTTGGTTGACTTAGCCTTGGTTGGTGGCTTGATCGTGATGGTGATGATTTCTGGCTATGAAAACTTTGTGTCACAGCTGAATTTAGATGAAGACGCGGATAAGCTGAATTGGCTAGGCACCATGGACGCCAGCTCGTTAAAAATGAAGGTGGCGGCGTCGATTGTGGCGATTTCATCGATTCATTTATTGCGTATTTTTATGAAGCTGGAGCAGGTGGATGCGGATAAGATCAAATGGTATATCTTGATTCATTTGACCTTTGTGCTGTCTGCTTTTGCCATGGGCTATTTAGATAAGCTCACCCACAGCAAGCATTAAACAGGACATCATCAGCCCAGCCTTTGTGCTGGGCTTTTTTGTGGCTGCAGGCATTAAAAAACGACCCTTAAGGGTCGTTTTTATGTGGTTTAGTGCTTAGATGCGCTTGGCCAATTCTTCGGCCTTGCCCAAGTAAGTGTCTGGACGTAGAGCCAATAGCTTGGTTTTTTCAGCATCTGGAATCGCGAGGCCTTCAATGAAGACTTTAAGCGTTTCGGGGGTGATGCCGCCTTTGCCGCGGGTCAGGTCTTTTAGCTGCTCGTATGGGTTTTCAACCGCATAGCGACGCATCACGGTTTGAATGGGTTCAGCCAATAGCTCCCAAGTGGCGTCTAGGTCGGCCAATAGGGCAGCAGCATTGGTTTCTAGCTTGTTCAAGCCGCGAATGTGGGCGCTCCAACCCAGTACCGAATAGCCTAAGCCTACGCCCATATTGCGCAATACGGTGCTGTCGGTCAGGTCACGCTGCCAGCGAGACACGGGCAGTTTTTCAGCTAAATGGCCCAAGACAGCATTGGCTAAACCTAGGTTGCCTTCTGAGTTTTCAAAGTCAATCGGGTTAACCTTGTGCGGCATGGTGGAGCTGCCTACTTCACCGGCTTTTACTTTTTGTTTAAAGTAGCCTAGAGAGATGTAGCCCCAAACGTCGCGGTTGAAGTCGATCAAAATGGTGTTGATGCGGCTCACTACGTGGAAGTATTCGGCGATGTAGTCGTGTGGCTCAATTTGAATGGTGTAAGGGTTAAAGCTGATGCCTAGGCCTTCAACAAAGCTTTGGCAATGAGCTTCCCAGTCCACTTCAGGGTAGGCCACCATGTGGGCATTGTAGTTGCCGACGGCGCCGTTGATTTTACCCAAGAAGGTTTGCGCGCCTAATGCGTCGATTTGGCGATTCAAGCGCGCCACCACGTTGGCCAATTCTTTGCCTAAAGTGGTTGGGGTAGCGGGCTGGCCGTGAGTACGGCTCATCATCGGCATGGCGGCAAACTCGTGGGCCATGTCGGTCAGTTTAGCTGTGATCGCGGCTAGGGCAGGCTTGATGGCTTCGTCGCGAGAAGCTTTGAGCATCAAGGCGTGGCTTAAGTTATTGATGTCTTCGCTGGTGCAGGCAAAGTGAATGAATTCGCTTACCGCTAAGACTTCAGGAACAGCGCTAAAACGTTCTTTTAGCCAATATTCAATCGCTTTAACGTCATGGTTGGTGCGCGCTTCAATGGCTTTAACCGCTTCGGCATCATCCAAAGAGAATTCGGCAATCACCTGATCAATTTCTTTGATGGTGAATTCGCTAAACTCAGGCACTTCTTTGATTTTAGGGTTGCGAGAAAGGGCTTTAAGCCATTCTAGTTCAACTTGAACACGGCATTTCATTAGGCCATATTCTGAAAAAATAGGGCGTAATGCTTCAACTTGTTTGCCGTAGCGGCCATCTAAAGGGGAAAGGGCAATGATTGGGTTTAACATGCGGGTCTCTTTTAGTAAGTTCCTGGGGTAAGGGGCAAAAAATCAGGTAGCCCATTGGGCTACCTGATTATCAGACACCTTGTTTTAAACTGGCGGCAATGAAGCCATCTAAATCACCGTCCATGACGTTTTTGATGTTGCCAACTTCATAGCTGGTGCGTAAATCTTTGATCCGAGATTGGTCAAATACATAGGAGCGAATTTGATGGCCCCAACCCACATCGGATTTGCTGTCTTCAAGGCTTTGTTTCGCCTCGCTGCGTTTACGCAGCTCTAATTCAAATAGGCGCGCACGCAGCATATTCATCGCTTCATCGCGGTTACGGTGCTGTGAGCGGTCGTTTTGGCACTGTACCACCACGCCGGTTGGGTTGTGGGTAATACGTACGGCCGAGTCGGTTTTGTTAATGTGCTGACCACCGGCGCCGCTGGCGCGGTAGGTGTCAATACGTAAGTCGGCCGGATTGATGTCGACTTCAATGCTGTCATCGACTTCAGGATAAACGAATACAGAGCAAAATGAGGTGTGGCGTTTGGCGTTAGAGTCAAAAGGAGACACGCGTACTAAGCGATGGACACCTGATTCTGTACGCAAGAGGCCGTAGGCGTATTCGCCATCGATTTTAATGGTGGCGCGGTTGATGCCGGCGATGTCGCCTTCGTCTTCTTCTAGAATCTCAACCTTAAAGCCTTTGCGTTCGGCGTAGCGTAGATACATCCGGAACAGCATGCCGGCCCAGTCTTCGGCCTCAGTGCCGCCGGCACCGGCAGTGATGTCGATGAAGCAGGCGTTGGCGTCCATAGGCTGGTTAAACATACGTTTAAACTCTAGGTCGGCCATTTTGGCCTCTAGTTCGGCGACGTCGGCTTGAATGGCGTGAAACGCATCGTCGTCGGCTTCTTCTACCGCCATGTCTAATAGCATTAAATTGTCTTCAATGCCGTTGGCTAGCTCATCCAGAGTCAAGACCACGCCTTCAAGCAGCTTGCGCTCTTTACCAATTTCTTGCGCTTTTTTCGGGTCGTTCCACAGGTCAGGGTCTTCGCTTAAGCCCACAACTTCTTCTAGACGGTCTTTTTTGCCGTCGTAGTCAAAGATACCCCCGAATGTCACGACTGCGTTCGGCAAGGTCGTCTAGGGTGTGGTGGAGTTGATTGATGATTTCAGCTTCGATCATGGCGGTCTTTTGTCTGGATGGAAAATATTAGGTGGTTTGCTGACTGCTTCATGCAGTGCTTCAGGCTTTTGTAACGCATGGCCCAGCAAACAGATGGCGAATTTTACGCTAAAACGGCGCTAAAGTCTAAGTTTAGATGTGCGCGTGTGGCAGATTGAAACAGGCAAGGGTGCTGAGCAACCTTGCCTGTTGAGTAAGGGGTTGATGGCTACTGGCTTAGCCGCCAGTCATGGCCATGACGCGAATGATTTTGGTTGGGTTTTCTACAAATTCGTGTTTTTCGGGTTTTTTCATCACGGCATCGCGGATCACGTCTTCTAGTTCAGCATCGCTGATGCCTGAGCGCAATAGATCGCGTAGCGGCACTTTGTCTTCTTGGCCTAGGCAGAGGTGTAGGTTACCGGTCACCGATAAACGTACGCGGTTACAGGTTTCACAAAAATGTTGGCTCATCGGGGTGATCAGGCCTAGGGTAAAGCCGCCGTCCTGGCTTTGCCAGTATTTGGCCGGGCCGCCGCCGATTTTACGCGTGCTGGCGATCAGATTGTGTTTTTCTTGCAGCTGTTGTAATACGGGCTGCAGGCTCACGTGGGCGTGCTGTTGTCCCGTGCTGCCCATGGGCATGGCCTCGATGAGGTTTAAGATGAAGCCGTGTTCAATGCAAAACGCCACCATGTCGTCAAGGTCTAGATCGTTGATGCCGGCCAGCGGCACCATATTGATTTTGATGAAGTCAAAGCCTGCGTCCTTGGCGGTGCGAATGCCTTCTAATACCTTAGGCAGGCAATCAGCGCCAGTGATTTCCTTAACGCAGTCGCTGCGTAAAGAATCCAAGCTGATGTTGAGGCGCTTTACGCCCGATGCGCGTAGTTCGTGGGCGTGTTTGGTGAGCTGGGTGCCGTTGGTGGTCATGGAGATGTCTTCCACGCCAGGGGTTTCACTGATGGCACGGGTGAGTTCGGTTAAGCCTTTACGCAGCAATGGCTCGCCGCCAGTGATGCGAAAGCGCTTGGTTCCTAGGCGTGCAAATGCCTGTGCGATGCGTGCGGTTTCTTCAAGAGTGAGCCAGTGCTTTGGCGTGGCAAAGCCATGAAAGCCTTTGGGCAGGCAGTAAGTGCAGCGTAGATCGCAGCGATCCGTCACTGAAATGCGGAGGTAGTCAACGGTGCGACCAAATGCGTCTGTCAGCATGTTGTGCTCTTTTCATTGTTGTTAGCGTGGTTATTATTGAGTGCTTATATACGAATCATAACATAAAAATCAGGCTCTTATAGCGGCAGGTGGGGGAGTGAGGGGGCGACAAAAGGAGGAGGTGGTATTAGGTCAATCTACGCCTTTAGAACTAGAGATTGCTTTACGGGAGAGGTATTTAGCTAGGCTGATGGCCGTGGCGTCGCGATGGGTTCGGCAAGGGATGGATGGCATGATGCTTTATTTATTTTTAATGAATGATCAATGGGTTAGATGTTTTTATGTATTCAGGAATAAAAGAAATAAAAAAACCGTCTAAAAGACGGTTTTTTTATGCAGAGGCTGCGCCGACTTGGTTAGATTAAGCGCGATTGCGGTATTGTCTGAGCCAGTATTGCACCACGAAAAAGCCGACGATGGCGCCGCCAAGGTGGGCAAAGTGGGCCACGGGGTTCCAAGAGAAATTAAACAGGCCTAGGATGATTTCTAAGACGATGAGGCCGGGGATGAAATACTTGGCTTGGACGGGAACGGGCAACAGCATAAACACCAGTTTGGCATTGGGGTAGAGCAGGCCATAAGCCACGAGGAGGCCATAGATGGCGCCGGAAGCGCCGACCATTGGGCGAATGTAGTATTGGCACAGTTCGACCACGGCAGGAATATTGGGTACTCGCGGGGTTGCGGGCACGCCGGCGCTGTTCAGACGCATGGCCTCTTGCAGCAAGGCAGGCTCGATGCCAAAGCCAAGGACGGCGGTTTTTAGCTCAGACACATAGTAAAACGTTTGGCCGTTGAACAGCAGGAAGGCGCCCAGGCCTGCGAGAAAGTACAGGATTAAAAAGCGTTTAGGCCCGATGGTGGCTTCTACGGTGCTGCCAAACATATAGAGGGCAAACATATTAAAGGCAATGTGGGCGGTGCCGCCATGAATGAACAAATGGGTAAACGGTTGCCACCACCTAAAATTCAGCGATTCAGGATAGAAGCTGCCCAAGATGACTTCTAGGGCGATGCCATTATTGTTGAGCAGCAGCGTCAAGATGTAGAGGGCGATATTGGCTAGTAACAGCGTACGGGTGACGACAGGGATGGCATTTAACCGATTGATCATGGGATGGGTCCAGTAGGGGCATGACCTCAATCTAAGCGAGGG
>JAGNTR010000204.1 GCA_017987415.1 Neisseriaceae bacterium
GGCAATTGTGGGTC
The DNA here is from genome assembly GCA_017987415.1 of Neisseriaceae bacterium. GTDB lineage: Bacteria > Pseudomonadota > Gammaproteobacteria > Burkholderiales > Neisseriaceae > JAGNPU01. Next base: position 15 of record JAGNTR010000204.1, read on the forward strand.
GCGCAGCAGCAGGCGTCGATAATCATGAATTAACAGGGTGCGCAGCATAAAGGCTTGCTGGGTCGAGTGGGCATGAGCCTGCTGTAGCTCCGTTAAAACGGGCTGATAGGCTTGGATAAAGGCTTGATAGGATTTGGCCAGCTTGGCTAAATCCCAAGCGCTGTCGACTAAGGCCTTATTGCTGATAGACAGATGCAGCCGAGCGTCGGTGGCCACCAGAGGCATGAGGGCGCTCATGACGGGGGCCATGCCGTCGGCCACGAGGCTGTCGAGGGCGGTATTGAGTTCGGCGCTGGGGTGGATGAAGGCGTCGCTGCCGATTTTGCCAAAGCCTTGCCAAAATAGGGTTTTTTTCAGGTATTCGCGTTCTTTGGTGCTCAGAGTGCCCACCACCATGATGAGCCGCCACTGCTGATCCCAAAGCGGTGAGTGGGCGGCGTAAATCTGCTGGGCGGCTTTTTCAAATCGATGTCGACCCGTCGTGGTCAAAACGTAGTCGGAGCGGCGGCCATGCAGCTCATTGGATAGCCATTCTTCTTTAGCCAGCCGAAAGACGGCTGTGCGGATCTGCCGTTCATTGAGGCCAAAGGGCGCCAGTAGCTGGATGAGGCTGCCGAGCCAAATCTTGCCGCCGCGCGGCAGGACGGCATCGCCTAATAGCGTGGTGATTAGGGAGCCTGCTTGCAAGGATTGAGGGTTAAGTTTGCTGTCTAGGATGTGCTGAATCGACAAAATATCGGCTTTCTAATAGGGAGGGCAAGGGCAAAAAAGCCAGTCAAGAGCCACCCTAAACTGGGCGCGCCTAACTGGCTTCATGCGGTTATGCGGCACATGCGCAGTGCTTAATTGGCTTTTCTGTAGATAAATAGTACGACAAGAGCACCAATCACGGCAACGGCAAAGCTGCCAATATTAAAGCCGTCCACCTTGCCCATGCCGAATAGGGTACTGATGAACCCACCGACGACGGCGCCTACGATGCCGAGTAAAATGGTCATAATGAAGCCACCGCCATTGTCTCCAGGCATGATCAGTTTGGCAATAATCCCCGCGATGAGGCCAAAAATAATCCAAGACAGAATACCCATAATAATCTCCTTTAAATACTTGCAAAAGTGTTTAACGAAAAGAGCGGGCGGGCCAGCGGTGGGTGGACCGTCAGCCCATCATCTTTACGGTGTCGTCTGCTGTGGCGGATGCCTAAGCCTGACGTAGGCTTAGGTACATCATAGTAGATGAATTCACATAATTCAATGATTCAGCATGAATTCTTCAGGCTTTTACATTGCCTATGGCGATTGATGCCGGCATAAGGCCTACTAGCGTTTGTTAGTGATACTTAAAAATTAAAATTTATAAAAATATAGTATCACGATTATTTTTCCTGTTAGGCCCAATATAACCCCTGTATTAATGGGGTTTTAAAGGTTTTGTTGGCTTATTGTGGTGGCTGATAGGGCGTGTGTAAGAGTTTTAAGAATGAATTAGTTGATTTTTGGCAGGGTTTATTGATTTATTGTGATACATAAATTTGACTTGAATCAATTAAAATTGTAATGTTTTGTCATTGATCTAAATCAAATTCCAAAAAAACCACCCTTCACAAAAGGAGAAAACCATGTCCCATCCATTGTTTACCGCTCATCAGGACACTCTGGCTTCGGCGTTAAACGCCATCGCTACTCGTACGTTTTGGTCGGCCTATAACGAAATGCCTAGCCCTAAAGTGTACGGTGAAGAGGCTCCAGCTCAAGGTAAAGCAGCCTTTGAAGCGCATTTAGGTCAGCGTTTTGAGTTGGATCAGCCAGGGCAAAGTGGTTGGCATGGTGCCGAGCAGTCTCCTTACGGCGTGGCGCTAGACGTACAGTACCCAGTGTGTGATGTCGACACCTTGTTGACGGCCGCTCAAACGGCGATGACGCCTTGGCGCCAGCTCGGTGTAGAAGGGCGCACCGGCGTGTGCTTGGAAATTTTACAGCGTTTAAACCAACAGAGCTTTGAAATTGGCCATGCGGTGATGATGACGTCTGGCCAGGGCTGGATGATGGCGTTTCAGGCCGGCGGTCCGCACGCGCAAGATCGTGGCTTAGAGGCGGTGGCCTATGCCCATCGTGAACAAAGCTTTGTGCCCAGTGAATCGGTGTGGGAAAAACCACAGGGCAAACACCCTGCGCTGGTGATGCAAAAGCATTATGAAGTTGTGGGCCGTGGCGTGGCCGTGGTGGTGGGGTGTGGTACCTTCCCAACGTGGAATACTTATCCTGGTCTATTTGCCGCCTTGGCCACCGGTAATGCGGTGATTGTGAAACCGCATCGCGATGGCATCCTGCCCGCAGCGATCACTGTGCGCACCATTCGCACCGTTTTGAAAGAGCAAGGTCTAGATCCTAATTTGGTCAGCCTGTGCGTGGCCGCCGACCGTTCGGTGACCCAAACTTTGGTGACTCACCCACAGGTGAAGTCGGTGGATTTCACCGGCAGCAATGTGTTTGGTCAATGGCTGATCGACAACTGTCGTCAGGCTCAGGTGTACGCCGAGCTGGCAGGTGTGAACAACATCGTTTTGGATTCAACCGACGCCTATAAATACATGATGCGCAATCTGGCCTTCACTCTGTCCTTATATTCAGGCCAAATGTGCACCACCACCCAGGCGATTTTTGTGCCGGCAGAGGGGATTAACACTGACGAAGGACATAAATCCTACGACGACGTGTGCCGTGACTTAGCCGCTGCCATCGAGGGCTTCTTGGCCAAGCCAGAAGTCGCCCATGCGGTTCTGGGCGCCATTCAATCGGGTGAGACGGTGAAGCGTATTGCCGCCGCCAATAATGGTGAGTTTGGTCAAGTGGTGCTGGCGTCTCAAACCTTGAGCAACCCTGAGTTTCCACAAGCCGTGGTGCAAACGCCAGCCTTGATTGCTTGCGATGCAGCCGATGAAGCCGCCTATATGGAAGAGCGCTTTGGCCCGATTAGTTTTGTGGTGAAAGTGAAAGACACGGCCGCAGCCATTGCCTTATCTAAGCACGTGACCGAAACCCACGGTGCCTTAACCGTTGGCGTGTACTCAAGCGACGAAGCCGTTTTGAATGCCATGATTGACGCGACCATCGAAGCCAAAGTGGCCTTGTCGATTAACCTCACCGGCGGCGTGTTTGTGAATCAATCGGCTGCCTACTCTGACTACCACGGCACGGGTGGCAATCCAGCGGCCAACGCGTCTTATTCTGACTCTGCTTTTGTGGCCAACCGTTTCCGCGTGGTGCAACGCCGCTTCCACGTGTAAGGATTCCTCATGGCTTTTGAGTTTATTGA
>JAGNTR010000089.1 GCA_017987415.1 Neisseriaceae bacterium
CATAGAGAGTGAAATAAGCCGCTAGTTTAACTAGATGTGAATATGATATAAATGGGCTATTTGTAGCAATATTGGGGACAATTTGTGTCTAATAAAAGCCTACCCTTGATTGATCACGTCAGTGATTTGTGGGTATTTGTACGGGTTGTGGAAACCCAAAATTTTACCCGAGCGGCTGAGCTGCTTGGTTTATCACGCTCAGCCATCGGCAAGAGTATTGTGCGCTTGGAATCGCGCTTGCAGACGCGGTTATTGCATCGCACCACCCGTCAGGTCAGCGTCAGTGATGAAGGTGCGGTATTTTATCAGCATGCGCTACGCATTTTGGCCGAAGTGGCAGATGCGGAAGCGGTGCTATTGCAGCGACAGCTCAGCCCAAATGGCCGACTGCGTCTGGCCGTGCCCGCCACATTTGGTCGTTTGCAGGTGCTGCCGATTGTGACTGCTTATCTGGCTAAATACCCTGAGGTCAGCGTAGAGGTGATTTTTGCGGATCGCTATCACGACCTCATCGGTGAAGGCATTGATGTGGCCGTTCGCATTGGCGGCGAAGTCGACAGCGGTTTACGGCAGCGGGTATTGGCGCCCCATCGCTTGGTAACCTGTGCGTCGCCCGCGTATTTGGCCCAGTATGGGGCGCCGCAAACGCCGGCCGATCTGGCCCAGCATGAGGCGATTGTGTACATGCATTCGGGTCGGGCCGTGGCTTGGCGGTTTGATCAAGCTGGGTCAGATGCGACGGTGGCGGTACAGGGGCGTTTGCGCTTGGACAGCGTTGAGGCGATGCAGGCGGCGGCAGAATCAGGCTTGGGCGTGATCCAGGCTGGCGCCTACCTAGTGGCAGGGGCCGTACAGGCGGGCCATTTGGTGCCGATCCTGGAGGGGCATGCGGCCATAGGCGCACCGGTGTGCGCCGTTTATCCGAGCCGCCATCACTTAACGCCCAAGGTGCGCTGCTTCATCGACATGCTGGTGACGGCTTGGCAGCCTCAGCCACCTTGGTTGATGGCGCCCATGCGTGCACAGAAGTCAGAGGCTTAATCATATTCAGTACGAAACGGAGACGGTCGTCTGATGGGCGCTGCTGGTTTGACGCTTGGGGCCGCAGGGGCGGCAACGGGCACAATGGGTGCAGGGCACACCAAAGCGTAGAGGCTGTCTTCTTCTGCCGTTAACGGTAGGTAGTCTGCGTTTGCTTGAGGACGGTATTCCAAGAGTAATGACGTGGGCTCATAAGTGGCCGTGATGGCGCGATGGTTGGAGCGCATGCTGCGCGCCTGACAATTGATGGAGCGATCAAACACTAAGGTGAACTGGTCTAGCCCGTAAGGCTCAGTGGCTTGAGCAAACTGAGGATCGTCTTTAGGCATGTGGTAGACAATATTGAAGTCGTGAATGTGGGGTGCGTCAACGTGCTGCTTGATTGAGGCTTGATCAAGGAATTTATCTGGGTAATTGACCAGAGGGATTAATTGGGCAGCATGGCTGACGCTGGGCACGGCCTGGTTGAGCTGAGCCAGACTCAGCTGGGTGTCGGCCGTTAACGGTGCCGTGGATTGGCACAGCAGCTGCGCGTAGCGTTGCGCCTCAGCCTCACTGGAGATGGCTTCAAAACTAGGGTTGCTGTGGCGGTCGTATTCAATTAATTGGTCTAATTCAAACGGCTGGTAGGGGCGGCCGTTGGGGTCGCGCCTAGGGGTTTGGAAATGGCCATAGGCGATGCCGTTGCTTTCTTCACGTACGGTGATGTCGCTACAGTTGATGGTTGCGTGGTTAAAAAAGCTTTTCGGCTCAGCGCCAAAAAATGCGTTTAACTCCACGGCGTCTTCTTGGCTGTCAGGGACGGGGGTGTTTAACACCATGTCAAATTCAACCCAGCGTTCTCCTGCTGGCGCGTTTGGGCTAAGCGTGAATGAGGCCGTATCCACAAATAGGGATTCCCCCTCAATCACTGGGGCCCAGTTAGGTGCTTGCGCCCAGGCGGTGCTGGCGAAGAATGTGCTGACGGCGACTAGGGCAAGGTGACAGCGAGTGAGGCGAAAAGCAGGTGTGTGCATGGGTCATCCAACTGTGATTTAATGGTGTATGGGCTTGAGTATACCGACATCTTCAGGCCGCGCCGATCCCCTCTAACCAAAAAGATTAAGCCATGCCGATACAGCCTACCTTACCGCTAGCGTTTTTACGCCATTTAAATTCAGATCAGCCCATTAAATGGCAGATGGATGAGGTTGGCCTCTCTACCGCTCAAGTATGGCGAGGGGCGTCGCAAAAAACGGCCGCGGTTTGGTATTTAAAACAGCAAGCAACGCCTTGCTTACCGAGCGATTCATTGTTATTAGAGGCGCAGAAACTACAGTATTTTTCTGGGTTGCAGCTGGCTCCGCGTGCGGCGTTGGTGATGGCCGCAGCAGGCCAAGAGCATTTATTATTGCCATGTGCTGAAGGCGTGCTGTTGGAAGACCTGGTGATGTCTGCTGCGGATACTGCGTCTCAAACCACCGCCATTCAAGCTTATGCCCTGATTTTGCGGCAGATTCATGCCTTGCCCATTGATGCTTGTCCGTTTAGCCAACGCTTGGCCGATAAAATACCGCTGGTGCAGGCCAGAATCGAGGCTGGTTTGATCGATGCAGAAGACGTGGCGGCAGAAAATCCAGGTCATGATGTGGCCAGCCTGCATCGTGAATGGCTGAGTTTGCGCCCTATGAATGAGGACTTAGTCGTGGTGCATGGAGACTATACCCTCAGCAATGCATTTTATGCGCCCAAAACCGGGCGGGGCCAAGTCATTGATGTGGGACGCTCGGGGGTGGGCGATCGCCATCAGGATTTGGCCATTGCTTTACGTGAACTGGCGGATTTTGGGCCCGCAGCGCAGACGTTGTTTTTACAGGCTTATGGTTTGGCGCCATTAGATGAAGCAAAACGACACTTTTATCATCTGATGGATGAATTTTTTTAAGCTTTGAGTTTCATCAGCCAGCGCCATTGGGCTCTTTAATAAGTGCTGCGGGGGCCTTTGGCTGCGTCGCTTTTGGGTTTTGGCGCGGCTGCTGGTTCGCGAACAAGCCAAGCCCTCTGCAGCATCTTTAACCCTTTACTTTAATCATCCATCAATGGCGGGGTTTTACTTTCGCCTTCTCGACGACCGATCTGCCAATAGGCGCAGGCATAGCATTCTTCACGCGTCCATCCTTGCTCCTTACGCAAGAAGTTGCGGCTGGCGCGTACGGTGGCGTGTTCGGCGGCAATGTGGGCAAAGCGGCTGTCTTGTAGCTTTGTTATGTCGGCATGGGCCTTTAAGGCCGTGGTGATGGCGCTGCCCTGGCTCGGGTCGGCATTGTGTAGCCATTGTACGTCTAGCTGGGCTGGGCTACTGAGCGCTAACTCATCTTCTGGGCCATGTACTTCGGCGATCACATAGGCGTGGGCACTGGTTGGTAGCCGTTCCAATAGGGCGGCGGTGGCGGGAAGGCCAGAGGCGTCGCATAAGAATACATAGTTTTGAACATTGTCTGGCACTAGGCTAATGGCTTCGGTGGCCATCACCACGCCTAACTCATCGCCGAGCTGGGCGGCATCAGCCCAGGCGCTGGCCGTACTGTGGCCGTCGTGTAGCGCAAAGTCTATGGTGAGGGTTTGTTTGTCGATGTCGATGCTGCGGTGGGTGTAGGTTCGCACAATCGGGCGCTGGCGTTCGTCTTGCACCATCCACTTCATGGTGGTGAAGTCAAAATCAGGCAGTTCAAAGTCTTTTTGGCCTGGTGGCGGCAGGAAAATTTTATTGTTGCTGCCTAAGGTTGTGTGGGCAAAGCGGGCAACGTCATCGGCAGTAAACACGATGCTGACGTAGTGTGGCGTGAGGTGGTTTTTGGCCACCACGCGTAAACGGGTTTTATGGGTTTCGGGAAAGCGCATAGTCAGGTTCTTTATCGATTTGGTGAATAAGGATGAGAACCGTAGTGTAATGAAAATCATTATCGATTGCAAATTAAAAACGATTAAAATCAATGACTAAACGCGAGTTATTTTCAATTTTGGCGATAAATGATTGATGGGCCACAAAAAAACCAGCTCGAAGGCTGGTGTGGAAGGATAGACCGATTATTTATCCCGTAACCGCAACAGACGTAGGCTGTTAAGGGTGACCAATAAGGTGGCGCCCATGTCGGCAAACACCGCAATCCATAAGGTTAACCAGCCTGGAATCACCAGCAATAGCGCAATCAGTTTGACGATTAAAGAAAAACTGATGTTTTCTTTAATGATGCGCACTGCTTTACGGCTGAGGCGAATGGTGTAGGGCAGTTGATCTAGGTCGTCTTTCATGAAAGCAATATTGGCGGTTTCTAGTGCAGTGTCGGTACCGGCCTGGCCCATGGCAATGCCTAGGGTTGCGGCGGCAAGCGCCGGCGCATCGTTGACGCCGTCTCCCACCATGGCCACTTTGCCATGCTTGGCTAACAAGGCCTTCATCTTCGTTAGCTTGTCTTCAGGCAACAGGTTGGCGTGCACTTCGTCAATGCCTACTTGGCTGGCCACTTTGGCCGCGGTTTGGGCGTTGTCGCCAGTCAGCATAATGGTGGTCAAGCCTTGTTGGTGCAGGGCTTTTAAGACCGCTGGCGCGCTGGCACGTAGTTTGTCGCGTACTGCAATGATGGCGGTAACGGCGGTTTGAGTACCCATAATCATCACGGTTTTTTGCTCTTGCAATAAGGCGTCTACCTGAGCACTCAGCGTGTCACTCCAAGACTGCTGTAGGTTGTCGAGGAAGAGTGAAGGGTTGCCAATATAGTGGGTGATCCCATCGATGTCGGCCTGAATGCCTTTACCGGTAATCGACTGAAAATGACTGATATTGGTCTGGGTTAGGCCCTCAGTTTGTAAAGCGTAGCGAACAATGGCCTGTGACAAGGGATGCTGTGAATTTTGCTCCATGTCATGGGCGATGGCCAAGGTATCTGCCTCGGGGGCGGCGCCCGTGAAGATAAAGTCAGTGACTTCGGGTTTGCCTTCGGTGAGGGTGCCGGTTTTGTCAAACGCAATGGCTTTTAGCGTGCCGGCTTCTTCTAGGTGAATGCCACCCTTAATCAAAATGCCCTGTTTGGCGGCATTGCCGATGGCGGTGACGATGGCAATGGGGGTAGAAATTACCAGGGCACAAGGGCAGCCCACCACCAGTACGGCCAAACCTTGATAAATCCATTTATGCCATTCCCCACCAAAGAATAGGGGGGGCACGACGGCGATTAAGGCGGCAATGATCATGATGATCGGGGTGTAATAGCGGGCAAATTTGTCTACAAATTGCTGTGCTGGGGCTTTTTGGGCCTGAGCTTCTTCTACAAGGCTGATGATTTTGGCCAAGGTAGAGTCTTTGGCCGCTTTGCTGACGGTGACTTCCAAAACCCCTTCTTCATTTAAGGTGCCGGCGAATACTTCATCGCCTACGGTTTTATTAACCGGCATGGATTCGCCGGTGATCGGCGCTTGGTTAATGGTCGATAGGCCAAGGCTGATCACGCCATCCATGGCAATTTTTTGGCCTGGCTTGATCAATAAAACGTCACCAATGCCGATGGCTTCTACGGGCGTCGATACCCAGTCACCGCCTTGTTTGACCAAGGCCTCGTTGGGCGCAATGTCCATCAAAGACTGAATCGATTTGCGCGCCTTATTCATTGAATAGGCCTCAAGAGCTTCACTGATGGCAAAGAGAATCACCACCGTGGCGCCTTCTAACCATTCGCCGATGATGGCCGCGCCGAGAATGGCGACGGTGATTAAGGTATTGATGTCAAAAATAAACTTAGACAGGTTTTGTAGGCCTTGTCTGAATAGGCTTAAACCGCCGATCAGCATCGTGGCTGCATAGCCTAAGGTGACCCAAAACTCTGGTACCGCTTCATTCTTGCTGAGTACATAGGTGATTAACAGCACCACGGCTGCAATGGCAACCTTGATGTTTTCCGGCTGGCGCCAAAATGGTTTGTGCTCAAATACGCGCGGCTGTTCGCCCTCAGGGTGTACAACCAGGCTTTCAAAGGCGCCGGCCTTGGTGATGTCGGCTAGGCTGACTGAGCCGCTCACGGTCACTTTGGAGGCTGCGAAGTTCACCGTGGCGTTGGTGACGTTGCCTAGCTTTTTGAGGTTGTCTTCAAATTGACCGGCACAGTGGGCGCAGGTCATGCCTTCAACAAAATAAGTTTTTTTGCTGTCGTCATGGGCCGATGCGTTTCCAGCGTTAGGGCTGGCTGGCGTTTGGCAATGACCGTGTTCATCGTGGTCATGGTCATGGCCGTGGGGGATATGTTTATCGTGTCGTTCGCTCATGGTTTTACCTCGTTCTTATGGGTGAGTGCGATCAGGATTAACTCACGAATGTGATCGTCGTCTAAAGAGTAATAGGCCATTTTGCCGTCTTTACGGTTTTTCAAAATGGCTTGCTTGTGTAGGGTGCGTAAATGGTGAGACGTGGTGGCCACGCTGGCGTCGATGATGTAGGCCAGATCGCACACGCACATTTCTTCAGTTTGGGTTAAAGCATAGGCGATTTTGGCGCGATTTTCGTCGGCTAAGGCTTTAAATAATTGCGCGACGCCGCCGAGGTTTTCACCGCTTAGTGCGTGATGCACGAGGGCGACTTTTTCAGGCTCATGTGGCGCTGGCGAGTTGTGATGGTGGTCTGGATGGGTCATGGCTATTCATTCAAATGGTTGTTTGATTGTTAGTCTAGGCTATCTTGGTCTTTTATTCAAGCCTTCGTTTGAATGATTGGGTGCAGTGTGTCAGATCTGGTCCCACTTAGGCCTGAATCTGGTGCCAATAGCTGTTAAAATAAGCGCATTCCGAGCGACTGCTCGATTTGAATGGATGAGAAGGTAGGCGTGATGGTGTCGATAAAAAGCAGCTGGCTGTTTTGTCAGGTGATTGATAATTTTGGTGACGTAGGGGTGTGCTGGCGTTTGGCTCAAGACTTGCAGTCTCAGGCGCCTGTTGTGCTGTGGGTAGATGATTTAGTGCGGTTTCAAGCCTTGTGCCCAGCGGTTGATCTGAAGCAATGGCAGCAAATCATTAATGGCATCTGTGTGATTCATTGGACGCCAGAGACGCTACAGCACGTTGCTTTAGCCAAGTTGCCTACGCCGACGGTGTTGATCGAAGCGTTTGCCTGTGAGGTGCCTACGATGGTGACCGCCTATGCCCAAACTCAGAATAGCCTGTGGCTGAATTTAGATTACTTAAGCGCCGAGGCTTGGGCGGCTGACGTACACCTTTTGCCTTCTTTGCAGGCCAACGGTATGGCCAAATATTTTTATTTTCAGGGTTTTACGCCCGAGTCGGGCGGATTGATTCGTGAACAGGGCTTGATTGCCGCGCGCGATGCTTTTTGCGCCAGTTCCAGTGCCCAAGCGGCGGTGCGCCTGCGTCTAGGGCTGCCAAAGCGGCGCGAGGCGGATGAGTTAACGGTGTTTCTATTTACCTATACATCAGCGGCCTTACCCCTGTGGCTACGGGCGTGGCAGGCGTCTGAGCGGCCGATCACGGTGTGGGTGAATCCAGGCCAAAGTCTAGACAGCCTCAAGCCAGCCCTGGGTTTGGCACCAGAGGCTGTTGTGGCGGTGGGAGATGAATACCACTTAGGCCAAGTACGGGTGTGCGTTTTACCGTTTGTGGCGCAAGATGATTTTGACTATCTGTTGTGGCTGGCCGACCTCAATATCATCCGTGGCGAAGACAGTTTTGTGCGGGCACTATGGGCGGGGAAGCCTTATTTATGGCATATTTATCAGCAAGATGAGGCGGCGCATCTGCCCAAGCTGGCGGCATTTTGGTCGGCCGCCTTGGCTGCGGCGAGTCCGGCTTTGCGCGAAGCGCATGAAGCCGTGAGTGTGGCGTTGAATGCGGCAGAAGAACGAGGCCAAGAGGACTGGACGCACGCTTGGTCTAAGCTATTGTCTTTATTGCCGCATTGGCAGATAATGGCGGCCGAGTACAGTCGCGCACAGGCAGGCTTACCGAGCTTGCGACAAAAATTAACTGCTTTTGTAAAAAATAAGTTAGAATAACGCGTTTTGTATTACTTTATATATTTTCAGGACGGAACATTAATGAAAACAGCTCAAGAACTTCGCCCAGGCAACGTGTTTATGTTAGGTACGGAGCCAATGGTTGTACAAAAAACTGAGTACAATAAATCTGGCCGTAACTCTGCCGTGGTTAAAATGAAGTTGAAAAACTTATTAAGCGGTAACGCCACCGAAGCCGTTTACAAAGCTGACGAAAAATTTGAAGTTGTGGTGCTAGAACGTAAAGAATGTACCTATACTTATTTCGCTGACCCAATGTATGTGTTCATGGACACAGAGTTTGAACAGTATGAAGTTGAAGCCGACGACATGGGCGACGCCATCAACTACATCATTGACGGCATGACCGACGTATGTGAAGTGACTTTCTACAACGGTAAAGCCATCTCTGTTGAATTGCCTACCATCGTGGTGCGTGAAGTGGAATACACTGAGCCAGCGGTTAAAGGCGATACTTCTGGTAAAGTGATGAAGCCTGCCCGTTTAATCGGTGGTTTCGAAATCAGCGTACCAGCTTTCGTTGAAATCGGCGATAAAATTGAAATTGACACCCGCAGTGATGAGTTCCGCAAACGCGCATAAGCCATCAGTACTGCTTAAAGGGGCTGCCTTAGGGCGGCCTTTTTTTATGCCTTTAGGCATAAGCCACGAGCCAGCCACGCTTAATCATGTTAGGATTCGGTTGGAATACGTTGATGGTCCTGTTAGTCATGGCGCTTTCAGCCCTTGATTGGCCGGTTATTTTACCTTTAGGAAACACGCATGCAGTTGCAAACAGACGTTGATTTAACCCCCTATAATACTTTTGGTTTGTCGGTACGGGCGCAGCATTTTGTCTCGTTGACGGATGTGACTCAGTTGCCCGAAGTATTGGCCTGCGATGAGTACCTCACTGGGCCTGTTTTATGGCTTGGCGGTGGCAGTAACGTCATTCTTACCCAGGATGTTCGTGGCCTAGTGGTGCACATGGCGACCAAGGGCGTGGCGTTTGAGGCTGTAGATGAAGAGACGGTTTGGGTAGATGCGGCCGCAGGTGAAGTTTGGCATGATTTTGTGCAACAGACGTTGGCCGAAGGCTATTGTGGTCTAGAAAATTTAAGCTTAATTCCTGGCACCGTGGGCGCTGCGCCGGTGCAAAATATTGGTGCCTATGGGGTTGAGGTAAAAGACCTCATCGAACATGTGGTGTGCTTTGATCTTCATGAATACCAAGTGGTGACGCTGAAGAATGATGAATGCGCTTTTGCTTACCGCGACAGTATTTTTAAACAATCGGGTAAGGGTCGCTACGTGATCCTGAATGTACGGTTTAAGTTGGGTCGTCGGTTTAACCCGCAAACCCAATATGGCGATATTGAACGGGCGCTATTGGGCCGTTTGCCGGATCGTCAGCAGTGGACGGCCATTGATGTGGCCCAGACGGTGTGCGCCATTCGGGCTGAAAAATTGCCCGATCCCCAAGTATTGGGTAATGCCGGTAGCTTTTTCAAAAATCCCATTGTCACGGCTGAAGCCGCCACCGCTTTTTTGCAGCACCACCCCGAAGCGCCGCATTATCCCATGCCGGATGGTCAGGTGAAGCTGGCGGCAGGCTGGTTGATTGATCAGCTAGGGTTAAAAGGGCATCAGATTGGCGGGGCTGCCGTTCATGCTAAACAGGCTTTGGTCTTGGTGAATAAAGCCCAAGCGACGGCGGCCGATGTCGTGGCGTTGGCGGCCGATATCAAGGCTAAAGTCTGGGCTGCTTATCAAGTATCATTAGAGTCAGAACCTAATTTCATATAATATACGGCTGTATGAGACATGCAGCCAATAAATACCATATGCAAAGGAATGTTTTATGGCAAAAGAAGTAAAACAGAATACCTACAATAAAATTGTGGATGCCAGTTTAGATTTATTTAATGAGCAAGGTGAGCGCAACATCAGCACCAACCACATTGCGGCTCACTTGAGCATTAGCCCAGGTAATTTGTACTATCATTTTAGAAACAAAGACGAGATCATTCTGCAGCTGTTTAAGCGCTACCGTCAGGATACCTTGCAGTATTTAAAAGAATATCAAGCACCGTCTAGTACTGATTCGGTTTGGAATTTTGTCCATAATGTGTTTGACGTGATGTGGCGTTATCGCTTTTTATTCGCCGACACCAATACCTTATTGGCCCGCAGCGACGAGCTGGCGCAAGAATACCACGAGTTTACCGAAACCGAAGTGACGCCAGCCATTGCCAAGCAGTGTCAGGTGTTAATTGACTGTGGTTTCATCAGCATCGATGAAGCGTCGCTTAAGCGTTGTGCCACCAATATTTGGTTGATCTCCAAATATTGGTTTGTTTTTGAAAGCTCGGCGCAACAGCAGCAGCCTTTGGACGAGCAGGCCAAGTTCCGCGGGATTAAGCAGGTGATGAGCATTGTGCAGCCCTATGTGACCGACGAATACAAGGTGGCCTATGAGGCCATCATTAACCGTGAAGACATCTAAGCGACGTTGATGGTGACGCCTAAAAGCAGCTGAGGCTGCTTTTTTTATGGCCGTCGCGTATCGGCTCTTGCTGCTGTGGTTGTTTTCTGATCAGCATTGTGGCAAAAGAGCGCTTGGAGGGAGCAGAAAAGGATGGTTTGTTGATTGATACAGAGGTATCCAAATATGAAAAACCACCAATGCTTCGGTTATTTCGATCTTGATTGAAGATTGCCTTTCACTACCCTGTATGACAACTCACCACGTCTCCCGTAGGTGA
>JAGNTR010000004.1 GCA_017987415.1 Neisseriaceae bacterium
AACCCTAAAACCGCCATGTCTTCTCTATCTGTTGATGCCGTTAAACTGTTCCTACAATCCATTCAAACCAAAATCTGCCTAGCCTTAGAGGCCGCCGATGGCAGCGGCCAATTTATCGCTGACCAGTGGCAAAGTAAGCTGGGCATAGGCGAAAGCCGTGTCTTAAAAAACGGCACCGTGTTTGAACAGGCAGGCGTCAATTTTTCTCACGTCAAAGGCAGCGCCATGCCGGCCTCTGCCACCGCTCATCGTCCAGAACTGGCCGGCGCGGCGTTTGAAGCCATGGGTGTGTCTTTGGTGATTCACCCGAAAAACCCCTACGTGCCCACTAGCCACGCTAATGTCCGCTTTTTCATTGCCTATCCAGACAATGCCGAACCGGTGTGGTGGTTTGGTGGCGGCTTTGACCTAACGCCTTTTTATCCGTTTGCCGAGGATATTCAGCACTGGCACCAAACCGCTCATGATCTCTGTGCGCCTTTTGGCGCCAACGTATACGCCGACTATAAAAAATGGTGTGATGACTATTTTTATCTCAAGCACCGCGAAGAAACCCGTGGCGTCGGCGGTCTGTTTTTTGACGACCTTAATCAGTGGGGGTTTGCCTCGTGCTTTGCGTTCATCCAAGCTGTGGCACAAGGCTTTATCGATGCCTACGTGCCCATCGTTAATCGCCGCAAACACATGGCCTACGGCGAGCGAGAGCGCCAGTTCCAGCTGTACCGCCGTGGCCGCTATGTGGAATTCAATCTGGTCTGGGATCGAGGCACGCTGTTTGGGCTTCAAAGCGGTGGCCGCACCGAATCCATTCTGATGTCTATGCCGCCCTTAGTGCGCTTTGAATATCAATATGAGCCCGAAGCCGGTAGCCCAGAAGCCTTACTCAACGAGTATTTACGTCCGACCGACTGGATAAAAGCCTAAATGATAGCCATCCACCCACGCCCAAGCGTGGGTGATTTTGAATTGAAACACGGCGCCGCCATTTAAATAGACTCCTGCCACTGACTCAGCTGAGCTCGATAATCGGCCACTAATGTGTCAAAAGGGGGTTCGGACAAGGCGCCCGTCTTGCCTTCGGCCGCATGCTTCAAACGCTCTAAACACAGACGCCAGCCGGCAATGTCCTGGGCCGAATGATCGTGCAGCAGACTTAAACGCTCCGTAAACAAGAGACGGGTTTCTGCTTCATTCATGGGCTCTAGATAAAACGACACCAAATTGCCGTCCCAATCAAAGGTCAGCTCACGCTGAGACTGGTAGCGTTTAATCGGCATTTTGATCAAGGCCTCCGGCAGCATGTTCAACAACATATGCCCACCCTCACCCAGCTCACCCACGGCCAGTTCAGTAAACCATTCGGCCAAGCCATCATCTTGGCTTAAATAACCCCACAGCTGCGCAGCCGGTGCCGCCACGGTACACGATAAAAACACCATCACGCTGCCATCGTCTTGTTTTTCAATATTGATTAACATGATGCCTCCCTTAAGGTTAAACACCAAACAACGCTCATTGACTTGATTTCATTCTAATCCAAGCCCACCCCGTTTGGGAACCTTTATTCGAGGCTTACCCAGGTGCCCTTTGAAAACCAGCGCTAGCGATGGGACAGTAAAACCCAGACAAAAAAAAGGAGGGCTTACGCCCACCTCAAAACACCACATAACATCATAGAGAAGACTGGCAGCCTTACATCATCTTTTTCATTTCATCCAGGCTGGCGTGACGAATGTCGATGCCTTTGGCCAAATACACCACGTGCTCGGTGATGTTTTTAGCGTGATCGCCCACGCGCTCAATCGATTTCAACATGAACAATACGTCAATCAAGGCACCGATGGTGCGCGGATCTTCCATCATATAGGTCACCAATAGGCGTAGCTGGTTTTGGTATTCTTGATCCAAATGCTCGTCGGTTTCTTTTAGCTCCACCGCCGCCGTCGTATCTAAGCGAGCAAAGGCGTCCAAAGCACGGCGCAGCATAGCCAAGGCCATGGCCGCCATACGGTTAAAATCATAAAACTGAGTGGGTTTAATGTCGCGCTGACTCAAAAGCTGATGGCCTTTGGTGGCGATTTTTTTCACTTCGTCGCCGATGCGCTCCAAATCCACGATCACGCGCGAAACGGTCAACACCAAGCGCAGATCGCTGGCTGCAGGCTGGCGGCGTGCAATAATCAGCTGGCACTCATCATCGATGCTCACTTCCATGGCGTTGATCTCTTCATCAGCCACGCCAGCGGCCACCAATGGCTCTAATGTCCCCGACTCTAAAGCAAACATGGTTTGGCTCAGCTGCTTTTCAACCAGCCCTCCCATTTGCAATACTTTGCTTCTCACGTTTTCCAACTCACTGTGAAACTGTTTTGAAATATGCTCAGCCATACCGTCCTCGTTTGTAAAAGGCCATCTTCAGATAATGCCCTAGTGTAATCAGCAATCATGACAATTTTGTGACAATCAGTTCAAGGGCAACAATTTATAACTTTAAACCACTGGTTTTAAATTATTTATTCGACGCCCTCCTTACCATACAGTACACTGATTCAGCATAAGGCGGCATCTGACTGCATGACGATTATGTGACAATCCCCCTCCATCATAACTTTTAAGATTAAGCTTATCGCTTTAAATTCTTTGTTTGCTAGAGTGGAAATCGGTACAGTACACTCCCTTAACACGCCCACCAGATTTAAGGAATCAATGCCATGAATAAACGAATCCTGCTTGCCCTCGTCGCCTCAGCTGGCCTATTTTTAGCCGCCTGCTCTAAAGACGAAGCGCCTAAGGCCGCCACCAGCATCGCTCAGAAAATCGAACAGCAAGGCACCTTAGTGGTTGGCACCGAAGGCTCTTACGCCCCCTTCTCTTTTCACGATGAGTCAGGCCAGCTAACCGGCTACGACGTCGAAGTCATTCGCGAAGTAGCCAAGCGCCTGAACGTGACCCTCAAATTTGAAGAAACCCAGTGGGACGCGATGTTTGCCGGCCTCAACAGCCAGCGCTTTGATTTGATTGCCAACTTAGTGGGCATCACGCCCGAGCGCCAGCAAAAATATGAATTCAGCGCGCCGTATATTTATTCTGGCGCCGTCATTGTGGCGCGTGCCGACGATGACCGCTTGAAAAACATCGAAGACGTCGCCGGCCTAGATTCGGCCCAATCCCTCACCAGTAATTTTGGCGATCTAGCCCGCTCGCTAAACGCCAATATCGTCGGTGTGGATGGTCTGGCCCAATCACTGGCCTTGATCAAACAAAAACGTGCCGACATCACCATCAATGACTACTTGGCCGTCCTCGACTATTTCAAACAGCAAGGCAACGATGGCCTCAAAATCATGCTGCCTGCCTCTGAAAAGCTCGCGTCTGGCTTCGCCTTTAATCAGGGCAACCAAGAAGCCATTGCTAAAGTCAATGAAGCCCTAGAGGCCATGCACCAAGATGGCACCCTCAAACGCTTAGGTGAGCAATGGTTTGGTGAGGACGTGAGTGTTAAATAATCTGCTCAGCGCCCTACCCTTTATGACGCCAGAACGGGCACACATTTGGATTGTGTCGTTCTGGCCGATGCTCAAAGCCGCCTTAAGCTACACCTTGCCGCTAACCTTATTATCGTTTAGCGCCGGCATGGTGATTGCGCTGGCCGTGGCCATTTTGCGCGTGGCGCCACGGCCACGCCTGTGGCAGCGTGGCCTGTATTCACTGGCACGCTTATACGTGTCGGCCATTCGCGGTACGCCAATGCTGGTGCAGCTCTTCGTGATTTTTTATGGCCTGCCCAGCATGGGGGTAACCCTCAACCCGTTTTTAACCGCCACCATCGCCTTTTCACTCAACGTCGGCGCCTACGCCTCAGAAATCTTACGCGCCGCGCTACAGTCGATTAATAAGGGCCAATGGGAGGCCAGCCTCAGCCTTGGCCTCACCTATGCACAAGGCCTACGCTACATCATCTTGCCGCAGGCCTTACGCGTGGCCACACCGCCCTTATCCAATACCTTCATCAGCCTGGTCAAAGACACCTCGCTGGCGTCGCTGGTCTTGGTGGTCGAGCTATTTAAAATCGCCCAAAACACCGCTGCCCGCACCTATGAGTTCTTACTGGTTTATATTGAGGCGGGTCTGATGTACTGGGCGTTTTGTCTGATTTTAGGCTGGCTCCAAAGCCGCGTCGAAGCCAGGCTGAATCGAGGCCAGCAGCGCCCGTAAAGGCCTTGAACCAAAAAAGACCCTTAGCGGGTCTTTTTTTATGCCCTAACGGCCTGTGGATAATATAAGTTGTGAGTAAGTCGTTTGATCTCTTGGAACGATACAAAAAAAACGGCCACCCAATCGGTGGCCGTTGCCTGATCACGTTTAACCCTTAGCGAATGTGGCCCATATTGTGGTGTTCAATAGTAAAGCCCGCTTCGCGATAGGCGCGAAAACGATCGCGCGCCGCTACCAAGTCATCTTCGTCTGGCCCCACAATCTCCAACACCCGCTGATAGTGTGGCACCTCATGCACATAGGCCTCACTCAGATTTAAAATCACCTGCGGGAAGTCCGAGCGATTGGGCAACGCCATCTCAGCGCCCAATAAAATCGGCGCCAGCTCTCCGCCCGCATCTTCTTCCAGCGCCGACACCAGCTCATGCGGCAAGAAGCTCTCTGGCACTAAGCTCCACAGCTGATGATCCAGCTGCTGCAGCAAGGCATCGTCGGGCAACCACACCAATAAGGGCTCGCCCTTGTCGTAAACGGTTTTCACCAGTTTAAATACAAAGGAGAGGCGATTATTGACGTGGGTATAAAACGTGACTTTACGCATGCTTAGCCATGGGCAACTTGTTGTAGGTAAGTCAGCAATAGCGGTACTGGACGGCCGGTTGATGCTGCTTCGCTGCCGCCGTTCCAGCCGGTACCGGCCATGTCAATGTGGGCCCAAGGATAGTCTTCGGCAAAGCGTGACAAGAAGCAAGCTGCGGTAATCGTGCCAGCAGGACGGCCACCGATGTTGCGCAAGTCGGCAAAGCCGCTTTTTAGCTGATCTTGGAATTCATCCCATAGCGGCAGCTGCCAAGCCTTATCGTTCACCGTGGTAGACGCCGTCAACAGCTGATTCACCAAGTCTTGGTTATTGCCCATGATGCCGCTGCCCACATGGCCCAACGCAATGATCACGGCGCCGGTTAAGGTTGCCACATCCACCACAGCTTTAGGATTAAAGCGCTCGGCATAGGTTAAGGCATCACACAAGATCAAGCGGCCTTCGGCATCGGTATTCTGTACTTCGATGGTCAAGCCCTTCATGCTGGTGACGATGTCGCCTGGTTTATTGGCGTTGCCTGCCGGCATGTTTTCACAGGTTGGCACTAAGGCCACGAGGTTCAGGGGTAACTTTAATTCGGCGGCGGCACAAAAGGCTGCGATCACAGAAGCCGCACCGCCCATGTCGTAGCGCATTTCTTCCATACCAGGGCCAGGTTTTAATGAAATGCCGCCTGAGTCAAACGTAATGCCCTTGCCCACTAACACCACAGGGGCGTCTTCTTTGGCGCCACCGTTGTAGCTTAATTCAATGAAGTAAGGCGCTTCGGTGCTGCCCTTGGCCACAGACCAGAACGAACCCATTTTCAAGGCTAAGATGTCGTCTTTATCCAGAATCTTAGCTTGTGCGCCAGCAGCTTCAGCATGGAGCTTGGCCTGATTGGCCAAATAAGCGGGCGTACACACATTGCCTGGCGCATTGCCTAAATCTTTAGCCAAATTCATGGCCTTCACCAAGACATTGGCGGTGGCTAAAGCTGCTTGTAGCGTTTCAGCGTGTTCCGACAAGAACACCACTTCGGTCAAGGCGTGAACTTTACCGCCTTGCTGATAGTCAAGGCATTGGTAGGCTGCGTCGCCAAAGGCCAGCGCAATAGCCGACACGGCGGTGGCCGCCGCTTCGGCGCTTAAGCCGGTTAAATCAACGCTGGCGCGGGCGGTTTGTGCCGCTACGATTTTTTTGGCCACGCTGGCGTAGGTTTTTTCAAAGCCGGCACGGTCTTGCTGTGCGCCCAGGCCAGCCAAAACGACTTGGCCAAGCGCGTCCTGATGATTGACAAACAGTGATTCAACCACAGCTTTTTCAACACCGATATTTTTTTGTTTAATCAAGGTGTTAATCAAAGACTGGTGGTCGGTGCTTAAAATATTTAGGGCGGCAGAGGCCTTTTGTTCGGCACTCACCCATAAAACCAAGGTATCATCTTGGTTTGGGTGCGTCGCTTGCGTATTTATGCTAAATTTCACGATTTGTTCCTCTCTGATGAATGATGAACCACATGAGACAGACATGTGATTAAATGGACTATATACTGTCCTTATTGTAACCCATGCCAAGCAACCTGAAACCCAGCCGCCTTCTTTTATTGACAACAATATGATTTATATAAAAAACTTAACCAAAGAACTCACTTATACCGCCATCGGTATCTTTGTGGTGTTGCTGGCCATCTTGGTGTCAACGCAAACCATTAACTTACTCGGGCGCGCGGCTCAAGGCCGTATTTCTGCCGATGCGGTAGCGGCGCTGATTGGCTTTTGGTCTTTAGGCCTAACGCCTTTGCTGCTGATTTTAACCGTATTCATCAGCATTTTAACCGTGTTAACCCGCTATTGGCGCGAACACGAAATGTCGGTTTGGCTCTCTTGCGGCCTGTCTTTACGCGACTGGGTTTGGCCCATCATGCGCTTTACCCTACCGTTTTTCTTCTTGGTCACTTTTATGGCCACCGTGGTGTCGCCCTGGGCCAGCTTTCGCAGCCAAGAATACGCCGAAATTTTAAAACAGCGCGAAGAGCTGTCGATGATTACCCCCGGCGTGTTCCGTGAAATCGGTAAAGACAACCGCGTTTATTTCATTGAAACCTTCGACCCCGATACCGGCGCGGCGCAAAACATTTTCATCCAAGAAACCATCAACGATGAGATCAGCACCGTATTCGCCAATTCCGGCTATCTGCGTAATGAAAACCACAACCGCCTCTTCGTCTTAGAAGAAGGCACGCGCTACACCGGCACGCCTGGCTCGGCCAACTACCAAAAAGTCGCCTTTGATGAACTTAGCCTCATCATCGACAGCCGCCCCAAAACGCTGTCCGAGATTAACGACCGCCAGACCATTCCCACCAAAACCCTGTGGTCATCCGACAACCCCAAACACAAAGCCGAGCTGATGTGGCGCCTGTCTATGGGCATCAGCGTGCTGGTGCTGGCTTACTTAGCCATTCCGCTGTCCTACCTCAACCCGCGCTCAGGCCAAACCTACAACCTCTTATTTGCCCTAGGCCTCTATTTGGTTTACCAAAACGGCGTGACCTTCTTACGCAATATGATTGGCGATGGCGACATTCCGATGGCCGTCGGCTTACCGCCCATGCATCTATTGCTGTTTATCTTGGGTTGGGTTCTGATTCGCTACCGGATGCAGCCAGCGGGCCGATTCATGCCCACATTATTAGCCTCACTAAAGACTAAATCATGAAGTTGCTTAATCGTTACATTCTTCGCCAACTCATCGGCGCCAGCCTATTCACTTTGGCGGCGCTGCTCGGCTTATATCTATTCTTTGACATCATGTCGGAGATTTCTAAGCTCGGTCAAGGCAGCTACAACACCACCACCATGTTCATCTATTTGGCTTTGCTGTTGCCCGGCCACGCCTATGAGCTGATGCCTTTGGCGGTACTGATCGGTGCCATGGTGGCCATGACACAGCTGGCATCTCACAGTGAATACACGGTGATGCGCACCAGCGGCGTGTCCAATAGGCAGGTCGCCACCCTATTGATTAAATTTGGCCTAGGCTTCGCCGTTTTGACCGCCTTATTAGGTGAGGTCTTGGTGCCGTTGAGCGAGCAAAAAGCCGAACGCGTTCATCTGCGGGCGGTGGAATCCAACGTCTCGGCGAGCTTTAAATCCGGCATTTGGATTAAGGACAACTTAAACATCATCAACGTGGGCGAAATGCTGCCCGACAACTCCCTCAAAGCGCTGCGCATGTATGAACACAGCGCCGACAACCAGTTGAAGATGGTCGCCAGCGCCGACAGCGGCACCTACAATCAAGACGGTACTTGGGACTTAAACAACGTTAAAGTAAGCCGCCTAGAAGAAAACCGTGTCGTGGTAGAAAACCACGCTACCTTGCACATTAACTCGGCCATCAATCCTAAACTATTGAGCGTATTGCTGGTGAAGCCTGAGCAGATGTCGGTGGCCAACCTGGACGAATACATCGACCATTTAGAAACCAATAAGCAAAAAACCCAGCGCTACCGCATCGCGTTTTGGAGCAAGTTCTTTTACCCACTGGCCTGTATTTCCATGGCGCTCGTGGCGCTGGCGTTTACCCCACAGCAACGCCGCGGCGGCTCTTTGGGCACCCGTCTGTTCTTAGGCATTTGCTTAGGGGTGGGCTTTAACTTTACCAACCGCTTCTTTAGCTTTTTGGGCCAGCTCTACGATTGGAATGCCCTACTGTCGGCCACGCTACCGACCTTGGTCTTCTTGCTGGCCGGGGTATGGATGATTCGTCGTCAAGAACGCCGTTAAGCGAAACGCCTGCACACAAAAAGCCTGATCTTTACGATCAGGCTTTTTTTAGATTAAAGGCAGGTATGCAAGAGAGCCAAAGCGCCGCTTAAGCTCGCCCACACTCATCAGCCCAATTGCAAGACCCCCTCCACCGCCAAAGCCGCCACAAACTCAGGGCGATGCGACACCACCAGCCAAGCGCCTTGATATTGATTCAGCGCCGCCACCAATAAGGCTCTTGAAGCCTGATCTAAATGATTATCCGGCTCGTCTAACAGCAACAGTGCTGGCGCTTCAACGCCGCTAAACAAACAGGCCAAAGCCACTTTGAGCTGCTCACCGCCACTAAGCAGCCCCAGTGGGTATAAGGCTTTATCGCGCCGTAGCCGCAGCTGCGCCAAACGGGTTCGATATTCATCTTCGCGCAGCCCCGGCGCCAACGCCATAAAATTAGCCAAGGCGCTGAGCTTGGGGTCAAGAAAAGAGAAATGTTGATCCACTCGCAACACCGATGCCGTCGCCTGAACCGCCCCAGAGTGCGGTTTAACGGCACCCTCTAGAGCCGCCAACAGCGTCGACTTACCGCTACCATTAGGCCCTAATAGCGCCCACTTTTGTCCAGACCTCAGGGTAAAATTTAGCGGCGTTTGATCGCCATAAGGTAAAACCAAATCGCAGGCGCTGGCCACGATTGGACCTGTCGGCGCCAACGGCGCCACGCAGAGGCCTAAAGGATCCACGTCAAGCACCTGAGCACTGGCCTCGGCCTGTGCCGCTAGAGCGGTCTCTAAACGATGGCCGTACTGACTATTGACCCGACCTTGGCTGGCTTCAGCGCGGTTTTTTTGCCTATCCAGCGACAGCTTGCCTTGTCCCGCGGCAAAGCGCCCTTTTTTACCGCGACTTTGCGATCGCTGAGCACGCTCCTGTAGCTGCTGCTGCGCCGCCATCGCACTGCCAACGGCACGTTGCTGCTTGGCCAACATGGCTTCTGCGCCGGCCTGGCGCTGCGCCATGGTCACCTGATGAATCGCCCAACCACCTTCACTACGGTGCAAACCCAAGGCATCCAGCTCATCGATCACTTCGGCCCAGGCCAATAAGCGCTCATCGTGGGTAATCAACAGCACGCCTAGTTCAGCCGCCCGTAGCCAATCGCCCAACCACGCCACGCCAGCCTGATCCAAATGGTTACTCGGCTCATCCAAAATAAGCGCGTCCACGCCGGCATAGTGTAAGGCCAATAATCTCACCTTGGTCTGCTCGCCCCCGCTGAGTAAACCTAAGGGCTTCCTTAAAACATCGGCCTGAAGTCCCTGTGCGCTAAGCCGCTCACTCAAGTCGTCGGCCACCAACCAGCCTTGCGGCCCCGCCTCTGCCAATAGAGTAAAATCTGCCTCGCTGGCCCGACCTTCTGCCATACGCGCCTGCGCCTGCAACAGCGGCCACACGCCAAACAGCTCGGCCACAACCAGATCAGCATCAGCAGGCTGCTGGGGCAAGTAACCCACTCGACCATGATGCCAAATTTGGCCAGCAGTGGGCGCCAAACGCTTGGCCAAAACGGCGCCTAGAATGGATTTGCCCACGCCATTACGGCCCGTCAGGGCATGGATACGCCGCCCTATACTGAGGGAAATGTTTTGAAATAAGGGTTGGGTGCTGTCGGGAAATTCTACGCACACAGCCTGTGCGTCAATGATGATGGGTGCCGTCATATAAGCCTCCTTTTTTTATCAACCAATACCCACTCAACGCTCAATCATGAGGCGCTCAGCGGCGGAATATAAAAAGAAGTACTTAGTTCATGGCCATCCTTTGAAAACAACAGCGAATCTGTTGATGCTTTTATTATCCACACAAAAGGCAGGCCACGTCAATGCCCTGCCCTTGGTGTGGCTCTATCTTTAAACGTTGAGCTTTAAATCGCCCTCTTTAATCCAGCCTTTTTTACGGCACCTGGCGGCCACCAACAAGGTCAACAGCGCCGGCAAGATAAAATGCAATAGCCCAATCGACAGCCACACCTGAGCGCTATTGCCCATGGCATTAATGGTGCCCACTTGGCCCACGAGTCCGCTGGTGCCCATACCGGCACCGGACGGAATATTGTGCATTTTAAACACCAGCGTTGAGATCGGTCCCAAAATAGCGCTGGCCACGATGGGCGGAATCCATATTTTGGGGTTGCGCACAATATTGGGCATTTGCAGCATACTGGTACCCAAACCTTGGCTCAATAATCCAGAAACCTTATTTTCTCTATAGCTCATCACCGCAAAACCGACCATTTGCGCACAGCAGCCAACGGTGGCCGCACCGGCCGCCAGCCCACTCAGCGATAAAGCAATGGCTACCGCCGCGCTCGACACAGGCAGGGTCAGCAAAATGCCCATCACCACCGCCACCACCATCCCCATCAAGAACGGTTGTAGCTCGACCGCCCACATGATCAAGGCGCCAATGGCCGACATCATGCTGGCAATCGGCGGGCCAATAAACTGCGCCACAGCCAAGCCAGCGACCAGCGTCACGGCTGGCGTCACCACAATATCGATGGGCGTGAGCTTGTGCACCAGCTTACCCAATTCAGCCCCACAGGCCGCAGCCACAAAGCAGCCAACAGGACCACCTAGGGCGGCACCCGCAGTGCCCGTCACCACGCTGGCAAACAGCACCAGCGGCGGCGCTTTTAAGGCGTAAGCCACGCCCACGCCAATGGCGGCACCCATCAGACTTTGCGCCTGGCTACCCACCTCGATGAGCCAAGGCACATTCGCCCAACCGCCGATGGTTTTTAAAATCAGGCCGACGATCAACGAGCTAAACAACCCTAGGGCCATAAAGTTAAGTGCATCAATGCCGTAGCGTTTGAGGCTAAATTCAATATTGCGGTCACGTAGAAAAGCATGGACGTTCATGAGGTCTCCCTACTGCGTACACAAAAAGGCTAAAAAAAAGCCCACGCAATCGTGGGCTTGGTTCAGCAATCCTTACTTGCTGCGTTTGCGGGTGGCGGCAGCCACACGTAGACGCAGAGCATTCAAACGAATAAAGCCAGCAGCATCAGCGTGATCGTATACGCCGCCGTCTTCATCAAATGAAGCAATCATTGGGTCAAACAATGAATCAGTGGCTGACTCACGGCCCACAACAATCACGTTGCCTTTGTACAGTTTCAAGCGAACGCTACCGTTCACGTGCTGTTGGCTGTTGTCGATCAAGGCTTGCAGCATTTCACGCTCAGCGCTCCACCAGTAACCGTTGTACACCAATTCAGCGTACTTAGGCATGATTTCATCTTTCAGGTGGGCGGCGCCTTTATCCAAGGTAATGGATTCAATCGCACGGTGAGCCTTCAACATGATGGTGCCGCCTGGGGTTTCGTAGCAACCACGGCTTTTCATGCCTACATAACGGTTTTCTACGATGTCCAAACGACCGATGCCGTGCTGGCCGCCCACTTTATTCAAGTGTGCCAAAACGGTGGCAGGTGACATTTTTTCGCCGTTAATCGACACAATGTCGCCTTTTTCATAGCCTAGCTCAATGTATTCAGCTTCGTCTGGGGCATTTTCTGGGCTAACCGTCCACAACCACATGTCTTCTTCTGGCTCGTCGGCTGGGTTTTCCAAGGCCAAACCTTCGTAAGAAATGTGCAATAGGTTGGCGTCCATAGAGTATGGGCTACCGCCTGATTTACGTTTGGTGATGTCGATGCCGTTTTGCTCAGCATAGGCCAATAGCTTTTCACGGCTCAATAAATCCCACTCACGCCATGGGGCAATCACTTTAACGTCTGGAGACAAAGCATAATAGCCTAGCTCAAAACGCACTTGGTCATTGCCTTTACCGGTCGCGCCGTGCGACACAGCTTGAGCACCCACTTGATTGGCGATCTCAATTTGACGCTTGGCAATCAAAGGACGCGCAATAGAGGTACCCAACAGGTATTCACCTTCGTAAATCGTGTTGGCTCGGAACATTGGGAACACGTAATCTCGGACGAATTCTTCGCGCAGGTCTTCAATGAAAATATTTTCAGGTTTAATACCCAAATCAATGGCTTTTTGTCGTGCCGGTTCAACTTCTTCACCTTGACCCAAGTCAGCCGTAAAGGTCACCACTTCACACTGGTAAGTATCTTGTAACCACTTTAAAATCACTGAGGTGTCCAAACCGCCTGAATAGGCGAGCACCACTTTCTTAATATCAGACATGAAACTACTTTCTTTGTATGGTTGAGATTAACGAGCGCTCAAAACGCGTTGCCACAATGTTTATAGATTTATTAATCGAACACGCAAACAAGGCATGAAATACGATCATTGACGTACTTCATGCCAAAGGGCAAAATCAGTACATGATTTTGCCCTGGATTAGATTGTGTTCAATCATTCAGTTCATTATACACATTGACGCCTACACGCCTAGTCCCTGTACGCCCTTTTTTCGCATTTATTCTTGATTCGCCTTTTGAGAGACCTCTTTCGCTATGGATTCACTCTTCAGAAACGGCCCAGCAGTCACATTTAACGAGCCTATTGAACTACTTAAGGCCTGCCACGGCAAAGTGACGCGTTTTAGCCAAGATCTATTGGCCTTACCCGACTACGTTGCCGAACATGGCGTCAACCCCACTGTAGTCGCGGCCATCACTCAGATTCGCCACTACTTCAATCTAGGCGCTAAACTGCATCACCAAGACGAAGAAATCAATCTGTTTCCGCTCTTGATCAAATACGCTCCCGACACCCAAAATAAAGTCCAGCAGCTGTTATGCGACCACCAGAAGCTCGACCTTGCCTGGCAAGGCGTTGAGGCTAGCCTCATCCAGCTCCTGCAAGATCCGCACACGGACTTAAGTCACTTAGCTGCATTTGCTCAAGCCTATGCCGACCATATTGAGCGTGAGGAGCCACTGTTTGATTTAGCGCTAGCGACCATCCCTGAACCGCTACTGGGCAATATGGGCCATCTGATGGCCGATCGCCGCCAAACCCGCCCATAAAAAAACGCCTGGTTTCCCCACCAGGCGTTGCGGCTGAATCACGTTAAGGTTTATTTCACCCCAGCCGTGTCCTTAATGACTTGCTGCAATTCTTGCTGTTTGTCCAAAAGCTTACGGCGTTTCTTATCGGCCTTGCTGATACGGCCCTGATCTTCTGCCTGCTTGATTTCGGCTTCCAGCTCGCGAATCTCTAAGCGTTTTTTATCTGCTTTAAGCTGTTGATCACGCACCACATCGCCATCCTTGCAATAGGTACGCACATTGGCTAAGGCACGCTCTACGCCCGCCACTCGATGACGATTGCCATACTTTTTAGCGTAGTCTAATTCAGTTTCTAAAGCTTTTACTTTATTGGCACAAGGGCCTGCGGCCAGCGCGGGTGCGCTACTAACCAAGACGGCCACGCTCAAGGCCAAAGCGATCATCGATTTCATCATCATCCTTTTTAAATATATTCTAAAGATTATCTAAACTACCTCTGCGTTTAGCAATCACATTTACATAACTTTAAAAAGAAACAATACCCGGCCATTGGCCCATGCTCAAACGATCCAGCCCAGCCAAGTCGGTTTCTGTGGCCACTTGGCGATAGCCAATTCGCTTCAGTAAAGCACGTACTGCCGGCCCTTGATCATAGCCATGCTCTAACAGCAGCCAGCCGCCGGTTTTCAAAAAAGCCGGCGCACCCTTGGCCAAAATGGTTAAGGCAGACAGACCATCAATGTGATCGGTTAACGCATTTTTAGGCTCAAAACGCACATCGCCCAGCGCCAAATGGGCGTCATCAGGCTCAATATAGGGCGGATTAGACACCACCACATCAAGGCTAAAGGGCGGGATCTCCCCCACAAAGGCATCAAACCAACTGCCCGCTTTAAAACACACCGATGCCGACAGCTGTTCGGCGTTGGTCTGGGCCACGGCCAAAGCCTCAACCGACACGTCACTGGCCCATACTTGCGCCTGTGGGCACTCCAGCGCCAGCGTGATGGCCACAATGCCGCTACCAGTGCCTAAATCCCAAACCTTGGGGGTCTCAGTCGCTGCCGCCTGAATTTTGGCCATGGCGGCCTCGACCAAATGCTCCGTCTCCGGGCGCGGAATCAGCACGCTGGGCGATACGTGAAACGGCCGCCCATAAAACTCTCGCTCACCCAATAAATAAGCCATGGGTTGGCCCTGCAGGCGCGCTTGGGCCCAAGCGTCTAGCTGCGCTTGCTCAACCGTTTTGAGCTGGCGATCGTCTTGGGTAATCAGTTGGCTGCGGCTCAGGCCAGTAGCCGCCTGCAACAGCATGCGTGCTTCTAGCCTGGGCAGGCTACAGCTTTTAAGCCAGCCACCCACAGTCATGGGGGCTGGATGGGAAGAATCAAGTTGGGTCATAAACACCTTATCCGAGCACGAAGCGGTTTACAATAAGATGAGGCTGGCGAGGCCCAAGAAAATAAAGAAGCCACCGGAGTCGGTGACGGCGGTGATCATCACGCTGCTGCCGAGGGCTGGGTCTTTGCCAAATTTTTGCATGGTCACCGGGATCAACACGCCCATGGTGGCCGCCAAGGCAAGGTTCAGCGTCATCGCCGACACCATCACGGCGCCCAGCTCAAAGCTGTCGTACAGCAGCCAGGCCACGCAGCCCATCACCGTTCCCCACACCAAGCCATTCAATACGGCCACGCCCAGCTCCTTACGCCACAGCTTGAGCGACTGGCCCATTTGCATCTGGCCCATGGCAATAGCGCGCACAATCATGGTGATGGTCTGGTTGCCGGAGTTACCGCCAATACCCGCCACAATCGGCATCAAGGCTGCCAATGCCACCACTTTTTCAATCGAACCTTCAAACACTCCAATCACGCGGCTGGCAATAAAAGCAGTACACAGATTAATCGCCAGCCACATCCAACGGTTTTTCACCGAATCGATGACCGGGGCAAATAAATCCTCTTCCTCTTTCATACCGGCCATGTTCATGATGTCGGTGGCAGATTCTTCACGAATCACGTCCACCATCTCATCCACGGTGATGCGACCAATCAGCTTTTGGTTGCCATCAACAACTGGGGCGGTCACTAAGTCATAGCGCTCAAATGCCAAAGCCGCTTCTTCCACATCGTCTTCAGGCTGAAACATCACCACGTCGGTGGCCATCACGTCGGCCACAATGTCTTCAGGATCGGCGACTAAGAGCTTACGAATGGGCAATACACCCTTCAAAATACTGTCTTCATCCACCACAAAAATCTTGTCCATGTGGTCGGGCAAATCTTCAAAGCGGCGCAAATAGCGTAAGACCACTTCACAACTCACGTCGGCGCGGATGCTCACGAACTCAAAATCCATCAGCGTGCCGACTTGATCCTCCTCATACGACAAGGCGGCGGCAACTTGAGCGCGCTCCTTCTCATCTAAAGTGCTTAAGGCGGCATACACCACTTGCCTAGGCAAATCATGGGCCAATTCAGCCAACTCGTCGGTGTCTAAATCGCTCATGGCGGCCAATAGCTCGGCCTTAGTCATGCCTTCAATCAAGGTTTCGCGCACCGCGTCCGAAACTTCCAGCAAGACTTCGCCATCGTTCTCTGGGCCGGCCAAGCGCCACACCAATAGCCGTTCGTCGACGGGTAAGGATTCTAAAATACGCGCCACGTCGGCCGGGTGTAATTGCTGCAGTAAGGCGATCAAATCTTGATAGGCCTGCTGCTGCTCGGGCTCATGAAACTTCACCACATCCATCGCTTGACCGTGCACGATCAGGCCCGACACCGGCATTAAGGTCGCGATCCAATCATTCACTTGGGTCATGTCGACGATTTGTTTGTATTCGTTTTTTTCTGGCGAAGCAGGCACGTTTGGTTCAACTGAGCTCATAGATGATTCATTACCCCGTCTACTCATCAAACTGAGTATTTTTAGATAGATTAACAGATACTTGGATGACAGCCTTGGGCACGTTTCGAACAGTGCAGATCAGGCGATCTGCAACTTAAAAGAAATAATGACATAGATAATCCAAAAACAGCCCTAATGGTACACTAATTGGCTGTTATGCCAAAGTATCCACAGGCTGATGACCATAAATAATGTCCGTCATAGCGTGTTCTGAGCCACAAATCAGCCCCATCTGGCGACACCTTCGATTTTATAAGACAATTTTAAGACTTAAACGCAACAGTCATCATTTAGCCTTGATTCAATGTTAAAATTAGCCCAGCGCCTGCAACCTAACTTGCATAATCTGGTCGAATGCTCTGCATGTAGGGGAATATCAGCGTTACTCGGTCAATTTTATTTTTAAGAATACTCATGTCTAAACACTCTTCTATTCACGGCCACGGCAGTCCCCGTCGACTGCTGTGGCTAGCCGTTTATGCCAGCTTAGCCATAGGGCTAGGCGCCTGTTCGGATAAAAAAGCGGACGATGCAGGCAGTGGCCCTGGTCGTGGACGGGCTGCAGCGAGCATCACGGCGCTGACCGTCACCCAAGCCCCTCTGGACAAAAAAGTGGCGGCCTTTGCACAAATAGAAGCCAAGTACGCGCCCAATATCGCCACCGAAGTCGCCGGCATCGTCACCCAAATTTTGGTGACGGAAGGCCAGCTAGTGACCGCAGGCCAAGCGCTGGCCCACATTGACGCAGCTGACCTAGAGAGCAAAAACCTCGCCGCCAGCGCCGACGTCGCGCGCCTACAGGCCTTGGCCACAGAGCAGGCCAACCAGCTGCGCCGCGATCGCACCCTGTTTGAGCAAGGATTTATTTCTCAGGCCGCCTTAGAGAATACTCAAGCTCAGGTGACCGCCACCCAAAAACAAGTGGCCGCAGCCCAAGCTCAGCAAGCCCAAACCCAACGTAATGTTGGCCGCAGCGTCATCAGTGCGCCCTACTCGGGCAGCATCCAAACCCGTATGGTTAATCTAGGCGAATACGTGAACCCAGGCAGCGTGCTGTTTGGCTTCAGCAGCACCGGTCATCGCCAGGTCAAGCTGTCGCTAGGCCGTAACGACGGTGCCCTCGTGCGCATCGGCCAAACCGTTTTACTCGGCGATCAAGCCCCTTATCTAGAGCTCACCGTCAGCGAAGTGCGCTCCGACCTAGACCCCGCCACGCGCGCCAAAATCATTTACGCCCTCTTGCCCGATGACGCCCCCTACGTGGCCGGCGACAGCATGAAGGCGCAGATTGTGGTGGCCCAATCGCCCACCCTCAGCATCCCCAAGCAAGCCATTGTGGAACGACCAGAAGGCAAAGTCTTATACGTGGTCAAACCCGACAATACCGTGACCGAACGCCTGATCAGCACCGGCTACACCGACGAGCAAGTGGTTGAGATCACCGACGGCCTACAGGCGGGTGAAACCATTGCCATCGATGGCGCTGGCTTCCTCAGCCAAGGCGCCAAGGTCGACATCACTAAGGCCCCCATGGCCAAAGCCATCCCCATCGCACAATAGCCTAGGACAGACATGAATTGGATTAATTTATTCATCAAGCGCCATGTGCTGGCGCTGGTGCTGAGCACCATGGTGATTCTCTTTGGGACGGTGGCTTATCAGCGTATTGGCGTGGATCGCTACCCCTCCATCGAACAGCCGACGTTAAACGTCTCCACCACACTGGATGGCGCGACGCCAGACGTGATTGACCAAAGTATTACCCAGCCGATCGAAAGCGCGGTCAACCGTGTGGCCGGCATCGACTTAATTGAGTCCACCTCCAGCACGGGGAGCTCACGCGTTCAGCTGACGTTCAACCTCGACAAAGACATCGACGTGGCGTTTAACGAGGTACAGTCTGCACTGGAGCGGGTGCGCCGACGCTTGCCCGACGACGCCGACGCGCCCATCGTGTCGAAGTCAGACCCCAATAGCGCGCCCATCATGATGATGTCGCTCAACGGCAACCACACCGAGCGCGAGCTATATAAATACGCCAACAACATCATTTCCAAACAATTAGAAGTCATTGACGGCGTCGGCTCGATCGCGGTTTTCGGCCGCGGCCAAAGGGTAATTCGCGTCTCCGTCGACTCGCTTAAACTGGCCGGATATGGCCTGGGCATTCAAGACGTCAGCGCTGCTTTACGTAAAGAACACCGCCAAGAGGCCGGCGGTACCTTGGTGTCGGGCAGCCGTGAATACGTCATCGACTTGGATCAGGAATACCACAGCGTTGAAGCCTTAAAAAGCGTGGTGATCACGGCCAAAAACAATCTGCCCATTATGCTGCGCGACGTGGCCACCGTCATTGACGGCGAAGGCGACATTCGCTCGATCAACCGCACCAACGGCCAGCCCGGCGTCAGTATTGCGGTGATCCGCGTGCCCAATACCAACACCGTCAGCACCGCCGATAAAATCATGGAGCGGATTGAACAGCAGATTCGCCCTAGCCTGCCCGAAGGCATGCACTTAGACATCGCCAACAACTCGGCCTCTTACATTAATGAAATGGTCGAAGCGTTGAAGTCTCACTTAGTTGAGGGGACGCTGTTGGCGGCATTGGTGGTGTGGCTGTTCCTGCGTAATTGGCGCGCCACGCTGATCGTGTCCACGGCGATTCCCGTGTCGCTACTGGGCGCCATTGCGCTGATGTATTTCCTTGGCTACACCTTCAACACCATTACCCTTTTGGGCCTTTTACTGTTGATTGGCGTGGTGGTGGACGACGCCATCGTGGTGCTAGAAGCGATTCACCGGCGCGAAGAAGAAGGCGATGAGCCCATGGTAGCGGCTGAAAAAGGCACCCAGGAAGTGGTGTTTGCCGTGGTGGCCGCCACCCTCTCCTTAGTTGCCATTTTCTTGCCCATCGTCTTTTTAACCAGCACCGTGGGCCGGCTCTTTAACGCCTTTGCCGTGGTGGTCGCTTTCGGGGTGATGGTGTCGCTATTCGTGTCGCTGACGCTCACCCCCATGCTGTGTTCACGCTTCTTAAAAAGCAAGCGCCAGCCAGGCAAGCTCTACCAAAAGCTGGAACACCTCTTTATTGTCTTAGAGCAAACCTATACTCGCGCCCTGCTGTGGGTTTTAAACCACCGCCAAAAAGTGCTGTACGGCTGCTTGGCGCTAGTCGTGGTGGGCTTTGGCACCTTGCTGCTGTTGAAAACAGAGTTTTACCCCACCGAAGACGAAAGCCGCTTTGACGTGCGCCTACGCACCCCTATTGGCTCCAGCGTGTTTTACACCGACAACCGCGCCCGCGAAGTCGAGGCACGCCTCAAAACCATGCCCGAAATCGACACCGTCTTGGTTCAAGTCGGCCGCGGCGGGGGTAATAATGCCAATATCAGCGTTCGCCTGAAGCCTAAAAATGAACGTAAGGCCTCACAGGCTGAACTGATGGAGCAGACCAAAAAAATCCTCAGCGACATTCCCGGCACCAAGCTCATTGTGTCCGCACCACCGCGTCTGGGCGAAAGCCGTGGCGGTAGCCTGCGCTTCTCCGTCGTTGGCAGCGACAAGAACACGGCCCAAACCATAGGCATGAAGTTGGCGGAAGAGCTAGAAGCAACTGAGCTATTTGGCCGCATCGACAGCGACACCGAAAACGAGCAGCCACAGCTGAAGGTTCAGGTTAAACGCGAGCAGGCGGCCCAACTGGGCCTCAACACCCAAGACGTCTTGGCGGCGGTAAACGAGCTCACTGCGGGTAAAAACGTAGGCCAGTTCTCTGATGGCGACGGCGAACGCTACGACATTCGGGTCAAATCCAGTACCGCAGCGATGAGTAAGCCACAAGATTTAGCCGAGAGCTATATTCGCTCAGGCAGTGGCCAAATGATTCCGCTGTCTAGCGTGGCCGACATTGAGCCCACCCTCAACGCCAGCCAGATTGAGCGCAGCTCCTTGCAATACGCCATCAGCTTCTCTGCCTCACCCACAATCGCCCTAGGCGACGCTATGACCATCGTCACCGATGCCTCACGCCAAATGCTGCCGCCTGGCTATTGGGTTGAATTTAAAGGCCAAGCGCGGGAGCTGTCGCGCTCTGGTGGCGAGCTGATGTTTGTATTTGGCCTGGCCACGCTGATGCTGTATCTGGTGCTGGCGGCGCAGTTCAACAGCTTCTTACAGCCAGCGCTGATCATGTTGGCCGAGCCCTTAGCCGTGGTCGGCGGCTTAGTCGCACTGTGGCTGTTTGGCCTGTCGTTGAATATTTATTCCGTCATTGGCCTGGTGCTGTTGATTGGCCTGGTCGCCAAAAACGCCATTTTATTGGTCGACATCACCAACCAATACCGCAACCAGCTAAACATGGACATTGACGAAGCCTTGGCCAAAAGCTGTCCGATTCGTCTGCGCCCGGTGTTGATGACCAGCCTAACCGTGGTGTTGGCCATGCTGCCGGCGGCATTAGGCCTCGGTGCTGGCGCCGAAACCAACGGCCCCTTGGCCGTGGCGGTGATCGGCGGCATGATCAGCTCGACCTTCTTGACTTTGCTGGTCATCCCTGCGGCCTATTCATTATTGGCCCATTGGCAGCTACGGCGCGAACAAAAAGCCTTAGCTAAACCCTAGCTCGGCATTTGCTTGACTCACTGGCGTTTCGATACAGTCTACTCAGACCTTATCGAAACGCTTTTTTATGCTCAACCCCTTTTTTGGGCGCACGCGTCAGCGTGGCCACAGCCTCATCAGCCTGCTCTTGGCGCTCGCCATCAGCGCCCTCTTGGCTCAAGCCGCCAACCAGGCCTTTCAGCAGCAGCAGCGGCTCATCGTTAAGCGCCAACAGGCCAAACAGGCCCTCATCCACAACGCCCTGTTCCTAGAGCGCCATTATGCCCAGCACCACAGCTTTAAAGCCCCGGGCAACGCATGGCCTGAGCTGCCCTACCCACGCACCGACGACTTTGCCATTCGCCACAGCGGCAGTCCCACTAGCGTTAGCCGCGCCGACGTGTACTATTTGATTGCCGAAGCCTTACCCCACCATCGCGACCGCGCCATTTTGCGACTTGACCAATCGCAACAGGTGCTATTGTGCCTACCCCACGACAACAGTCAACGCTGTCGTCTGTATTAACGCCTATTTTTTAAGCAATACAAAAAATGCCTGCCGCAACAACCACTAAACCCATCCGCCCACATCTTATCCACACCTTCACACCCAGTTTCTGTGGGTGAACGGGGATAAAAAAAGCCCAGCGCGAACGCTGGGCTGTTTCGGTGACGGTTTCACGCGAAAGCATTAATCTTCAGTAATCGGTGCTTTATCTAAAAAAGCCTGTGGGTATTTTTTAAAGCCTTTGGTCACCACAGCCAGATAAATCAAGCCCAGCGCCATCCAAACTAAACCCCGATACAGCGACTCGATCTCGATGAAATACCACAGCAGGCCAATGCTCAAAGTCCCGCAAGCAGGCAGCAACAAATAATGGATGTTGTTCTTGAGGCCACCGCGTAAGCCATCACGCCAATAATACTGCACGATCACCGACAAATTCACAAAGGTAAAGGCGGTTAAGGCGCCAAAGTTGACCAGGTGCAAAGCCTCTTCCAAATCCAAGAAAATGGCGGAAAAGCCAACAATGCCCACCAAAATCACGTTGATAGACGGCGTCTGCCAAGTCGGGTGAACGTGGCCAAACCATTTTTTCGGAAAAATACCGTCGCGGCCCATCACATACATTAACCGTGAGGCACCGGTATGCGCTGCCATGCCCGAGGCAAATACGGTCACAATGGAGAAACACAGTCCCACCGATTGAAACGCTTTACCCGCCACGTAGAGGAAGATTTCAGGCTGACTTTCATCCGGTTTTTGGAACACCGATTCGGTGTGCGGAAAATAAAGCTGCAAGAAATAAGTCGTGATGATGAAGATCACCCCACCGATCAAGGCGGTCAAGAAAATCGCGCGCGGAATCACTCTGGCGGCATCCTTGGTTTCTTCCGACAGCGAGCTTAAGCCATCAAAACCCAAAAATGAAAAACACAGAATCGTGGCGCCGGCCACCATGCCTGAGAAGGCAAGTTCTGACGACACAAACGGCTCGCTGCTCACCAAGGTACCAGACCCCTCACCTTGAGTCAGGCCGTAGGCCACCATCCCCACAAACACGGCAATAAACAGCATCTGAAACACCACGATCACGGTGTTAAAATGCGCCACAATTTCAATGCCTTTGAGGTTGACCACCGTCATCAAGATCGACAAGCCGACCACAAACGTCCAAGTGGGCACATCAGGAAACAGGGTGTGCAGGTAGATGGTCGCCAATAGAATATTCACCATAGGCATGAATAAATAATCCAGTAGCGACGTCCAGCCCACCAAAAACCCTAAGCTCGGACTGATGGTCCGCTGCGTATAGGTATAGGCAGAACCTGACGATGGAAATCGTCGAGCCATGTGACCATAACTCAACGCCGTGAACAGCATGGCGATCAACGCCACTATGTAAGCACTAGGGACATGATTGTCGCTTTTGTCGCCCACGATGCCGAACGTATCAAATACGGTCATTGGCTGCATGGTGGCCAAACCCACGATAATCACCTGCCACAACACCAAGGTTTTCTTTAACCCTGGGTTTGTGTGTTTTAAATCCGCGCTCATAAATAATCCCCCGTATAGCAGGCTAAAGCATTGCGCATCTCAATAAGGCGCAAACTAAATGAGTGAAACACTGTGAAACCGTCCAGTGTCTAGAATGAAAATCATTAGAAAACAAAAAATGGGCCGACGTCGTTAACGACCGTACCCACTGATGGCTGGTTGAGGGCCCTTGTTCATTCTGATTCAAACGGGGGGCAATTCTACATGGATTAACCGCTTTGGGGCCAAAAATTCAGGCCATTTATCGCACAAATAATCGATTCTGTGGCTAAAATATTGAAACACACTACAAGTTACTTAAAATACAATCGCTTACTCTAATAGCTAATGTTTATAATACCGCGAATAATTGATGTTAAAATGGCACGATTAGGCCAACTTCAACTGGCCCCCTATTTTCAGCATTAAAAGATGCCCACAAGGACCAACATCATGGCGCACTATGTCATTGGCGACTTACAAGGTTGTTTTGACGAATTTCAAGCTTTATTGAATAAATTAGACTTTAACTATGGTAAAGATTCGCTGTGGCTCACGGGCGACATCGTCAACCGTGGCCCTAAATCGCTAGAAACCATCCGCTTCATCATGCAGCATGAAGACTGCATGCAAACCGTATTGGGCAACCACGATCTGCACCTATTGGCCGTCTACGAAGGCTATGGCCGTCTTAAAAAAGGGGACACCCTAGACGGGATTTTAAACGCCGTCGACAACAAAATCATGATGGACTGGCTGCGCTCACGTCCGATGATGTTGGCCGATGAACGCTATGCCCTTGTGCACGCTGGCCTATTACCAGAATGGTCTATCGATCAAGCGCTGGATTTAGCCGAAGAAGTAGAGATGGCTTTAACCTCGGTGTATTACCGCGAAGTGTTTAGCCAAATGTACGGCAATAAACCCAATCGCTACCGCAGCAGCCTAGAAGGCATGGATCGGCTGCGCCTGATCATCAACGTCCTCACCCGCACGCGGGCGATTACTCGAGACGGCGCATTGGACTTGGATTTTAAAGGTAAGCCTAAAAAGATGCCGCCAGAGCTGATTCCTTGGTTTCAGGCCGAGCACAAGGCCTACAGCAGCCACACCATTTTGTTTGGCCACTGGTCGTCGCTGGGGTTTTATGATGAAGATGGTGTGGTGTGCTTAGACTCTGGCGCTCTTTGGGGCGGTAAGCTGACGGCCATGAATCTGGCCGACCACAGCACCACCAAGGTCAAAAGCCAGACCAGCCTGCCCTTGATGGAACCCAAAAAGAAAAAAGACGCGGTCGAAAAACCAGCTTAAGACTTGGTTTTTTTCAAAGCGCGCGCCGCGCGCTTTTTGTCTCGCAGCAGGGCAATTGCCTGCTGTCGCTCGGTTTCAGAACCATATTTAATGTCACGCTGAGCATTGCGAATGGCGGCGTCATGGGTCGCCGTATCGAGCTGCTCCTGCTTATAGGCCGCTTCTGCGGCCTTTTGCTCATCGGTTTGCTGATTTTCACTCAAGCGCGCTTTGGCACGCGCCATGGCGGCGGCAATGATGTCGCTGGGGCTGGCCATTTTCAGCACGGTCACGTCTGGTTCGCCTACCTCTGGCTCTTTTGCCAAGGTCAGCTTGGCCTTAAGCTGGGCTTGTTTTTCTTGCAAGAACGCCTCGCGCGCGGCCTTATTACGCAACAGTCGCAAAGAGCGCGTTTCATAGCGATGACGTGCATATTCAGCCGCCGAGCGTGGCGTTTCAAACGCTGCCTCATGCAATAGCGCCCCGCCTTGGGGCAGGAACTCACTCTTCACAGGCACTAAATCAATACAGTCTACTGGACAAGGCGCCACGCACAGCTCGCAGCCGGTGCATTCTTTGGCAATCACGGTGTGCATGCGCTTATTCGCGCCCAAAATGGCGTCTACTGGACATGCTTTAATGCAGGCGGTACAGCCAATGCACTCAGCCTCGCGGATAAACGCCAATACTTTAGGCTTGGCTGCCTTAAGCGCCACCTCTGGCGCAAACGGCAGCTCAGGCACGGTTAAGATTTCCGCTAAGCTGCGCATGCCAGCCGTCCCGCCTGGTGGGCATAGATTAATGGGCGCGACGCCTTCCAGCATGGCTTGCGCATAGGGCAGACACCCATCGTAACCACACTGCTGACATTGTGTTTGCGGCAAGCTGTTATTCAGCTTGGCCAATAAAACTGCGTCCATTCTGACCTTCTATCCTCACTTAAACTAACTTTAATAAATTACTGAATACTCTTAAAACAATAATTTAATCAAACGCTATTGCCCCGAAAAAAAACCCGACGTTACGGGCCTAAACAGGCTAAACGCTTGGTTATTCGAGCACAATCGGCGCATCACGATAAGGCCGAGACTACGACCATTTAACGCCAAAAGCGAGCATTTTAACAAAACTTTAAACATTCTGCCGCTTTATTCGCCAGCATGAATACAGCGCAGCGTGCCAAAATTCTTTATACTGTTTCCTTTGATGTGTTGTTTAAAGGCCAAACGTGCGTACTCCTTGTTATTTTATCACCGGCGGTGCTGGTTTTATTGGCAGCCATTTGGTGCGTTTTTTGCTCACCCACACCAACGCCAGCGTGGTCAACATTGACTGCCTCTCCTATGCCAGCCAGCCTCAGGCCTTGGCCGACCTAGCCCAGCATCCACGTTATTATTTCTGCCACAGCGACATTAATGATGGCGCTACTTTAAACCAACTTTTTAACCAGCATCAGCCACAGGCCGTCTTACATTTGGCCGCAGAGAGCCACGTCGACAACGCCATTCATAGCCCTGAAGCCTTTATGCACAGCAATATTCAAGGCACGTTTACGCTATTGGAAGAAACCCGACTGTATTGGCAAGGTCTATCAGCCCAGAAACAAGCTGACTTTCGGTTTCTACACGTGTCGACCGACGAAGTGTTTGGCGACCTAGCCTTGGGCGCGCCGCCGCTCACCGAGGCCGCACCCTACCGCCCGAGTAACCCCTACTCGGCCAGTAAGGCCGCCAGTGATCATTTGGTCAATGCCTGGCACCGCACCTACGGCTTACCGACTTTAATCACCCACTGCACCAATAACTTTGGTCCGTGGCAGCATCCTGAAAAGCTGATTCCTCGCATGTTGGCCTGTGCCCTCGAAGAAACGCCACTGCCGCTATATGGCGATGGCCACAACAGCCGCGACTGGCTCTACGTCGATGACCACATTCAAGCCCTTTGGCTCATTTTAAACAATGGCGTCTGCGGCAGCGACTACCACATCAGTGCCCAGCAAGAAGTCAGCAATCTTGAATTGGTTACCCGCCTTTGCCAGCGCCTTGATGCGCTTAAACCGAGAGCCTCAGGCCAATCCTATGCCGAGTTAATCAGCTTTGTCACCGACCGCCCAGGCCATGACGTGCGTTACGCGCTCAACGCCGACAAGCTCAAACGCACCCTAGGCTGGCACATTGCCGTGGATTTCGACACCCGTTTGGAACAAACCGTGCGCTGGTATTTAGAAAGCTTAAACCCATGAAGGGCATTATTTTAGCCGGCGGCACCGGCAGCCGGCTGTTCCCGATTACCCAAGCCGTGTCCAAACAGCTGGCGCCCGTATACGACAAGCCGATGATTTACTATCCTCTGGCCGTACTGATGCAGGCCAGTATTCGCGACATCCTCATCATCAGCACGCCGCATGATTTACCCCAATTTCAACAGCTGTTTGGGGACGGCAGCGCGCTCGGGCTGCGCCTAGACTATGCCCCACAGCCGCAGCCACAAGGCATTGCCCAGGCGCTGCTCATTGCGGCTGACTACATCGGCCCAGCACCGGTGACGCTGATTTTGGGCGACAACTTATTCTTTGGTGATCCTGTTCATGCTGCCCTCGCCAATGCTTTACGGCACCCGCAGCAGGCGCATATTTTTGCCCAACAGGTGGCGGCGCCAGAACGCTTTGGCGTGGTGGCTTTTGATGCAGCAGGCAAGCCCACCCACATCATCGAAAAACCAAGCCAGCCGCCATCAGACTATGCCGTCACCGGCCTCTACGTTTACCCTAAGGACGCAGTAGCCATGGCCCAGACACTGACGCCCTCGGCTCGAGGCGAACTCGAGATTTCCGACCTCAATCAAGCCTATTTAGCCCAGGATAGATTACAGGTCCACCCCTTACCAAACAGCGCCACCTGGTTCGACACTGGCACCTGCGACAGCCTATTGGCGGCCGCCCAGTTTGTGGCCCACACCCAAAGCAGCCTCAAGCGTACCATTGCGTGCTTGGAAATCATCGCCTTCCAAAACTCATGGCTGACCTTAACCGATCTTAAAGCCAGCGCGCAGCCGCTACGGCACAGCACCTACGGCCATAACCTGTTACAGTTTATTCAGCAACAAGGAGATGGACGTGCAGATTGAAGACACTGTTTTAGAAGGCGTCAAGCTGCTGCGTCCACGCGTCTATCCAGACGCGCGCGGCTGCTTTTTGGAAACCCACAGCCAAGCACGCTACCAAACGCTGCTAGGTGATCAAGCCCAGTTCGTACAGGATAACCTCTCCTATTCCAGCCTCGGCGTTTTGCGGGGCCTGCATTACCAAAAAACGCAGCCACAGGCCAAGCTGATCACCGTCTTACAGGGCAGCATCTACGACGTAGCCGTGGATTTACGGCCGCATTCGGCCACGTTTGGCCACTGGTATGGCGTGACCTTACAAGCGCGTGAACAAATCTGGTTGCCCGAAGGCATGGCCCACGGCTTTTTGACCCTCAGCCCTGAAGCCATTGTCAGCTATAAATGCAGCCGCTATTATGCCCCCGAAGACGAAGGCTGCCTGCTGTGGTCAGACCCGATGCTGAACATTGCCTGGCCATTACCCACCGCAGCCCAACCCATTTTATCGCCCAAAGACCAACAGGGCTCGTTATTGAAGGATCTTGCTTAATGCACATCGTCGTTGTCGGTGGTTCTGGCCAATTAGGCCAATCGTTACAGGCGCGCTGCCCCCAAGGCTGGCGCATCAGCGCTCTGTCGTCACAGCAGCTCGACGTCCGCGCCGATCAAGCCATTGATCGGCTGCTGGCGCTACAGCCAGACGCCATCATCAATGCCGCCGCCTACACCGCCGTAGACGCCGCCGAACAGGCGCCAGATGCAGCCTTTGCCGTCAATCGTGACGGCGCAAAACGCGTGGCGATAGCGGCTAAGAGCCTAGGCTGCCGCCTGATTTATGTGTCGACCGACTATGTGTTTGACGGCCAAAAAATGGCCGCCTATGTCGAAGCAGACACCCCTTGCCCCATCAATGTTTATGGCCACAGCAAACTTGCCGGTGAAGAGGCCACTTTAGCCACTTTGCCCACCGCATTGGTGTTGCGCACCAGCTGGTTATTCAGTGAATACAGCCCCAATTTTGTGCAAACCATTTTCAGCAAAACTTTAAGCCAAAGCGAGCTAGCCGTCGTACATGACCAAATTGGCCGCCCCACCTATGCCGGCGACGTCGCTCATGCCTTATTCACGCTGCTGGCTATGCCCACCCTACCGTCAGGGCCACTACACTACGGTGGCAACCGCGCCATCAGCTGGTTTGGCCTGGCTCAGGCGATTCAAAAAGTTGTGGCTCAATACCAAGCTGAAGCCCCACAGGCCCTGCTTAAGCCCGTATTGTCTAGCCATTACCCCGATGCGGCGCCGCGCCCGCATTACGCCGTCCTCGACACCACGTTGAGCCAAAGCTTAGGCCTCCCCCCCAGCGATTGGCTCACCCAATTAGTCCACACCCTCGATCAGCACTATTAATATGCCAATAAGGCAATGCCGCCATTTTATGTCGACATTGCCCTTAACTATGGCCCAATTAGTCTTAACTTATCAGGGTATAGATAACCTGAACTATCTGATTTCTGTCAATACTGAAATAACTAGACGCTGTAGCCTTGCCCTTGTTGATGGACACAATAACAAGTACCACACCACAGTTTGTCGTTTTATCCATAATAAGGAGCGGGTTATGAAGTCTTGGAAAAAAATCAGTTTGGTCTCAATCGCGGCCGTCGGTTTATTCGGCGTGTCAATGACCATGGCCAATAATGAAATAGGCTTTAACAAAGAAGCGTTACACCAACAAGCCAAGGGCATTTTTGCGCCTCTACCCAAAGAGGCCTTAAATACGGAGAACCCTTACACCAAAATCAAATCAGACCTCGGCCAAATGCTGTTCTACGAACCACGTTTGTCTAAAGGCCATACCGTCAGCTGTAATAGCTGCCACAGCCTCGCCACCTACGGCGTGGACAACCTACCCACCAGCCAAGGTCATAAAGGCCAGTTTGGCGACCGTAACTCCCCCACCGTTTTGAATGCTGCACTACTGGGCAGCCAATTCTGGGATGGTCGTGCTAAGGACGTGGAAGAGCAAGCCGGCGGCCCCATCATGAACCCAGTTGAAATGGCGATGCCACACCAAAACCTGGCCGTAGACACCATCGCCTCAATTCCTGAATATCAGGCATTGTTTAAACAGGCCTTCCCTGGCGAGAAAAATCCGGTCAATATGCCGAACATTCAAAAAGCCATTGGCCTATTTGAACGTACTTTACTCACCCCAACACGCTGGGATGACTATCTAAACGGCGATGC
The DNA here is from genome assembly GCA_017987415.1 of Neisseriaceae bacterium. Classification (GTDB taxonomy): domain Bacteria; phylum Pseudomonadota; class Gammaproteobacteria; order Burkholderiales; family Neisseriaceae; genus JAGNPU01. The sequence continues at coordinate 29,754 of JAGNTR010000004.1, forward strand.
GAAAGCCTTAACTGAAAAAGAGCTGGTGGGCCTGAATAAATTCATCTCAACTGGCTGTATTGCCTGTCACCAAGGCGTGAACCTTGGCGGCGACCAATTCCAGAAATTTGGCTTGGTTAAAGACCCATACTGGCAATTCACCGGCAGTAAAAAACGCGACGAAGGCCGTTTCCAAGTGACTCAGTCTGAGGACGATAAATACTTCTTCCGCGTACCTGGTTTACGCAACGTGGCGCGTACCTACCCCTACTTCCATGACGGCAGCGTTTGGAGCCTAGAGGAAAGCGTGGCCATTATGGGTGAAGCACAGCTGGGTCAAACCTACAGCAAACAAGACGTGAAAGACATCGTAGCCTTCTTGAATGTCTTAACCGGTGAAGTGCCGGCAGCGGCCAGACAGTTGCCTATTTTACCTGCGGCGACTGCTAAAACCCCCATCCCAAGCAGCCTAGATTAAACACCTAACCACGACCAACCAAAAAAACACCCTCAGATGAGGGTGTTTTTCGTTAGGCTGCTGTGACCGACTTAACGCAAAGTTAAAGGATCACCCATACCCATGACGGCAGCCGCCTCTGCTTCGTTAAGCCACTCATCAAACGGCAGCTCGCTCACCTGTGCCGCAGCGCTTAAAACGTGGGCCCAGGTACAGCGGTTGGCAAACAGCATGCCCGCTACGTCTAAGGTACCGCCACGATTGATGTAGCCCAAGCTAGCGGTTTTTTTAGCGCTGCGCACCAACGGCAATAGATGACCGATGGCCACCTCTGGACGCATGTGGCTGACAAACACGCGGCGTTTGATGTCTTTCGGGAAAATGGCTTCGCGTTGGGCATTGCCTACGCATACCTCTTCTTCCCACGCATCTCGAGGTTGACGGAAGCGGCCTGGCTCTTGCAAATACACCACGCGATGGCTTTGCTCGACTTCTTGCAAGCGCTCAGACGCGCGCAGTACTGCCTCTAGCTGATAAGAACCGGTGGCAATCAATAAAATCGGCTTTTCTTTGCCTTTCTTATTGGGGCGACCGCGATAGTCGCCTAAAACCAAAGCCCCGTCTTGAGCCAAACGCTTGGCTTCATTGGCTTCAAAATAAACCGAACGCGCCTGCTTGGGAATCACCATGCAGCTGATCTGTCCGCGCGCCTGATACACAGAAGGCAATAAGGCCAAGGTACTGTTGTGATCGGCAGGGAATAACACCCGCATGGTGTCGCTCATCTCGCCCAGTAATGCCTCACAAAACGTGGTGTCTTGATGCGACTGCTCGTTTTTGCCGTTTTCCCACGTGTGCGACGTCGCAATCACGGGAAAGCCCAGCCAGCCAGCAGGACGGCCAATTTCTTTACGATGCCGAGCAAAAATCAACTCTTGCCGTACCGCGCCCAGCATCTTCACGCAAAACGCCTCATAGCTGGCCACTAAGTTTAGCCCCGCCTTATTGGCCAAACAGGCAGAAACCACGGCCTCTTCATTCAAGGCGGTGATGATTTTTCCGTCCACGGCCTCTAAATCACTTTCGGGATCAGTCACACGGTGTTTCAAGGCTTTCAACACACCAGACAATCGGTTCGAAGCCAGCTCATCGGGATTACCGACCTTGGCACGCAGCTGTGGATTAGCGGCAACGATGCCTTGGAAGAACTCATCCACGGCACTCATCGGCGAGCAGGTGTCGTTATGAAACGGCACCTGCGGCAAAATGGGGTCGTCTAAGTGGCGCGCAGCCAAAGGATGGTCACGCTCTAAAGCACGGCCTTGGCCTTCGTGTTGGCACAATACTTGCAGCGACTGGCTCAGCTCATCAGGAGACACCCACAGCGTGGCGGCGTGCTGATTAAAGATGGCCCGAGCAGGCTCATCTAAAAATGGATTAGCCGGCAGCGGCAGGTTGTGTGCCGCATTTTCACCGGCTCCATAAAAGCCATAGCCTTTCGTGGTTTCGGCAATGCCGTAGGGGATCGGTACAGGATAGGCTTTTTTGCCCGCCTTAAGCGCGGCCACGCTTTTATCTAAGCGCCGCTCCATTTCAAACATCGTGGTGACAAAGGCTGCTGGATCGGTGCCATCAAAAATAATCGGGTCAAAACCGCAACGTTGCTGATGGGTCATGAAGCCTTTTAGGCCTTCGTAGGTGCCCATTTCAGTGCGCTGCTCGATTCGACGGCCGTTGGCAATCATGATGGGGAGCGTTTTGCCAGTGTCTTCGGCACGCCACCAGCGAGGAATCCAATCGCTGCCGCGCTGTTCTTCTGCCGCGCCATCAGACAAGAAAGTCACCAAGGTTTCGCCCGGCAACGGCATGTGACCATACTGCAGTTCCGCAAAGCCTAAATAACCACCCTCGCTAATGCCGCCTGCGGTGTAAGGGTTCACATGGCTGCCCAAAGGCGCGCTGGGGCGGCCATCGGCAGCCTGCTCATAGCCATAAAAATCCTGCAACAGCTGCGCCAAGCCAGCCTCATTAAACGGATAGCGTTCGGCCTGCTCTGGATGCAGGTTGCGGGTCAAGACGTTGAGGGCATCAATGGCGGCCACGCAGTGGCCCTGGCCCATCATCCAGCTACGGGTGTCGCCCGTCAGCGCATTCCACGCTAAATAGCTGGCGTAAGCCGGCACAATATTTAAAGCACCACCGGTATGGCCTTCGGGCGTTTCTTTAAAGTCGGCCTTGGCCAAGGGACTGCCGTCTAGCTTCAGCTGCTTGGCGTAAGTCATGTGCACCACCAACCATAGGCCAGCGCTACTGAGTCGGTCTAAGGCGATCAAATGTTCGTACACCGCATCCACATTCGGCTGTTTGCCCTGCTTCACCAATTGTTCCGCCATATGAATGGCGGCGCTCTGGGTGAAAGGCTGATGCTGGATCACCCCAAAACCTTGGCACCAAGTATCAAATAATGGATTTTGGGCCGCATATTGGTCCAAAACAGCTACATCTAAAAGGGTATGACTCATGCGCTTAGCTCTCCTATCGTCTACGCAACGCGTTATGATGCACTCATTCTATGACAAAATACCGCTTGATTCATCTATGGCTATAAAAAACAGCGCGCTGGGCGGACATCCTCTTCGCCAAGCGCGCTGTTGACGTGTTGTCATCAGCTTAACACAGTCTATGAAACAGTACTTATGCTCTAGTCTTAATCATTAAAGCCTTGTGGCCGCCAGCGTTTCAGCCATAAGGCATTCATCACCACGCTGACGCTGCTCAGGGCCATGGCGGCACCAGCAAAAGCCGGATTCAAGAAACCAAAGGCGGCCAATGGAATGCCGATGGTGTTGTATAAGAATGCCCAGAACAGATTCTGCTTGATCTTACGATCGGTGCGGTGGGCAATCGATAAGGCACTGGCGATCAAGCGATTATCGTCACGCATCAGCGTAATGCCAGCAGCGTGTTTGGCCACATCGGCGCCTTGGCCCATGGCAATGCCCACGTCGGCAGCCGCAAGCGCCGGTGCATCGTTCACCCCATCGCCCACCATGGCCACTCTGGCCCCCTTGGCCTTCAGCGCCAAAACGTTTTTAGATTTGTCCTCCGGCAACATTTGGGCACGCACATCGTCCAAGCCCAACTGTTTGGCCACATGCTGGGCCGCCCCTTCTTTGTCGCCGGTAAACATCACACAGGTCACGCCTTGGGCCTGTAGCGCGGCAATGCCTGCTTTGGCGGTGGCTTTGATTTCATCGCCAAACACCATGAAGCCCAGCAGCGTTGACTCACCTTGCGCTGGCGCTTGCATCAGCCAAGACACCGTACGGCCTGCGGCTTCAAATTCATCGGCACGGGCACGATAGGCGCTTAAATCCACGTTTTTTTCTTGCATTAAGCGGTCGTTGCCTAAATAAGTCTGCACACCGGCCACTTTGGCTTCTGCGCCCTTACCCACAATGTTTTGCATGTCGGTGGTGTCGGGCAAGCTTAAGCCCAAGGCCTGGGCGCGATCCTTAACCGCCTGCGCCAAAGGGTGACTACTGCCTTGCTGTACGGCCCCAGCCACGATGAGGAATTCAGACTCGCTCAGGCCATCGCTGACGCTGGCCACCAAGCTTGGCTGGCCTTCGGTTAGGGTGCCGGTTTTATCGAACACCAGCGTGTCGATGGCGTGAGCCCGCTCTAAGGTTTCGGCGTCTTTAATCAAAATGCCATACTTCGCAGCCACGCCTGTGCCCGCCATAATCGCCGTAGGTGTGGCCAAGCCTAAAGAACAAGGACAGGCAATCACCATCACCGCCACCGCCGTCAAGATTGCATGCCCCCAGTCACCGGTGCTTAAGCCCCAAGCCAAAAAGGTAATCAAGGCAATCACCAGCACAACCGGCACAAAAATGGCGCTGATTTGGTCGACGCGGCGCTGCAGTGGCCCTTTGGCAACCTGAGCCTCTTCCACTAAGCGAATGATGCGTGCCAGCGTGGTTTCGGCACCGATGGCGGTGGTTTTCACCAAGATCGCCCCGTCGGTGTTCACCGAACCGCCAATGATTTGGTCACCGACGTTCTTGTTCACCCACTCACTCTCACCGGTCAGCAAGGATTCATCCGCCGCCGTCATGCCTTCTAATACTTCGCCATCGACGGGCATCCGTTCACCGGGCAAAACCCGCACCACGTCATTGACCTGAACCTGAGCAATCGCTACTTCAACCTCTTCGCCATTAATCACCACTCGTGCCATTTCTGGACGTAAAGCATTTAACGCACGAATGGCTTCTGTGGTTTGACGCTTGGCGCGCGATTCTAGCCACTTACCCACGAGGATCAGCGTGATCACCGCAGCTGAGGTTTCAAAATACAGGTGTTGCCGCCCAAACAGCCATTCATAAATCGACAGTCCAAACGCGGCGCTGGTGCCCAAGGCCACCAGTAAATCCATATTGCCGGCCCTGGCCTTCACCGCTGCCCAACCGGCCTTATAAAAGCGCCAGCCAAACACAAACTGCACCACGCCGGCCAAGACAAATTGAATCCAGGCGGGCGGCATCAGGTGAATGCCGAACGGCATTAAAATCATCGGTGCCACCAAGGGCAAGGTTAAAATCACTGAAGCGATCAGGATCTTGGTTTCTTTATTCAAGCCTTTGCCATCGTCTTCAGTTTTCATACCCGCCTCATGTAGGCGCGCAGGATAACCCGCTTTTTGTAAGGTGTGCATCAAGCCGGCGACGGACGTACCCGTCAACACGGTAACGCTGGCCTGCTCCGTAGCCAAATTAACTTGCGCCTCCAGTACGTCTGGCTGTTTTTTGAGGGCTTTTTCAACCCGGCCCACACAAGAAGCGCACGTCATTTCACTGACATCGAACACCAGTTTTTCGGTGGTCACGCCGTAACCGGCGCCTTCTACGGCTTTAATGAGGGCCGCGACATTGGTTTGTTTCACGTCATACTCAACCGTAGCCTGATTAGTCATGAGGTTGACAGAGGCAGACACAACACCCTCTACTTTCCCCAAGGCTTTCTCGACCCGACCCACGCATGAAGCACAGGTCATTTCAGTCACCGCTAGGCGTATGCTTTGGATTGATTGTTGCTGATTCATGCCAACCTCCTGTCTCAATAGTGTTTAAGCTTGGCCGACTTCATAGCCTTCAGCGACAACCGCTTCGGTCAAATCAGCCACGCTGACCGTGCCATCGGTGTCTACCGTAGCCAGCTTGGTTTCTAGATCAACGTTCACGCTGGTCACGCCCTCAACGTCGGTTAAGGCTTCGGTCACGTGGGCCACGCATTTACGGCAAGTCATGCCCAAAACAGTCATTTGAATGGTACTCATGGTATTACTCCTTATAAAGTGTATGGTGTGTTGAAAACCATCACAGCTTAAACCTTCCCCAGAGGGTAAGGTCAAGGCCTATTGTTTACTTTATTTAGCCACGCCACACGCAACCCCATCCAAAATCACCACGCAGCAAAAAGCCCGTTTAAAAACAATCAGTTTTTAAACGGGCTTTTATTATCGTCTTTTATGGCTGTAGCGCTTCTAAAGCCTTCAGGGCGGCGACATCGCCACCCTTACTGGCCTGGCGATACCAATACATCGCAGAGCCGGTGTTTTGTGCCACGCCCACGCCTTGGGCGTAGAGTTCAGCCAACTGCCGCTGCGCTCGAACCACGCCCACACGGGCGGCCTTATCTAGCCACACGGCGCCTTGGTGGGCATCGATGGCGCCGGTTTTACCGGCCAGATAAGCTAGGCCTAACTCATAATAAGCATAGGGGTAATCGTGTTCCGCCGCTTGACGCAGCCACTTCATCGCCACCGCTAAATCAGGCTCATTCACGCCCAAGCCATCTTCATAAAATAAAGACAGATAATATTCTGCTTCGGCACTGCCATTCTCTGCGGCGGTTTCCATCCAATAAAATGCCTGCT
>JAGNTR010000005.1 GCA_017987415.1 Neisseriaceae bacterium
ATGGCCGAATTGGGTCAAAGCGCCGATTATCGTGAAGGCGTGATGGCCTTTACCGAAAAACGGCCTGCCGTATTTAAGGGAGTGTGAGATGAGTGCCATCCAGCAAAATCAAGTGATTGCCGTTGTCGGCACAGGCGCCATGGGCGCAGGCATTGCCCAAGTGGCCGTAGTTGCGGGCCATCCGGTGAAGTTATTAGACGTGCGCCCAGGGGCCGCCGCAGCGGCCGTGGCCAGTATTCAGGCGCGCATTGAGCGGCTGGTGGCCAAAGGCCGTTTGAGCGCCAGCGCGGGTGAACGGGCGCAGGCCCAGTTAATCCCGGTGAGTGCCTTGACCGACTTGGCCGATGCAGCCTTAGTCGTAGAGGCCATTAACGAAGACTTAGCCAGCAAGCAGAAGCTGTACGCCGATTTAGAGGCCATTGTCGGCCCAGACTGTGTGTTTGGCAGCAATACGTCCTCTATTTCGATTACCGCCATTGCTTCGGCCTTACAGCGCCCGGAACGTCTGGCTGGGCTACACTTTTTCAACCCAGCGCCGCTGATGGCGCTGGTGGAAATCGTTGCTGGCTTGGCCAGCAGCCAAGCAGTGTTGGCGACGCTGTACGCCACGGCTGAAGCTTGGGGCAAGGCGCCAGTCTACGCCAAATCGACGCCAGGCTTCATCGTCAACCGCGTGGCGCGACCCTATTACGCCGAGGCGTTACGGGTGTATCAAGAGCAGGGCGCAGATGCGGCCACGATTGATGCATGCTGTCGTGAAGCCGGTGGTTTTCGTATGGGGCCATTTGAGTTAATGGATTTAATCGGCCATGATGTGAATTTTGCCGTGACCCAGTCGGTGTGGCAGGCGTTTTATTACGATCAGCGCTTTTTACCTTCCTTGGTGCAGCAAGATCTGGTACACGCTGGTTTTTTGGGTAAAAAGAGCGGCCGCGGTTTTTATGACTACGGTGCTGATGCGGCCTCGCCACAGGCTCAAACGGCCGCCGAAGTGGCCTATCCAACCGATGTGTGCATTCACGGCGCGTCTTTAGCGGCCCAGGCTTTGGCCGATCGCTTAAGCGCCCAAGGCTTGGCATTTGAACGCGCGCCAGCCATCAATGGCCGCCTGGCCACCATTGGCGATGTGGTGCTGTGCGTCACCGATGGCCGCAGCGCCAGCCAGCGCGCCTACGACAACCAACAGCCCAATACGGTATTGCTGGATTTGGCCTTGGATTATCAAACCGCGACCCGCGTGGCCATCAGCGTGGCCGCTGGCGCCAGTGACAAGGCGTTAACGGCGGTGACCGGTCTGTTGCAAGGCTGTGGTTTGGCGGTGTCGGTTTTGGCCGACATCCCCGGCTTGGTGGTGATGCGTACGGTGGCGATGTTGGCCAACGAAGCGGCCGACGCAGTGAATCAAGGCGTGGGCAGCCCCGAGGGCATCGATAAAGCGATGCGTTTGGGCGTTAACTATCCGCAAGGCCCACTGGCCTGGGCTCAGAGCATTGGCTTTGATAAAGTCCAAACCGTTTTACGCCAGCTCGGCGCCACCTACGGTGAAGACCGCTACCGCGTGTCGCCGTGGCTACAGCAGCAAGTTTTGGGAGCACACGCACATGCTTGATTTAACCAATGACGCTCAGGCGTTAGCCGAAGCCACGGTGGCGGCGCTACAGGCCAAAGAAACCTTACCCGGTGCGATGAAGATGCAGCTGGTCGACACCCGACCTGGCTATGCGCGACTAAGCATGGTGGTGGCTGATTTCATGCTCAACGCCCACGGCATGTGTCATGGCGGCATGATCTTTAGCCTCGCGGACACGGCGTTTGCCTATGCCTGCAATAACCGCAACCACAACACGGTTGGGGCCGCCTGTACGATTGACTATACGGCGCCCGCGTTTCCGGGCGATGTGTTGCAAGCAGAGGCGACCGAAACCTTTATGGCAGGGCGCACCGGCGTTTACGACGTTGTTGTGACTAACCAGACGGGGCAACTGATTGCGCTGTTTCGGGGTAAGAGCCATCGCATTCGCGGCGAGGTGTTGGCCAGCATGAGCGACGCCGCCAGCGCAGAATCAAAGGCCGACTAACAGGCCGAAATGACCCATTCATACAAAGCATAGAAAAGAGACTCAATATGACCACGATCACCGACACCAGCCATCTAGAGCCCATCGAAATGGCCAGCCGCGACGAAATCACGGCCTTGCAGCTGCAACGCTTGAAAAAAACCTTACAGCACGCCTACGACAATGTGCCCCACCATAAGGCCGCGTTTGACGCCAAAGGCGTGCATCCAGACGACTTAAAAAGCCTCAGCGATTTAAGCAAGTTCCCTTTTATGATGAAGGAAGACTTGCGCGCCAATTACCCGTTCGGCCTGTTTGCCGTGCCGCAAAGCGACGTTGTGCGTCTGCATGCGTCTTCTGGCACCACGGGTAAGCCGATTGTGGTGGGCTACACCCAAAACGACCTCAATGTATGGGGCGATTTGATTGCGCGCTGCATCCGCGCGGCCGGTGGCCGTAAAGGCGACATGCTGCAAAATGCCTACGGCTACGGCATGTTCACCGGCGGCCTGGGCGCCCACTTTGGTGCCGAACGCCTAGGCTGTTGCGTGATCCCGATTTCGGGCGGCCAAACCGAGAAGCAGGTGCAAAACATCATCGACTTCAAACCCGCTATTTTCATGTCAACGCCGTCGTATGCGCTGGTGGTGGCAGAAGAATTAGCCCGTCAAGGCATTGCACCGGAAGACAACTCCTTACGCATCGGTATTTTTGGTGCCGAAGCTTGGAGCGAAGGTATGCGCCAAGAGATTGAAAAGAAACTAGGCATTCATGCCTTGGATATTTACGGCCTGACGGAAGTGATGGGCCCTGGCGTGGCGTCTGAGTGCGTGGAAACCAAAGATGGCCTGACCATTTGGGAAGACCATTTCTATCCTGAAATCATTGACCCCGTGACCGGCGAAGTATTGCCAGACGGTGAAGAAGGCGAGTTGGTGTTTACCTCGCTGACCAAAGAAGCCTTCCCCGTGATTCGCTACCGCACCCGCGACCTGACCCGCATCCTGCCGCCGACGTCGCGCGCCTTCCGCCGCCTCGATCGCTTTGCTGGGCGCTCTGACGACATGATGATTGTGCGGGGCGTCAACGTATTCCCCACCCAAATCGAAGAGCAAATCCTGCGTGACAAGCATTTGTCGGGCAATTATCAAATCGAGCTGGATAAAAAAGGCCATATGGACACCGTGGCCGTGCGCTGTGAGCTGCAAAATGAGTTTTCGCAGCAATTAAGCGGCGAGCAAGTAGATGAAATCGCCAAGCGTCTTCAGCATCACATTAAGACCAACGTCGGGATTTCCACCCACGTCAGCGTGTTGGAATATGACACCATTCCCCGTTCGCAGGTGGGTAAGGCGCGGCGCGTGATCGACAATCGACCAAAATAAAAAACTCATAAAAATCAGATAGTAAAGGAAAAGAAATGAAAGATGCTTTCATTTGTGACGCGGTACGCACGCCTATAGGTCGCTACGGCGGCAGCTTGGCCACGGTTCGTGCCGATGATTTAGGGGCGTTGCCGCTACAGGCTTTAATGACCAGAAACCCACAGGTGGATTGGCGTTTGGTCGACGACATCATTTACGGCTGCGCCAATCAGGCGGGCGAAGACAACCGCAACGTGGCGCGCATGTCCGGCCTTTTGGCCGGCCTGCCGATTGAGGTGCCGGGCACCACCATTAATCGCCTGTGTGGTTCAGGCATGGACGCCATTGGCTACGCCGCTCGCGCGATTAAATCTGGAGAAACCCATTTGATGCTGGCCGGTGGCGTTGAAAGCATGTCGCGTGCGCCATTTGTGATGGGTAAGGCCGACAGCGCCTGGTCGCGCAGCGCCGAACTGTACGACACAACTATTGGCTGGCGTTTTCCCAACCCTAAGCTGCACGCCCAGTATGAAACGCACACCATGCCGCAAACCGCCGACAACGTGGCGGCTGACTTTCACATTGAACGCGAAGCCCAAGATCTGTTTGCTCTGCGCTCGCAGCAAAAATGGGCCGAAGCGCAGGCAGCAGGGCGCTTTGCCGATGAGTTAATCAGCGTCACCGTGACCCGCAAGCGCCTAGAGCCGTTGGTGTTTGAAGCCGATGAACATCCGCGCCCAGACACCAGCCTAGCCAAATTGGCCACGCTTAAAGGCATTAACGGCGCGAACCTTAGCGTCACCGCCGGAAATGCCTCGGGCGTCAACGACGGCGCTTGTGCCGTGCTGTTGGCCTCGGCCGCGGCGGTGAAGCAGCATGGCTTAAGCCCTAAAGCACGCGTGGTGGGCATGGCTACTTCTGGCGTCTTGCCGCGCATCATGGGCTATGGCCCCGTATCTGCGGTGCAAAAGGTATTGGCGCAAACGGGTTTAAGTTTGGATCAGATGGACGTGATCGAATTAAACGAAGCGTTTGCGGCGCAGGGCTTGGCCGTGACGCGCTCTTTAGGCTTGGCCGACGACGATGCACGGGTGAACCCCAACGGGGGCGCCATTGCCATGGGCCATCCTCTGGGCATGAGCGGCGCACGTTTGGTGACCACGGCCACCTATCAGTTGGCCCGTAGCGGCGGTCGCTACGCCTTGTGCACCATGTGTATTGGCGTGGGCCAAGGCATTGCGATGATTATTGAACGGGTAGAAGGCGTATGAGCATGACGACCAATCCTAACGCTCAGGACGTGGTATTGAGCCACGTCGATGGCAATGTCGGCGTGATTCAGATCAACCGCCCTGAGGTGATGAATGCGCTTAACGATGCGGTGATGGAAGGCATTGCCGCCGCCGTGGTGGCGTTTGAAGCCGACGCCGACATTGGCGCCATCGTGCTGTGCGGTCAGCCTAAAGCCTTTGCCGCTGGTGCCGACATTGGGGCCATGTGTGATTTTGATTACGCCAGCGTCTTGGGCCGAGATTTTACCAAAGCCAATTGGGACACCATCCGCACCGCGCGTAAGCCCATTATTGCGGCCGTTTCTGGCTTTGCTTTAGGCGGTGGTTGCGAGATGGCCATGCTGTGCGATCTGGTCTACGCCGCCGACACGGCCAAGTTTGGCCAGCCGGAAATCAAGCTGGGCACCATGCCCGGTGCTGGCGGAACGCAGCGTCTGAGCCGCGCCATAGGTAAGGCCAAAGCCATGGACATGGCCTTAACCGGCCGCATGCTCAGCGCCCGTGAAGCAGAGCAGGCGGGTCTGGTGGCGCGCGTGTTTCCCCAGGCGTATTTACTCAGTGAAACCATGGCCTTGGCTCAGGCCATCGCCGAACAGTCTCGCCCCGTGGCAATGATGATTAAAGAAGCCATTAATCAGGCCTATGAGTCGCCACTACAGGCTGGCCTATTGTTTGAGCGCCGTTTGTTTCATGCCACCTTCGCCTTAGCCGACCAAAAAGAAGGCATGAGCGCTTTTGTGGCCAAGCGCAAACCGAAATTCAGCCATCGCTAATGGCGTCTGCAGAGGAGACAGAATGTACACCAGTTTAACCATTGAACAACAGCAAGGCGTGGCCACGATCTGGATGGATCGTCCCGATGTGTTGAATGCCTTTGATGAAACCTTGATCGCCGAACTGCATCAGGTTTGTTTGGCACTGGCCACCGACGACACCGTGCGTGTGGTGGTGCTGGCCGGCAAGGGCCGTCATTTTTCGGCCGGCGCCGATCTGAATTGGATGAAGCGCGCTTCGGCCTTTGGCTTTGACGAAAACCTAGGGGACGCCCGCGTGTTTGCCGACATGTTGCACACCTTGGCGACCTTGAATAAGCCCACCATCGCGCGCATTCAAGGCGCGGCGCTCGGTGGCGGGACGGGCCTTGCGGCTGCCTGCGACATGGTCGTGGCCAGCGACGACGCCAAGTTCGCCACGTCGGAAGTGCTGTTTGGCATCATCCCCGCGGTGATCAGCCCCTATGTGCTGCGCGCCATCGGCCCGCGTCACGCTCTACGTTATTTTCAAACCGGCGAACGCTTCAGCGCCGCTGAGGCCTTGACCATGGGCCTGGTCACCAAAGTGGTGGCGGTTGATGAGTTAGATGCCGCCGTGGCCGAATTGACCAGCAAGCTGCGCCAAGGTGGGCCCAAAGCACAGGCCGCGAGCAAGGCCTTGATTCAGGCCATTGTGACCTTGCCATTGGGGCCTGAAGCCTGTGAAGCGACTGCGCAACGCATTGCTGCCCAGCGCGCCACCGATGAAGCTCGCGACGGCATCAGTGCCTTTTTAGATAAGCGACAGCCCGCTTGGCTGTCTGATAAGGAGTAAACATGTACACGCAATCATTTAGCGTTCCCGATGCTGCCGAAGTCGGCAGCGATACTCAGGCTGCAGTGGCAGCGGTTGAACACGCCGCCTTAGACGCCGCATTTCAGGCCCGCATCGATGCCGATGGCCGTATTGAACCGCAAGATTGGATGCCCGAGGCCTATCGTAAAACGCTGGTGCGCCAAATCAGCCAGCACGCACACAGTGAGATCGTGGGCATGCTGCCTGAGGGTAATTGGATTACCCGAGCGCCCAGCCTGAAGCGCAAGGCCATCTTGGTGGCCAAAGTGCAAGACGAGGGCGGCCACGGCCTGTATTTGTACTCGGCGGCCGAAACCCTCGGCACCAGCCGCGACCAAATGCTGGGTGCGCTGCACTCAGGCAAGGCCAAATACAGTTCGATCTTTAACTATCCCACCTTAAGCTGGGCCGATGTGGGCGTGGTGGGCTGGCTGGTGGATGGCGCCGCCATCATGAACCAAATCCCGTTGTGCCGTTGTTCCTACGGTCCTTATGCACGCGCCATGGTGCGGGTGTGTAAAGAAGAGTCGTTCCATCAGCGCCAAGGTTATGAAGCCTTATTGGCGATGATGAGCGGCACCGAAGAGCAAAAGGCCATGGTGCAAGATGCGGTGAACCGCTGGTGGTGGAAATGCTTGGCCATGTTTGGGCCGCCCGATGCCGACAGTCCGAACAGCGTGTTGGGCATGCGCTGGGGCATTAAACGCTTCAGTAACGACGAGCTGCGCCAGAAGTTTGTCGACGCCACCGTGCCTCAGGCCAAAGTCTTGGGCGTGACCTTGCCCGACCCTGACCTGAAATGGAACGAAGCACGTGGGCACCACGACTACGGCCAAATCGATTGGGATGAGTTCTGGGCCACGGTGAACGGTAATGGTCCGTGTAATAAAGAACGTTTGGCCACGCGCGTGAAGGCCTATGACGACGGTGCTTGGGTGCGTGATGCGGCTCAAGCCTATGCCGAAAAACAACAAAATAACCAATAATACAAAGGGATGAAACATGAAACCACAGCTAAAAGAATGGCCTTTATGGGAAATTTTCGTGCGCAGCAAGCAGGGCTTGGAGCACAAACACTGCGGTAGCCTACACGCCGCCGATGCACAGCAGGCTTTACAAATGGCCCGCGATGTCTACACGCGCCGCCAAGAGGGCGTGAGCATTTGGGTATTGCCTTCAAACGCCATCGTGGCCAGCCACCCTGACGAGAAAGCCGAACTGTTTGAGCCGATGGCGGACAAGATTTATCGCCACCCGACCTTTTATGAAATTCCAGAAGAAGTGGGGCATATGTAATGAAAAGCTGCGTGGATTATCTATTGCATCTGGCCGACTCAGCCTTAATCATCGGCCAGCGTAACGCCGAATGGTGTGGGCAAGGCCCGGTATTGGAAGAAGACATTGCCTTGGCCAACATCAGCCTCGACCACATCGGTCAAGCGCGCATGCTGTATCAGCTGGTAGCCGAGATTGAAGGCGGTGACGTTACCGAAGACCGCTTGGCCTATTTCAGGGGCGAGCGCGACTACCGTAATTACACCTTATTAGAGCTGCCGCATCATGCTGGTCTGTCTGCCTATGCGCGTACCGACCGTGACTACGCCGTGACCATGACCCGTAACTTTTTGTACTCGACCCTGATGTTATTGGTTTGGGATCAATTACAAAACGTGGCGAATGAGCAAGTGGCGGCCATTGCGGCTAAGTCTTTAAAAGAGGTTCGCTACCACGTGCGCCACAGCGCCGATTGGCTGGTGCGTCTTGGCGATGGCACGGCAGAGTCCAACCGCCGTATGCAGGGGGCTCTGGATTACTTAATGCCGTTTACCCAAGAGTTTTGGTCACCTTCTAAGATGGAAACAGCGGCCGCAGCAGCAGGCTATGGGATCGAAACCTGGACGCTACGCGACACCTGGACCGAATTGGTGAGCGCCAAAGTGGCCGAAGCAACGTTGACCCTGCCAGAAGTTGGTGGCTACGTGACCGAAGGGAAGGCGCAGCTGCATTCCGAGCATCTAGGCTATGTGTTGGCCGAAATGCAAAGCTTGGCGCGCGCTCATCCTGAAGCGGTGTGGTAGGGCGTCATGACTGCCTTAGCGCCTACCAGTGCCGATGTCTGGGCCTTGCTCGAACAGGTGACTGATCCAGAAATTCCCGTGGTATCGCTGCGTGAATTGGGGATTTTACGGGCGGTGAACGCCACTGATGATGGTTTTGAAGTGGTGATTACGCCCACCTACAGTGGCTGCCCAGCCATGGGCCAAATCGAAGACGACGTCCAGGCGGTCTTGGCCGAAGCCGGCGTCTCGGCTCGGGTGCTGACTCAGCTGGCGCCTGCCTGGACCACCGACTGGATGTGCGACGAAGCCAAAGAAAAGCTACGCGCTTACGGCATTGCGCCCCCGCAGCGGCAAAGCTGTGGGGCTCAGGTGAATGTGATTCAGTTTATGCAAAAGCCCGTCACAGAGCCGGACATTCCTTGTCCACAGTGCGGTTCGACCCAGACCGTGGTGTCGGCTGAGTTTGGCTCAACCGCGTGTAAAGCCTTGTATAAATGCCTGAGCTGCCAAGAGCCATTTGACTATTTTAAACCTTATTAAGGGGTGATGTGATGAACGCACAAACCGCGTCTACGCCACGATTTTATGATGTACAGGTCAAGCAAGTGTTGGCCGAAGCCGCCGATTCGGTGGCGATTACCTTGGCGATTCCGGCCGATGTCCGCGAACGCTTTCATTTTGAACCTGGTCAGTTTCTGACCCTGAAAACCACGATCGAAGGGGAAGAGGTGCGCCGCACTTATTCCATCAGCAGCCCGCGCAGCCGTTTGCGTACCCATGGTGAGCTGGAAGTCGGCATTCGTGCCGTCGATGGGGGCCTCTTCTCTAACTGGGCGGCGCAAAGCCTAAAGGTGGGCGATCAGCTCAGCGTGATGCCGCCAGAAGGACGCTTCGTGGTGAAAAAAGCCCGTGCGCTGCATCGGGTTGGCTTCGCTGCGGGTTCGGGCATTACCCCGATTTTGTCGATTGCGGCCACCACCTTAGAAGAGCAGCCGAACGCTAAATTTACCCTAGTGTATGGCAATCGGCGTACCACCAGCGTGATGTTTAACGAAGCGTTGCAAGACTTAAAAGATCGCTACCCAGATCGTCTGACCCTGATTCACGTGCTGTCACAGCAGGCGCAAGAAGTAGATCTGCTGCAAGGGCGCATTGATGGCGCCAAGATCAATGCCTTGGTCGAGGCGCTGTTGCCTGCGGCCAGTATGGATGAAGTGTTTATCTGTGGGCCCGAGGCGATGATCGACGCCACCGAAGCCACTTTAGTGGCGCTTAACGTGCCCAAAGATCGGATTTACAGCGAACGCTTTAATACGGGCTCAGCCATGCATACCCGTAACACCGTGCGCTTTAATAGTGGTCAGGAAGAAGCTGAGCTGGTACGCGACATCAATTTAACCGTGGTGCTAGACGGCGTACGCCATGAGCTGAAAGTCAGCGAACAAGAGCATTTACTAGATGCGGCCCTGAACCTGGGCCTAGATTTGCCTTATTCCTGTAAGGCTGGGGTGTGCTGTACCTGTCGCGCTAAAGTGGTTGAGGGCGAAGTCAGCATGGATAAAAACTATACCTTGGAGGCCGATGAAGTGGCACAAGGCTTTGTCTTGAGCTGCCAGGCTCGGGCACAAAGCAAAAATTTGGTCATTAGCTACGACGAGCGTTAATACCATGCCTGGCCGTTTGGGCCGGGCTGTTAGGCACCTCGGTGGCTGATCGTTTAAATGTCTAAGGCCAGCGTTAAAGACACTCAATCGAGGCGCTGATCTTCTTTACACTAGGTGCTGGCTTGCCGCTGCCAGCCACAGCAAAGCGGTGTGTGTGAACCCGCCGTAACGACACCATAGGACAGGACAAAAAAAGTGGGTCGATGCGGTTTTACCATTACAAAGTCATGAGCTTTTAGAGGAGACATCATGAATCATTCAACAACCGAGCATCAGGCGACGGGGTCGGCAGCCGCCGCACCGGATTACGCCAAACTGGTGCAAACGCCAGAGTTTAAACAATTATTGGCGCGTAAAAAAAGCTTTATGGTGCCGGCAGTGTGCTTTTTTCTGGCTTTTTATTTCTTATTGCCGATCTTGGCAACCTACACCACTTGGTTAAAAGGCACCACGGTGTTTGGCATTACCTATGTATGGGTCTTTGCTCTGTGTCAGTTTTTGGTGGTTTGGGGGCTAGGCTGGATCTACGTTAAAAAATCAACGGCGTATGACCAAATGGCCGCCGCTATTTTGGTGCAGAATCAACAGGAGTTAAGCAAATGAGCCTATTATCCTTAAGTTTGTTCTTCGGCATCATTGTCGGCACCTTAGTCATTACCTATTTTTCTGCCAAAAAAACCAAGAGCGCCAGCGATTTTTACACCGCCGGCGGTGGTCTAACCGCGCCTCAAAATGGCTTGGCGGTGGCCGGTGACTTTATGTCGGCAGCGTCTTTCTTGGGCATTACCGGCGCCATTGCGTTGGTGGGCTTTGACGGTTTTTACATGAGCGCTGGTAATTTGATGGCATTCTTGTTCTTGCTGTTCTTGGTGGCTGAGCCGCTGCGTAACTTAGGTAAATACACCTTGGCCGACATGATTTCGTCTCGCTTTAAGTCGAAAAAAATCCGCGGCATGGCGGCGTCGAGCACGCTGGTGATCTCCATTTTCTACATGATTGCCCAATTGGTGGGCGCCGGCGGCTTGATTAAGCTGTTGCTGGGCATAGACTATGCCGTATCGGTACTCATCGTAGGCGCCTTGATGACGATTTACGTGATCTTTGGTGGGATGACGGCCACTAGCTGGGTGCAGATCACCAAGGCTGTGTTGCTGCTGGGCGGCTCGTTTTTATTGACCTTCTTGGTCTTTGCCAAGTTCAACTTTAACATCAGTGAAATGATCGCCGTTGTCAAAGCCGGCTCGCCTTTGGGAGACAACTATATGCAGGCAGGTAACCAGTTTAAAAACGGCCTCGACACGATCTCCTTTAATATGTCGCTGGTGTTCGGTGCGGCCGGTTTGCCACATTTGCTGGTGCGCTTCTTTACCGTTAAAGATGCTTTAACGGCGCGTAAGTCAGTGGTGTATTCGACCTGGTTCATCGGTGCCTTCTTCATCATGACCATTTTCTTGGGCTTCGGTGCAGTGGCATTTGTGGGCGTGGATGAGATTGTGGCGGCCAACCGTGCCGGTAATATGGCGGCGCCGTTATTGGCTCTGGTCGTGGGCGGTGATTTCCTGTTTGCCTTTATTTCTGCTGTGGCGTTTGCCACCATTTTGGCGGTGGTGTCGGGCCTGGTGCTGACCTCGGCGTCGGCGTTTGCTCACGACATCTACGGTGAGATCATCAAAGATGGCAAGATGACCCAGCGCCAGCAGGTCATGGTGGCGCGCGTGGCCTCTATTGGCGTGGCAGCGATTTCCATTGTATTGGCGCTGTTCGCACAATCCCTGAACGTGGCGTTTTTGTCAGTCTTGGCCTTGGGTATTGCCGCCAGCGCGAACCTGCCGGTGATATTGCTGACCATCTACTGGCGTCGATTCAATGTGGTGGGTGCGGTGATGGGCATGGCGACTGGCTTGATTAGCTCGGTGGTATTGGTGATGCTGAGCCCGAGCGTGTGGAACCCAGTGGCGGGTGCCGGTATTTTCCACGGTGACCCTATTTTCCCCATGGCCAACCCTACTATTTTCACCATTCCCTTGGGCTTCTTGGGCGCCTACATCGGTACCTTAATTGGGCGGCGTAACCCCAAGCTTGAAGACGACTATGACGAAGTATTGTTTAAAGCCAATACCGGTCATGGCGTGCATTCTGCTCAAGATCATTAAGTTTTTTCCTTCACATCATCATGCTGATGTTTTGGGCCGTGCCTGATCAGGTACGGCCTTTTTTTGTGGGCAATCCCCCAAGGCCGACCACGGCGGCATTCGAAAATACGCCCAATACCGTTCTGGGGCGCTGCAGCCGGCACACGAACGTCACCGTCAATAAGGCCGTCACGGCATCTAAGCGTTGGGCGCTTGGATCAAGTCTTGAACCGACGACAGCACCAAGACAAGGAGGCGGGTGCGAATGGTGCTCATAGGTCGATAAGGCCTTGAAATAGGGCTAGGCTTAGTCAGGGTCATATTGTGCGCACACGCCGTTTTTGGGCAAGCACCAACGCGCACTTAGGAAAGACACAGCAGCGCCTAGGCAGGCATAAAAACCAACGGTGCGAGCTGGGCTGAAGTCAATAACCACTATGGTGAGGGCACTTAATAGGCCACCAAGCATGGTTAAGATAAGGTAGTGGCGTACGCTTTGCTGCATTTTGAATACGCAGGCAATGATGCCCAATAGCAGCCCAGCCACCGCAAACATGGCCTGGGCCAAAAAGGCCGCCAGTAGGCCAAAATTGAGCACAGACAGTAGGTGTTCCGTGAGCGAATAAAAAGGCTGGACGCTTTTGAAGAGATCATAGAGGCCAAACAACGAAGCAACGATGAAGCCGGCCACGCCTGCGCTGAAGAAATAGGTCAGAATGACTCTGAGTTTTGGATAGGGCTTCATCTGCCTCCTTATTGCTGTGTGTGTGTGCTTACGGCTTATGATGGTGGCTTGAAGGCGCTAATGGCCTAGGATTGCGGTATTGTAACATGGTTTAAAGCGGCGCACAGTGGGGGTTGATACCAGCGCATGGGCTTGTTTAGTTGACTAGTTAGGCCATCTATTTGCCAATAGGCTTTATGATTTAATTTGTGTGGCATTGTCATATTTTATGTTATTGTTTATGACGTTAAATACCCATAGAGAAGGTTCAGTATGAAGAAATATTATGTCAGTTCATTGCTAATAACCGTTTTTCTCGCTGGTTGCGCGACCCCAAGTAAGCATTATGAGAAATTATTACCGTTAAATGAGGTTGAGAAGCAGAGCCTGACCTGCATTCAACTAGATCAAGAGGTGAGTAAAATACAGGGTACGCTTACCGATATCGGCGAAGTGTCAACGGCTGATGCTGCTATGGCTAACGTGGGTATTGGGGCCGCTATTCTCAGAGCTTCTCTTGGCGGGTTCAATAGCAAGGATATGCAGCTCAGTGTCGATGTTAAGGAGCAGCAGGATGCTATTCAAAAGGCGAACGATAGACTATTGGCAGTCACGCAGCTCCAGACAGAAAAAAAGTGCCTCTCCAACCGCTAATGATGATTGAGTAAAGGGTTTGCTGTTGGAATGGAATAGGTGGTCGAACGAGATGTGAATGACACAGGAAGGCCCCATGGTTGAAAGCCATGGGGCTTTTATCTGGCTATATTTATCAGTTTAATTGATATTTATTAGTAATGAGTGAATAAGTTATTAAAATTATTTATCAGTTATTAATCTAAAAGAGAATTGTTAAAATTTGTTAAGAACTCTGAGCCCATGGGCGCTTGGTGATATTGTACTAGTATATAAATAAAAATATTTTTAGTATGCTTAAAGGGGTGGGGCTGTGCGTAAATTATTATTAATGTCTATTCTGGTTGCGAGTTTGGCCGGGTGTCATCAAGGTGAAAATGCCGATGTGGATGATGCTCTGAGATGGCAATATAAAGAAGTTGTAGATAGCACTCATGAGACGGGGAGAAAATACCGTTTCGCGACTTTACAGTCCCTCAGTAACCCAGTGCAAGACCAAGAAATTGGGCGTTATAAAATATTGCTTTCAATTTACAAAGAGTACCGTAATCAGGAGTCGGATACTTATTCTGCCGTGTTTGGTATTGATGGTGGTGATTTGAAATGCCCCGATGGTTTATGCAAGATTACTGTTCAATTTGATGATGAAGTAAAAATGGCCATCATCCCGAAAAAAACGTCTGCTCGTTTTTTTTATATTGATGGCAACAGTCAGCTTGGAAAAGCCCTGATCCGTTCTATTTTAAAATCAGAGAAAATGACGATAGGTATTGATCTAGAGTTGGTGGGCTATAGGGTTTTTGAGTTCAATGTATCAAATTTAGCGCTTTAACGGTAATGATTATTCTATTGGAATGGGTTGGCGCAAGCTAAAATAACGCGGCCACTCCGGTCATTATAAAACTTCTACTGATGTAGGAGGGATTTTCACTTTATCAGACAGCGTTTCGGATAGGACCTAAGGGTTGGATTGTGGCCCCAGAAAAGGCTTCGCAAGATAGTTAGGTCCAGTTATGATGTTTAAAGTAGAGTTAATTTAAATAGATAGTTAATAGAAGGGTTGAGGCTAACTCTTGCAAGGAAATAGAGATGAAACGCAAGCATAAAGTGGTTGCTGGCTTGGTGGTTGGGGTGACGTTGTTGCTCACAGGTTGTGCTGATTTTGTTGATTCATTTAGTCCAATACATCGTCCTAAATACATTAAGCATCCAGATGGTAGTACGGTGCTTGATTGTAAAGGCCGTGGCCTACAGGCTGGGTATGATGCTAAATTATTTTGGAAAGAGAATAATTTACGAAAAGGCACGACCGATTTTATTTGTGTGGATGGCAAGGCTTATTTGCCAGAGAAGGCGCCTAGACAATAAACTTAAGCACTTTGAGGTGCGCAGCAAAGCATTTGCCGGTACCGGCCTTGGCAATCGATTAAATCCGCTGGATTATTTTGAGTTGGATTGATTCTGTGAAATTTAAGGCGGTTTTGCCGGCATAAAAAATCCCTCCATGAGAGGGTTATTTTTTGTGGACAACTAGTTAAGTGTCCCTTATTTGTCCCAAGGGATTGTTAAGGTATTGATTTTTAATGGCGTCATGGAGCGGGTGAGGGGAATCGAACCCCCGTCTTAAGCTTGGGAAGCTTCTACTCTACCATTGAGCTACACCCGCTTTTTGTTCTAAGGCTGACTGGCTAAGCATCATGGCCAATCTGATAGAGTGGGCAATGTACCCTTTTTTTGCCGTTTGGGCAAGGGGTAGAGGCATCTTTATGATACGCAGTAGAGACGTTACTTGGCTTTGAAGCCTGCTGAGCGCGGCTATTTTTAACAATTAGCTACGATCTATTTGCCAATAGAAGTGTGGCTCTATAAAATGGCTTGAGGTGCGCCGCTAGGCGCTTTCTGTGTTGGTAATGAGGATGGTAAAGTATGAGCGTAAAACAAAGCTTAATCGGTGTGATGGTGCTGGGCCTGACGGCGTGTAGTCAGTCTATGGTACCGAGCGTCGGACAAAGCATGATTGCCACCACGGTGACCCAAGAGTGCCATAAGCAGTTGGATAAGCGGGTAGAGTGGCAAACCGCAAAACTATTGGTGACGCCGGAAAAAGCCAAACAGTGGGAACAAAAGATTTGTGACTGCGTCGGGGAAGAGGCACCGAACTATGTGTCAATGTCCGATGTGGCCACGGCGGTGACCAATCCTGCCGAACGTGCGGCGATTGGCGCGCGCGTGGCGGAGGCGACCTTAACCGCCTGCGTGAAAAAAATAAAATTTTAAGCCTGTTGGGCCATCAAGTGCTGTGTGACGGCGCTCGATGGCCCCGTTAAGTAGATAAAGATTAAGTATTAGGGAAAACACATAACATGAAATACATCAGTACCCGTGGTGGCATGGCGCCGCAGACGTTTAGCGATATTTTGTTAATGGGCTTGGCGCCTGACGGTGGCTTAGTGATGCCGATTGAATACCCTCAGGTGTCGCCCGAACAGTTGGAAACTTGGCGCACGCTTTCTTACGCCGAATTGGCCTATGAGATCATCAGCCTGTTCGCAACAGACATTCCGGCACAAGATTTAAAAGACATTGTGGCCAAAACCTATACCGCCGAATGCTTCGGGACCGAAGCCATTACGCCGGTACGCACGCTGCACGACGGCATCGTCATTCAAGCCTTGTCAAACGGCCCAACCCTTGCTTTTAAAGACATGGCCATGCAGTTTTTGGGCAATATGTTTGAATACGTGTTGGCGAAAAAGAATGCCGAAATCAACATTATTGGTGCCACCAGTGGCGATACCGGCAGTGCAGCAGAATATGCCATGAAAGGTAAGGCGGGGATCAATATTTTCATGCTGTCGCCTAATGGCAAAATGAGCGCCTTCCAGCGGGCGCAGATGTACAGCCTCCAAGATGAAAATATTCACAATATTGCCATTGATGGGCTATTCGACGATTGCCAAGACATCGTTAAAGCCACCCAGCAAGACGCTGCCTTTAAGGCAAAGTATAAAATTGGTACGGTGAACTCGATTAACTGGGGCCGTATCGTGGCGCAAATCGTGTATTACTTCAAAGGCTATTTTGAAGCTACCTCGACCAATGAGCAAAAGGTGAGCTTCTGCGTACCCAGCGGTAATTTTGGCAACGTTTGTGCCGGCCATATTGCGCGCCAAATGGGTTTACACATTCACCGCCTGATTGTGGCCACCAATGAAAACGATGTTTTGGACGAATTTTTCAAAACCGGCGTTTACCGTCCACGCGGTTCGGCCCATACCTACATCACCTCTAGCCCCTCTATGGATATCTCTAAAGCGTCTAACTTCGAACGCTTTGTGTTTGACTTAGTGGGGCAAGAGCCTGAAGCGGTTAAGATGCTGTGGGCTAAAGTGGCCAGCGGTGAAGGCTTTGATTTGAGCGAATACCTACCCGTGGTGCATGAGCATTATGGCTTTGCTTCGGGCATGAGCACGCATCAAGATCGGCTCGATACCATTAAAGCAGTATACGGTGAGGATGGCCAGTTCATCGACACCCACACTGCCGATGGCGTTAAAGTGGCGCGAGAAGTGCGTGAAGCGGGCGAATTGGTGATTTGTCTGGAAACGGCATTGGCGATTAAGTTTGAAGACACCATTAAAGAAGCCCTAGGTGCTGATGTGGTGGTGCCTTGTCCTAAGGCTTTGACTGAATTGGAGAAATTGCCTCAGCGAGTGGTGGTGCTGCCAAACGACGCCAGCTTGGTTAAAAAATTAATTGAAGAAACATTGGCTTAAGCCGTATAGGCTTTAGAATAAACACTTTAATTGCGCTGGTGTTTTAATATTTTCAGAAACTAGCATACAATACGGGTCACGTAGTTGGCCCGTTAGGAGCCTTTTCATCCCCCATGAGTCAAGTTAAATTTCAATCTAGTTTTGAATTGTATAAACGCCTATTTAAGTATCTTCGCGGTTATTGGAAGATCTTTTCTGTGTCGATTGTGGCCATGGTGGTGGCGGCTTCAACCGAGCCTGCCTTTGTGGCGCTATTAAAACCCCTGATTGACGAAGGGTTTGTGGCCAAAAACATCAGCGCCATGAACTGGATTCCCTTAGCCATCATTGGCCTGTTCATCTTGCGTGGCTTGACCAGCTTCATCAATGAATACACCAGTAGCTATTTGTCTGGCCACTTAGTACAGCAGCTGCGCCAAGAGCTGTTCGCGAAGCTGTTGGTGTTGCCGGTGAGCTTTTATCAGAATCATCAGTCGGGCCGCCTAGTGTCGCGCATCACCAACGACGTCAGCCAAATCAGTGAGGCTGGTTTTCGCGTCATTACGGTGACGGTGAAGGATGGCATTACGGTGATTGGCCTATTGGGCCTATTGTTGTATACCGATTGGCAGCTAACTTTGATTACCCTGGGCGTGATGCCCATCGTGACGCTGTGCGTGAAGTTTGTAAACAAGCGCCTGCGTGGGCTGTCGCGCAAAAACCAGCAGGATATGGGCGAAATGACTCAGGTGTTAAACGAGTCAATTGATTGCGCGCGCATGGTTAAGGTGTATGGCGGTGAGGCACGTGAGCAAGAGCGCTTTCGCGGTGCGTCTGTGGCCGTTCGCCACAATATGGTGAAACAAACCACGATGTCGTCTTTGAGTACTGGCGTCACCCAGCTAATCATTGCCTGCGCGCTGTCGGCGATTTTGTATTTTGCTGCCCAGCGCGCGCGCAACAATGCGTTCAGCGCCGGTGATTTTATGTCGTTTTTATCGGGCATGCTGATGTTGTTTGCGCCCGTTAAGCGCATCACCAATATTACTCAGGCGCTACAGCGTGGTTTAGCCGCTGCTGAAAGCGTGTTTGGCTTTTTGGATGAGCACGGCGAGCCTGATGAGGGCCGTCAAGTGTATCCAGGGTTGAAGCAAAATCTGCGCTTTGACAACGTGGTGTTTCGCTACGAAGGGGCTGAAAAAGACAGCCTTAAAGGCGTCAGCCTCGACATTAAGGCCGGCTCAATGGTGGCCTTGGTCGGTGCGTCTGGCTGTGGCAAGAGCACCTTGGTGAGCATGATTCCGCGGTTTTACAACCCCAGTGCCGGTAAGGTGTTGGTCGATGGTGTGGACATCGCCGACTATACCCTCAGAAGCCTGCGCCAAGATATTGCTGTGGTGAGCCAAGACGTGGTGTTGTTTAACGACACCATTGCCCACAATATTGCCTACGGTAAGGTTGGCGACGTCAGCGAAGCGGAAATCATTGCTGCTGCGAAAGCCGCTAATGCCTATGAGTTTATCGAACATTTGCCGCAGGGTTTACATACTTTGATCGGTGAAAATGGCACCAAGCTTTCGGGCGGTCAGCGCCAGCGTTTGGCCATTGCTCGAGCTTTGCTGAAAAACGCCCCGATTTTGATTTTAGACGAGGCCACCAGCGCCTTGGATACGGCTTCTGAACGTTTGGTACAGGCTGCTTTAGAGAACCTGATGCAGGACAGAACCACCATTGTGATTGCCCACCGTCTGTCGACGATTGAAAAAGCCGACACCATTGTGGTGATGCACGATGGCCAGATTGCCGAGCAGGGCACGCATACTGAGCTGTTGGCGCGTGCCGGTCGCTACGCCAATCTGTATCAGATGCAATTTAAAGATGGCACGAATGCTGGCGCAAGCCAGGCCTAAAGCACGAAGAAGATGAATGGCGTTAAGATCATTCATGGTTATTTATTTTTATTAGGATAGAACATGGCAGCATTTAATACTGTAAAAGTTTTGAGCGTCCATCATTGGACCGATGCATATTTTAGCTTTACCTGTGAGCGTGACGAAGCCTTACGTTTTAAAAATGGCCAATTTGTAATGATTGGTTTGATGGTGGATGGTAAACCTTTGATGCGTGCCTACAGCGTGGCCAGCGCCAACTTTGAGGAGCATTTAGAGTTCTTCAGCATTAAAGTACAAGACGGTCCTTTGACCAGCCGCTTGCAGCATTTAAAAGTGGGTGACGAGCTGTTAATCAGCAAAAAGCCAACGGGTACTTTAATCGTGGATGACTTAAATCCAGGTAAAAACCTTTATCTACTGTCGACCGGCACAGGCTTAGCGCCTTTCTTAAGCGTGACCAAAGATCCTGAAGTCTATGATCAATTCGATAAAGTCATCATGATTCACGGCGTGCGCCACGTTAAGGATTTAGCCTATTACAAACATTTCACCGAAGAATTGCCTAACCATGAATACCTAGGCGAAATGGTGCGTGAAAAGTTAATTTACTACCCAACCGTGTCGCGTGAAGACTTTCACAATACTGGCCGCATCACCGACTTAATGCGTAGCGGTAAGCTATTTGAAGACATCGGTCTGCCTAAAATTGATCCTGCCGTTGACCGCGCCATGATCTGTGGTGGTCCAGGCATGCTGAAAGACTTAAGCCTGATGCTAGACGAGTTTGGTCTGGCTATTTCGCCTAAAACTGGCGTGCGCGGCGATTACGTGATTGAGCGCGCCTTCGTAGGTGAGTAATGGTTTTTTTTAGGATGGTACAAGCATTATGTTCTACACTTTACTGTTGATTTTAGCGCCATTGTTTGTCGGTTTTTTCATCAATGTCAGCAACAAGCAATGGCTCAAGAAAATTGACCAAAGTGTCAGCCTATTGGTGTATTTAATCCTTTTCGTGATGGGGGTGGGCTTAGGCGGTTACGCCGACCTCTTTCGCGAGCTGGCCACGATTGGTGGCTATACGGTCGTGTTCTTCATCGTCATCAATGTTTGTAATATGGCGGTGTTGTTCTGGTATGATAAAAAGCGGCCTTTAGCGACGTCGGAATCGCGGCATCAGCCCACCTCAACCTGGGGCTTAGTTAAAAGCGCTTTGACGTTATTTGGCTATATTTTCGCTGGTTTCTTGATCGGTTATGCTTTAAAAGATTATGGGCATTTGCCAGACTCTTTTAGCACAATGGTGTTGATGCTGTTATTGTTATTCATCGGCATTCAGCTACGCAGCAGTGGCATCGGCCTGCGCCGTGTATTGATCAACCAGCGCGGCCTCATCATGAGCGTGTTGTTCATGGCCTCGTCTTTAGTCGGTGGCTTATTGGCCGCATTGCTGTTGGGCCTGCCGGTGTTTCAAGGCTTGTCGATTGCTTCTGGCTTTGGCTGGTACTCCTTGTCGAGCATTGTCATTACCGATGCGTTTGGGCCGGTGATGGGCAGCGTGGCCTTCTTAAATGATTTATTGCGTGAATTCTTGGCTTTTGCCTTGATTCCGCTGTTGATGCGGCGCCATCCGTCTACGGCTATTGGGACTGGCGGGGCCACTTCGTTGGATTTTGTTCTGCCTGTGATCCAGCGTTCTGGGGGGATTGAAGTGGTGCCCATTGCCATTAGTTTTGGCTTTGTGGTGAATATTTTTGCCCCTATCTTGATGATTTTCTTCGCACAGTTAGCAGGTTAAAGGCTGTTTCTGAGTTTTCGGTATTGAAAAATAAAGAAAATTCATTTGCGAATAATCGAACATTTTGGCAGAATGGTTGTTTTACATACGCTGGTAATACTTATGTCGAATCGTCCACCTCGTCACGAAAGAATCATCGAATTAATTCGTGAGAATGGTTTTATGCCGATTGAAGAATTGGCCAGATTGCTAGAAGTGACGCCCCAAACCGTGCGGCGTGACATCAATCAATTATGTGAAGAGAATATTTTGCGTCGTTATCATGGTGGTGCCGCTTTAGGCAGCAGCGTTGAGAACGACGATTATTTTGCCCGTAAAGATAAGTTGCAAAGTGAAAAAGCCCACATTGCCGATTTAATCGCCGAACACATCCCAGAAAATGCTTCTTTGTTTATGGGCATCGGTACCACCATAGAGGCCGTGGCCTTGGCGCTGACCAAAACCCACAAGGGTTTGTGCATCATCACCAATAATATTCACGTGGCCTCGATCATGTCGACCCGCCCAGACTACAACATCATGATTACCTCTGGGGTGGTGCGTGCTTCAGATGGCGGCGTGACCGGTGTGGCAACGTTGGATTTTATTAATCAATTTAAAGTGGACTATGCCGTGCTCGGCGTGGCCGGGATTGAGCGCGACGGCACCTTATTGGACTTTGACTACAAAGAAGTGAGCGTGGCTCAGGCCATGATGGCCAATGCCCGCCATTGCTATTTGGTGGCCGATCACACCAAGTTTGGGCGTAATGCCCTAGTGCGCATGGCCCATATTACCGACTTTAATTCGGTGTTTACTGATGAAGTTCCTGATGACAGCATGCGTAAACGCTTGGAAGAAGCGGGCGTGCGCTGGTATTTAGCGGATAAAGAGGCTAAATAAGCCCGCCATTAAAAAAGCCGCCTCATGTGTGCATGTCAGGCGGCTTTTTTTGCGTTCAGCTTATTGAGCTGCAACCAGCTTGATTTCGACCTTCCAGTTGGGGTTGGCCAAACGGGCTTCTACGCAGGCGCGTGCCGGTGCATGGCCTGTCGGTACCCAGGCGTCCCAGGCGAGGTTCATGGCGGCGTAGTCGGCCAAGTCGGTGATGTAGATGGTGGCGTCGACAATCTTGCTCTTGTCGCTGCCTAGGCTAGCCAATAAGGCATCGACTTGAGCCAAGATGTTTTCGGTTTGGGCTTGTGCGTCGGCGTCTTCATTGGTGGGTACTTGGCCGGCTAGGAAAATCAGGCCGTTAACCACGACGGCTTCAGACAAGCGTTGGTCGGTGATGTGGCGTTGAATGCTCATGGGTTCATTCCTTGTGTGAGGGGTAAACCGAGATTTTACCGAATAAAATGATGATTTAACATGAATGAGAAAGAAATATATGGATTTAACCGCCTTTGAGGCTTGGCTAAAAGATTATTATCAAGCGCGCCAATGGTATGACCTCGATATCTTCATTCGTATGGGCTTTCTAACCGAAGAAGTGGGTGAACTCGCCCAGGCTGTGCGCAGCGTTGAAATCGGTCGTGATCGACCTGATGAAACCGAGCTCGATCAGGTGCAAAAAAAGCAGGCCGTGTGTGAGGAGCTGGGTGACGTCTTGGGCAACCTAGTGTTGATTGCCCAGAAATATGATTTAAAATTAGAGGATGTGTTTGCCGCACATCAGGCTAAATTGGCCAAACGTTACGAATAGGAGGGCTTTATGGCCAAAGACAAATTTCCCACCACTCAGGCGATTCGTTTTTTAAAGCAGCATAAAGTTGACTATGAACCGTTTCTCTATGAATACGAAGAGCGCGGCGGCACGGCGCATTCCGCTGCCTGTTTGGGCGCCGAAGAGCATGTGGTGATCAAAACCATTGTGTTGCAAACGGAAGACAAGCAAGGCCTAGTGGTGTTGATGCATGGTGACAAGCACATTTCCACTCGCCAGCTGGCGCGCGACCTAGGCTACAAGCACATTGAGCCTGCGGCGCCAGAGCAGGCGAATAAATGGAGTGGCTATGTGGTGGGCGGTACCAGCCCCTTTGGCCTCAAAACAGCGATGCCCATCTATGCAGAAGCGAGTATTTTTGAGCTGCCGGCGTTTTACATCAACGGCGGTAAGCGTGGATTTTTAGTTAAGACCACGCCTGCGGCGCTGCTGGCGCTTGGCGTAAAGCCCGTGTCTGTGGCTGTAGAGGCTTAGTGCGTGGGGTTGGCCCACGGCGATACGGGTGGGTAGTAGAGAGTAGATAGGCTTGCTTCATCAGGGCGGATCTGGCGCAGCCCATCACGGCCCTGTAGGCTATATCGTGGTCGTGATGGGCGGTGGGGCTGCTTAGGCAGACTGGCCCGTGGCGGCGATGACCAGTTCTCGAATATTGACGTTCTGCGGCATTTGGTACATAAACCTAATGGCTTCAGCTACGTGTTCGGGGGCCATGGCGCCGCCAATGTCGTTTTTCCAGGCTTCATAATTGGTTTTAATGCCTTCGTCACTGGTGTGGCTGAGTAATTCCGTCTCTGCTGCACCTGGGGCAATGAGCATTAAGCGCACATTGGTGTGGGCGACTTCTTCGCGGGTCACTTCTGTGAGGGCGTGTACGCCAAACTTAGTGGCGCAATAGGCTGCATGACTGGCGAAGCTTTTTTTTCCGGCGATTGAGGAAACATTGACGATGGTGCCGGTGTTGCGGGCCATCATGTCGGCCAGCACAATCTGAGTGCCGTTCAAGACGCCTTTGACATTGACGTCCAGCATCCGAGTCCATTCCTCTGGCGTTTGGGTGGCCAAAGGGCCTAGTAACATCACACCAGCGTTATTGATCATGAGGTCAACTGGGCCATAGAGTGCTTCGGCTTCAGCTACTGCGGCGCTGAAGGTGGCATAGTCGGCGACATCAACGGCTTTAATGAGGGTATGGGGTAAGTTCATCGCCTGCATGGGGGCGGTGCGGCGAGCCAGTAGTAATAATGGGTGTCCTGCTTGGCTAAATAATTGCGCCAGCGCTCGGCCAAAGCCGCTGCTTGCGCCGGTGATGGCGACAAGTTTTTTCATGGAGTCTGCTTTCTATTTGATTGATGAATCAACTATACGAGGGTTGATTGGTTTTGAATAGAACGGACATTAGGGTCACTCCGTTACCTTGACGTTACCTAAGGGGCAGTATGTATTTAAATGAATTTGACGCCACCATGCAGCTGATTAAGGGCAAGTGGAAAATCATGCTGCTGTACGCACTGCATGCACATGAAGTGGTTCGGTTTAATGAGTTACAGAGATTGGCCCAAAGCTCGCACAAAACTTTGTCTGCTCAGCTTAAGGCGTTGGAGGAGGATGGCCTCATTCTGCGGACGGTTTATGCAGAAGTACCGCCGCGAGTTGATTATCGCTTAACGGCGAAAGGCCAGTCCTTAATCCCCGTTCTCGACGCCATTTGCGATTGGGGCTTAGCCCATACAGATCCTGACTTGCTGGCCGAAACGCTGTGTGACCAGCCAAACGCCTAATGGCGTTGTCTGGTTCGTGCAGGTCTGTTGATGCTTACGAAAACAGGGCGAACAGGTAATTACCGCAGACAATGGCCAAAATGGCCAAACCACAGCCAATTTTAGCCATGACGCCGATGATGAAGCCGATGAAGGTGCCCATGCCGACCTTGCCTGCAGTCAGCAGAGACTGCTTGTCCATGAATTCACCGATGGCGGCGCCGATCAATGGGCCTAAAATCATTCCAAAAATCCCGAAGAATATCCCCAGGACACCGCCGATGAAGGCGCCCCATAGCGCCTTCTTGCTGGCGCCGGTGGCTTTCGCACCGGCTAAGCCTGCCACGAAATCAAGCGCCATGCCAAAGGCAGTGATGATGCCCACGGCCCAGAGGGTGCCGCTACCGAGAATCAAATAGTCGCTTTGGTAGGCCAGTGCCCAGACGCCACCAAACATCAAGGGTAGGCCAGGAATGGCCGGATGGATGGTGCCGAGTAGGCCGACGGTCAATAAAATGATGCCCAAGCAAACCAGTAAAATGTCCATGTGCTGCCTTTGTGTGAATGTAGGGGTAAGATAAGGTTGAATGCCTTTTTTTAAAGGGCCATGAATCAGAACCCAAGTATTCTGGTAAGATGGCGGCAGTTTTTAAAAGGTTCCATATGGGTGGCTAGGGCTTGCATTTAAGGCCTTTGCCCCCACTTGTTAGGATCAGGAAATGGCTGGATTTAATGGCTTATGAATAAACAGAAAAGACACGAAATATTTTCCCGCTGGCGCGCAGCCAACCCCAAGCCGCAGACGGAGCTGAACTACACCAGCGACTTCGAGCTGCTGATTTCGGTGTTGCTGTCGGCCCAGGCGACGGATGTCTCGGTTAATAAGGCGACCGGGCCCTTGTATCAAGTGGCCAATACGCCCGAGGCCATCTTGGATTTAGGCCTAGAGGCGTTAATGGACTACATTAAAACCATTGGCCTATATAAAACCAAGGCCAAGCACGTGATGCAAACCTGTCATGACTTGGTGTTTAAATTTAATAGCCAAGTGCCGCGTAACCGCGCCGATCTAGAGAGCCTGCCGGGCGTGGGCCGTAAAACCGCCAACGTGGTGTTAAATACGGCTTTTGGTGAGCCGGTGATGGCGGTCGACACGCATATTTTTCGTGTCGCCAACCGTACGCGCCTAGCGCCAGGTAAAGACGTGCGCGAAGTAGAGGCCAATCTGATGAAGTTTGTGCCCAAAGAATTCTTGGTGGACGCCCACCACTGGCTGATTTTACACGGTCGATACGTGTGTCAGGCCAGAAAACCGAAGTGTGAACAGTGCATGATTGCCGACTTGTGTGAGTATCCTGCTAAATTAGTGGCTTAAAAGCATAAAAAGCAGGTCGTTATCAATACAGCGGCCTTAAGTTTCGATACAATGTTCAATCAAGATATTAAATAAGCTTATAAAGGATGACGTGTGAAAGCGACGACAAAACTATCTACGCTGTTGATCACAGCAGCGGTATTATCTTTAAGTGGTTGCGGTAAAGAAGACGGTTGGTTTTCAAGCAAATCCGATAAAGGCTTTGTCCAAGAAATCACAGCAGAGCAAAGCGATGGCACAGTGGCCATGCTTTTGCCTGACTTTACCCAGTTGGTTGAGCGTGAAGGCCAGGCCGTGGTGAATATTCAAGCGATTCGCACCGTCAGCAACCCGAACGCTAACCAGCCCGAAGGCAATCCTTTTCCTGAGGGTGATCCTTTCTATGACTTCTTCCGTCGTTTAATTCCGAATATCCCGGATGCCCCTACGGCCGAAGAAGACGCCATGAACTTTGGTTCAGGCTTCATCATCAGTAAAGATGGTTATATTTTGACCAATACCCACGTGGTGTCCGGCAGTCAGCAAATCAAAGTGATGCTGAATGACAAGCGTGAATATCCGGCCAAGCTTATCGGTCAAGATTTACAGTCTGATGTGTCTTTGTTGAAAATTGAAGCCGAAGACCTGCCTACCGTCAGCATTGGCAATCCGTCTGACTTGAAAGTCGGCGAGTGGGTGGCGGCGATTGGCGCCCCGTTTGGTTTTGAAAACTCAGTGACGTCGGGCATCGTGTCGGCTAAAGGCCGTAGTCTGCCGAATGAAAACTACACGCCATTTATTCAGACCGACGTGGCGATTAACCCAGGTAATTCGGGCGGCCCTTTATTTAACTTGAAGGGTCAGGTCATCGGCATTAACTCGCAGATTTACAGCCGCTCAGGTGGCTTTATGGGCATCTCGTTTGCGATTCCGATCGACATTGCCATGAACGTAGCCGAACAAATTAAAACCACGGGTAAGGTACATCGTGGTCAGCTAGGCATTATGGTGCAAGAAGTGTCTTATGATTTAGCCAAGTCGTTTGGTTTGGATAAGCCTCGCGGCGCTTTGGTGGCCAAAGTTTTACCCGACAGCGCCGCTGCGGTGGCTAAGCTGAAGGTGGGCGACATTATTTTGGGCGTGAACGAGCGTAAAATCGAATCGTCTAGCGATTTACCGGTGATGGTGGGCATGATCCCACCGGGTCAAAAAATCAAGCTGACCATTTGGCGCGGCGGTAAATCGGTTGAAACCACGGTATTGCTGTCAGACAGTGCTTCAGCAGGCGGCGCCCATGCAGCCCCTAGCCCTGATGCTAAAGCCCAGACCAGCGTGCCGTTTGTGCTGGAGAATATAGGCTTGACGCTGTCGACGCTAACCACTGAGCAAAAACAGCGTATCGGTACGGCCACCGGTGTGATCGTCACCAACGTACAAGGCTGGGCTAAGGCCGCAGGCCTCATGGAGGGTGACATCATCTTGCAGCTAGGTACGACTGAAGTCGACACCGAGCAGCAGGTACGCGCCGCCGTCGAAGCGGGTGATAACCCTATTCCAGTCTTCATTCGTCGTGGCCCAAGCACTTTGTTCTTACCGCTACGCACCAAATAATTCCAGAGACATAGGCAGCCTTGGTGCTGCCTCATTTATTTAATATTTAAGGTTTTTGTACTATGACGCAAGCACACATTGCCCGCGGTCCAATCATGGCCGACGTGGCAGGCTTTACCCTAAGCAACGAAGAAAAACAGCGTTTGTTGAACCCGAATATCGGCGGCGTGATTTTGTTTCGACGCAACTTTGAGTCAGTGGCGCAGCTACGCGCTTTAACGGCAGACATTCACGCTCTACGCACACCAGCCTTGGTGATTGCCGTCGATCATGAGGGCGGCCGCGTTCAGCGCTTCATTGACGGCTTTACGCGCTTGCCCGCGATGAATGTCCTCGGGCAAATGTGGGACGAAGAAGGGCCAGAGGCTGCCAAAGCCACGGCCACCACGGTGGGTTGGGTTTTAGCGACTGAATTGCGTGCCTGTGGCGTTGATCTATCGTTTACCCCAGTGTTGGATTTAGGCTGGGGCAACAACCAAGTCATCGGCAACCGTAGTTTTCATGCCGATGCCGAAGTGGTCACTGAACTGGCTTTGGCCTTGCAGGCAGGCCTTAACCAAGGCGGCATGCGTAGCTGCGGTAAGCATTTCCCAGGGCATGGCTTTGTGGGCGGCGACAGCCACTATGTATTGCCCGAAGACGAACGCTCATTTGCCGACCTAATGGCGCAAGACATGGTGCCATTTCAGCGCTTAAGCGGCGCTGGCATGGCGGCGGTAATGCCCGCCCATGTGGTGTATCCCGCCGTATGTGAGAAGCCAGCAGGCTTTTCTAAAACATGGTTGCAAAAGATTTTGCGCCAAGATTTGGGCTTTGATGGGGTTATTTTCTCTGATGATTTGACCATGGAAGGTGCCGTGAGTGAAGGCAACATCAGCCAGCGTGCTCAAGTATCCTTTGCGGCTGGCTGTGATATTGTGCTGGTGTGTAACCGCCCTGATTTGGTGGATGAGCTGTTGCTGGACTTTAGTGCGCCTGATAACGCCCATCTCGCCGAACGCTGGGCCTATATGGCTGGCCAAGGGCAGGCCAGTGATTTTGCCGCCACTATGGCCACGCCTGAATTTGCCGCTGCGCAAGCCCTAGTTGCCGCTTTGGCCACGCCTAAAGACGTGGCGGGCGGGGTTAAAGTAGGCGAAATGTTTTAATCTTTAAAGAACGCATATGAACGAATTTGATTTTATTCGTCGTTACCTCAATCAAGCTCAGAAAGATTCTGAGCTGATTTTGTCTATTGGCGATGACGCCGCCATTTTACGGCCTAATCCTGCCTACGATTTACACATCAGTGCCGACATGCTGGTGGAGAACCGGCATTTTTTTGCTGGGGTCGATCCGGCAGATTTGGCACATAAAGCACTGGCGGTGAATCTGTCTGACATGGCGGCAATGGGCGCGAAGCCACGCTGGGTAGTGTTGAGCGTGGCGTTGCCGGAGCTAAACGCCGATTGGCTGCAGGCTTTTTGCGATCAGCTGTTTGCCTTGGCCAACGAGCATGGCGTACAGTTGATTGGAGGCGACACCACCAAGGGGCCGCTGACCCTCAACGTGACCATCATCGGCCAAACGCCTAAAGGCCAAAGCCTACGCCGTAGCCACGCCAAAGCCGGAGATGACGTCTGGGTGTCCGGCCAGCTGGGTTTGGCTGCCTGCGCTTTACACCATCATTTTGGGAATGAAGCCTTGCCCGATGAGGTGTTTACCTTGTTTGAGCGGGCCCGCAATCGGCCTACCGCTAGGGTGGCCTTAGGGCGAGCGTTACTGCCGTATGCCCATGCAGCCCAAGACGTGTCCGATGGTTTAGCCCAGGATTTACAGCATATTTTAAGCGCCTCAGGCGTTGGCGCGCGCATCAATGCTGATGCGGTCCCAACCCATGATTACATACGTGGCTTATCCAAGCATTACGCCTATGCCTTAGCCGGTGGTGATGATTATGAATTGCTGTTTACTGCGCCCACGGCCTGCCGCGTGGCGTTATTGGAAATCAGCAAGCAGGTGAACGTACCGATCACCCAAGTCGGCACCATCACCGCCGAAAAAGGCTTACAATTGGTGAATCAGCAAGGTGAGCCTATTTTACTTAACCAATATGGATTTGATCATTTCTCATGACGACAAAAACCCCCGTGACGCCTACGTTTAAATGGCTGAAAGAAGATTATTTTTGCATGACGGCCTTTGGTTTTGGTGCCGGTTTAGCACCGTTTGCGCCCGGTACTTTTGGTACCTTGCCGGCTTTAGTCATTGCCTACGTGTTGTTCAGCTTAGGTATGTCGCCGTTGGCGCTGTCGATTTTGTGCTGGCCGCTCTTTCTCATCGGCATCTATATTTGTCAGCATGCGGAAGATAAAGTGGGTGTGAGCGACTATGGCGGCATCGTCTGGGACGAGATTGTGGCCATGCTGTTGATCTTGTGTACCGTACCGTTTAGCTTTGGCTGGTGGCTGTTGGCCTTTATCTTATTTCGCTTGTTTGATGCTTTAAAGCCTTGGCCCATTAGCCATTTTAACGACAAGGTGCACGGCGGTTTCGGCATCATGCTAGACGACATCTTGGCCGCTATTCCGTGCATTGTGATTTTGGGTGTGTTGCAGTGGTTTTAACCTTAGGGAGCCGTTATGTTTGAAGATGAACCTGATATTGTGGTGGAGGCAGAGCCAGAGTATTTACCTAGCCGCAGCAACATCATGAACGACGTGTATGCGTTTAGCTACCGCATCACCATTCGCAACGAGGGCGAAGAGCCTGCTATTTTGCGCCGCCGCTACTGGTTAATCACCAATGCTAAGGGCGAGGTACAGGAAGTGTCTGGCCCCGGTGTGGTGGGTGAAGAGCCGCTCTTATTGCCTGGCGATGAGTTTGAATACACCAGCGGTGCCACCGTAACCACGCCCTGGGCATCGATGGAAGGGCATTATGAGTTTGAGCTCAGCGATGGGTCTTTTTTCAAGGTCGACATCCCCTTGTTTCATTTAAAAGCAGAGATTACCTTACAATAATATGAGTCAACCTAAAAATAAGATTTTAGTGCCTACAGGCAAGGGCGGCGAGTGGGCCACGATCAAGTCCCTCCTGCCGTTTGTGTGGCAGTTTAAATGGCGCGTCAGTTTGGCCATTTTTTGTTTGGTGGCGGCCAAAGTGGCCGGTGTCACCTTACCTTTGTATTTAAAAGACATTGTCGATCAATTAAGCGTGCCTAACGTTGCCTTGGTGTTGCCGATCGGCGCTTTGATTGGTTATGGCGTGGCGCGTTTGAGCAGCAGCATCTTTGCCGAACTGCGTGATGCGCTGTTTGCGCGAGTGACCAATGGGTCGATCAAGGAAGTTGCGACACAGGTGTTCCAGCATATTTTCACCCTGTCGATGCGTTTTCATCTCAAGCGCCAAACAGGTGGCGTGACCCGCGATATCGAGCGGGGCACGAAGGGCATCGGCTTTTTGCTGAACTTCACCATTTTCAATATCTTACCCACGCTTTTAGAGCTGGTGATGGTGGCGGCGGTGCTGTTGTGGCGCTATGATTTATGGTTTGCCTTGGTGACGATGAGCACCATTGGCGCCTACATTGCCTTTACTCTGTTTGTGACCGAAAAACGCATGGCCTATCGCCGCCAGATGAACGAACTCGACAGTAAAGCCAACACCAAAGCGGTTGACGCCATGCTCAACTACGAAACGGTGAAGTATTTCAGCAACGAGCGCTATGAAGAAAAGCGCTACGACGCCAATATGAATAAATGGCTGCGCTCTGCGGTACGCAATCAGGTGTCGCTGAATTTTTTAAATGCCGGCCAAGGCATCATCATCGCCAGCGGCATCACGCTGCTTTTATGGCTGTCGGCTGAAGGAGTGGTGAAGGGCACCATGAGCGTTGGCGACGTGGTGTTGGTGTCGGCCTATTTGACTCAGCTGTATGCTCCGCTTAATTTCCTAGGCTTTGTTTATCGTGAAATCAAGCATTCTCTCGCCGATATGGAGCGCATGTTTTCGCTCTTTAAAGAAGGTCAGGAGGTCTCTGATGCACCAGAGGCACACACCTTAAGCACGCAGCAGGCGACCATAGAATTTCGCCACGTGGACTTTGGTTATGAGGCCAATCGACAAATTCTCTACGACGTAAATTTCACTATTGAGGCGGGTAAAACTTTGGCTGTGGTGGGTTCGTCAGGTGCGGGTAAGTCGACGTTGTCGCGGTTGTTATTCCGCTTTTATGACGTCACCGGCGGCGCCGTGTTGATTAATGGTACCGACATTCGCGCGATCACCCAAAGCAGTCTACGCCAGCACATCGGTATTGTGCCACAGGACACGGTGTTGTTTAACGACACCATTAAATACAATATTGCCTATGGTCAGCCAGGCGCCACTGATGCACAAATTGAAGAAGTGGCCAAGGCCGCCAGCATTCACGACTTCATCATGAGCCTCCCCGATGGCTACGAAACCGAAGTGGGCGAGCGTGGGCTGAAATTGTCTGGCGGTGAAAAACAGCGGGTGGCGATTGCCCGAACCTTATTGAAGAATCCACCGATTTTGATTTTGGATGAAGCCACCAGCGCCCTCGATACCCGTACCGAACGGGCGATTCAAGAAGAGTTGGTGCAGGTCGCTAAAGACAGAACCACGTTGATCATTGCTCATAGGCTGTCGACTATTGTCGATGCCGACCAAATCATGGTGATGGACGGCGGCAAAGTGATTGAACAGGGGACTCATCATGAGCTCTTACGCTTAGACGGGCGCTATGCCCAGATGTGGGCCATGCAGCAGGCCAGCGCCGAGGTGGTTGAGGGTTAAGCTGGCACAGAATTAAGCCCCCTTATGGTCAAGGCCATAAGGGGGCTTTTTATTGGCTAGCATGCTTCTACTTGGCGTTTGATGTTGCGCAGCAGGCGGCGACGAATGATGCCGCTGCCTAGGCGTATCGACAGCCAATAGAAGCCACACCAAAATTGACTGCCCAAATCCGGACAAAAAATGCGGGTTTGGGTGGTCAAGCAGATCTCTTGCTTGACGGGATCCACACACTCTAGACGATAGCTCATCACCAGCTTGGCTACGCCTTTTTGTTCAAAGGCATGGAAAGCTGCGGCGGTGCCTGGGCGTATGAGGCCAAAGCCAGGACGCCAAAAACGGCCGATGAGGCCGAAGGCCAGTTCTTTGTGGTGGTCTTGCCCTAAGACAGTAAAGCTGTCGATGCCAAAAGATGAGGTTTCTGCCGTACCAAGGCTGATTTTTTGCCACAGGCGGCTAGGCAGCGTACGCAGCGACAGCATGTTACGTACTAAGGGGTCATTGATCGCTTGATGGGTCAAAATGGCGTTCATGATCTTGGCTTCGGGCGCGTAAATATGAATGCGATGGGTTTCTCGGTATTGAAAGCGAGGGGCGTAGTAATCAATTAAAGACATGGCAAACGAAACGCTCAAAAGACGATGGCCTCATTATAGTAGGGTAATTGCTCTAAGGCCAGTAAGGACACGGGTTTGCGGCAATTTTAGGTTAAAGCGCAGTGGGCGGCGTATGCATTGGCAGTTAATGACCATAAAAAAACCCCGAATAAGCTTCGGGGTGATGGGTAAAGGCGTTAGGGTTTATTTAAACCATAATAAAATGGTGTCCCATAGGCGGCCAAAAAAGCCCGCTTCAGCGACTTCTTTTAAAGCCACTACGTCTTTGGTGGCAACCACTTCATCGCCGACCATGATTTTTAAGGTGCCTACCTTTTGGCCGGCCTTGATTGGGCCAACCAAAGGCTGAATGGTTTCCAGCGTGGGCTTGATGTCGCCAGTTTGACCACGTGCTACGGTGACGTAAACCGCTTTGTCAAAGCCGACTTCGACCTCATTACTGGCGCCTTTATACACGCGGATTTTGGAAATAGGCGTTTTGGCATCGTAAATTTTAGGGGTTTCAAACGCTTGTAGCGCCCAGTTTAACAGCTTGCTGCTTTCATTGGCGCGGGCTTCTGAACTTGCCGTGCCCACCACCACCGACAGCACACGGCGGCCGTTGCGGTTGCTGGAGGCAATCAGATTGTAGCCGGCGCTGTCGGTGTGGCCGGTTTTCAAGCCATCTACGCTGGCATCACGGTATAACAATAAATTTCGGTTTAACTGTTTAATATTGTTGTAGGTGAAGTCTTTAATGGAGTACAGTTTATAGTGCTCAGGAAAATCAGTCATGATTGCGCTGGATAGGGTAGCCAAATCACGCACAGTTGTGTAATGTTGTTCCCCTGGTAATCCAGTACTGTTTTCGAAGTTGGTGTTGTTCATGCCTAATTGGCGTGCTTGTTCGTTCATCATTACAGCGAAACCAGCCTCGCTACCCGCGATGGCTTCGGCAAGCGTCACACAAGCATCATTACCCGATTGAACAATCATACCCTTGATGAGATCAGACACGGTCACGGGCACTTTTGGGTCCAAGAACATTCTCGAACCTTCGGTTTTCCAAGCGACTTCAGATGCGTATAGCTCTTGGTCCATGGATAAAGATTTTTGGTTTAGGGCTTTAAAGGTTAAGTAGGCCGTCATGAGCTTGGTTAATGAGGCGGGTTCAATGCGCTCATCCAAGTTTTTCTGTCCTAAGATCTGTCCACTTTGGACATCTTCAATCAAGAAGGCCGTGCCCGCTATCTCAGGAACGGGCGGCACGAAAGCAGTTTTTGCATGGGACAAGGGGCTTAAGCCAAAAGTAGCGCTTAAGGCCAGCATGAGCAGGTGTTTTTTCATTTTGAACAGCTCTTTTTTAATTGATTGAACACGGGCACATGATTTATGGGTCGCAATCATGTGCATGGCTTATGGCCTGCTTTGCAGGGTCTCGTATGACTGACAGTATGGTACGTTAAAAATTCAATAAAAACACTAGAAATAAACAGCGGAAACTCTATGACTAATACCCATCAGCACTATTTGAAAAAAATATTGACCGCATCGGTATACGATGTGGCAACAGAAACCCCACTGGATCGGGGTCATAATCTCAGCAGACGCCTGAATAATAACATTTTCTTGAAGCGTGAAGACTTGCAACCGGTATTTTCATTTAAAATTCGCGGTGCCTACAATAAGATGGCCAATTTAAGCGACGCTGAGCTGGCCAAAGGCGTGATTACCGCCAGTGCGGGCAACCACGCTCAAGGCGTGGCCTTGTCGGCTAAAGTATTGGGTTGTGAGGCCGTGGTGGTGATGCCGGCGACCACGCCACAGATTAAGATTGATGCAGTTCAGGGGCATGGCGCCAAAGTCGTGTTGCACGGCAATTCCTTCTCCGATGCCTACGAGCACGCCATGAGTTTAGTGGCCACGGCAGGCAAGGTATACATTCCGCCGTTTGACGATCCCGACGTGATTGCGGGCCAAGGCACGGTGGGGATGGAGATTGTTCGTCAACACCATAAAAAAATTGACGCCATTTTTGTGCCCATCGGCGGCGGCGGTATTGCGGCCGGCGTTGCGGCCTACATTAAAAACGTGCGCCCTGACATTAAGGTGATCGGCGTGGAACCGGTCGATTCTTGCGGCATGTATTTGTCGATTAAAGAAGACCGTCTGGTGAGCCTCTCAGAAGTGGGTCTGTTTGCCGATGGCGTGGCCGTGAAGCAAATGGGCGAAGAAACCTTTAAAATGTGTCGCGATCTGCTGGATGAGATCATCATGGTCGACACCGACGCCATGTGTTCGGCGATTAAAGACATTTTTGAAGACACCCGCAGCATCACCGAGCCTGCCGGTGCCTTAGCCTTGGCTGGCCTAAAGGCCTATATCGAGCGTGAAGGCGCCCAAGAGCAAACCTTGGTGGCGATTTGTACCGGGGCAAACATGAACTTTGATCGCCTTGGTCACGTGTCTGAGCGCACCGAGTTAAGCGAGCGGCGTGAGGCCATTTTGGCCGTGACCATTCCGGAAACACCGGGCAGTTTTAAGCGTTTCTGTCAGGTGATCGGTCAGCGCAGCGTTACTGAGTTTAACTATCGCTTCGGCACCGCTGAAGAAGCGCATATTTTTGTCGGCATTCAAACCTCGGGCCGTCAAGACATTGCTAAGATCATGGCCGATTTGGCCGCTAATGATTTTGGCGCCATTGATTTAACCGATGAAGAAATGGCTAAAATCCACATTCGCCACATGGTGGGTGGGCGCAGCGACAAAACCCTTAATGAGCGTGTGTTTAGCTTTGAGTTTCCTGAGCAGC
>JAGNTR010000090.1 GCA_017987415.1 Neisseriaceae bacterium
CACAGTTATTAAGACTGTCTAGCGTTTATCCTATGGTGGATATTTCTAAATTTGCTACGGGTGATGTGGTGCCGCCGGGTAAGTATTTGGTGGATGTCTTTGTCAATCAGCGTTGGCGCCAGAATACTCTGGTGCAGTTTAAGCTGCGAGATGATTCTGACCAAACCGATTTGTGCGTGACGAAAGAGCTGCTTCATCTATTACAGCTAGATGATAAGGTGTTGAATCGCTCGGTTTGGAGTCAGGTCGAGCCGATGTATTGTGGGCCTCTGTCTGAGTTGATTCCGGGCCTATCTTACGCATTTAAAATGTCAACTTTAAAGTTGACCATCAATGTGCCTCAGGCGCTGCTCAGCGATTATCCTGATCAATATGTCCCACCACAATTATGGGATAAAGGCGACTTTGCCGCCTATGTTGACTACAACGCCAATAGCTATTGGCGTAAAAATGATGGCGAAGCCAGCCGTAATGATCAGTCCATTGGCGTGCGGGCAGGCATTCACATCGGCAGCTGGGCATTACGTCACAGCGGTTATTACAATAAGCCAGCGTATAGTGACGGCGAGTATCAAAACAATAGTTTTTACCTACAAACTGAATGGGCGGCTTTACGCAGTCAGATGAAGGTGGGTGATTTTTATAGCTATGGCCAGTTTATGGAAGGCATGAAGATTCGCGGGGTGGAGTTTAGAACCGATGATCGTATGCTGCCTGCGCGTTGGCGTGGCTATGCACCGGTCGTTCGTGGTGTGGCTTTGAGTAATGCGAAAGTGACCGTTCGACAGCAAGACCGCATCATTTATGAAGGGACCGTGCCACCTGGCGAGTTTGCTATTCGTGATTTATTTCCTTTAGGTTATGGTGGCGACCTTCAGGTGACCGTGACCGAAACCGACGGTCGTGAAGTAAAGTACACCGTTCCCTTTTCCAGCGTGGCTCAGTTGATTCGGCCAGGCTTTGCTTACTATAGCTTGTCTGCTGGTAAGGTGCATCGAGCGGATGGTGTGGGCCAGGATTTAATGTGGCAGGGTAGCCTACAATATGGTTTAACCAATTACCTGACCGCCAATGCCGCGGTTCAGCTTTATCCTGATTATCATGCCATGATGCTTGGCGCAGCCATCAACACGCCGATTGGCGCTTTTGCTTTGGATGCGACCCAAACCCGAGCGAATCTAGAGCAGGGCCAGCGTGCAACTGGGCACCATTTTAAAATCAATTACAATAAATACATTCAAACCACTGGTACAGACGTGTACGTCACAGGCTATCGCTATAGCCGTGAAGGTTATCATCAGCTGAATGAGTTTATTACGGATCAAGAGAATGGGCTATTAGGCGAATCTTTGGCGTGGGGCCGTAAAAAAAATCAGGTGCAGTTATCCATTAGCCAAAGCTTAAGCGAAGCTTATGGTGCATTTTATTTAAGCGGCAGCATTCATGATAATTGGGGCCACAGTGGCCATAATAAAGAATTACAGTTGGGTTACAGTAATCGCTACAAGCGATTAAATTACAACCTTTCATATCAAAAGGCTGAAGATGCTCAAAGTGGCAAAAGCCAAAATCGCTTGATGTTAACGCTTTCTTTACCGTTTGAAGTCATGACGCGGCCACAGTACGTTAGCCTCAGCCACAACCGTAGTAGCGAAAACAGCAGCTATACACAGCTGGCGCTTTCTGGCAGCTTGGATGAAGCCAGTAAATGGCATTACAGTGCCAACCTTAACCGTAGCCAAGGTGATTACAATACGTCGGTGGCGACGGACTACCGAACCGGCCAAGGTAGCCTGAGTGCGTCAGCAAGCTATGACAAGACCAGCAAGCAAGCCTCCGTTGGTGCTTCTGGAGCAGTGGTGTTGCACCGCCACGGCCTCTCATTGGCTGAGAGCTTAGGCGAGTCGTTTGCCGTTGTCTATGCTAAGGGCGCAGAAGGTGCCGGCGTTCGAAATGCCACTGGAACGCGTTTGAACCGTTTTGGTGCGGCCGTGGTGCCGTATGTGACGCCGTATGAATTCAATGAAATCAGCTTGAACCCAGAAAACACGTCTTTTGACGTTAGCCTGAAGCAAACGGCTAAGCAAATTGTGCCTCGGGCCAATACCGTGTCGTTAGTGACGTTTGCAACAGAAACTGGCCGTGCCGTGTTTTTCTTGGTTAAAGACGAAGAGGGTAAGGCCTTGCCTATGGGCGCAGATGTTTTGGATGAGCACAATAACAGCATTGGTTTTGTCAGCCAAGGTGGACGCGTGTTCTTGAAGGGTATTCCGAATCAAGGACGTTTTAGCGTACGTTGGGGTAAGGATGCTGATCAACAGTGCGTTGCCGACTATCAGTTACAAGAAGTGGCCAGCAGCGAATTTTATGAGCAGCAAACCTTGAGCTGTAAACGGTTAGCTGAACCCATGCTAAAGGATGAACATGAATAAGTGGCTACAGAAGGCCTTGTTTTTCGCGGCTGTTTTAATCAGCCTTCAGGCTCAGGCCGCCGTACAACTGTGTCGGCAAGATGCGCCTAGATTGAGTGATAAGAATTTAAAATTTACCCTTGATGGGCCACGAGATTCTGTGAATACCACGTTTGAAAATGCCTATTTCGCTTTTCCTAAAGTGCCCAGTATTTTTTATTTAGGCGAGAATCGCTGTGGGAGAGGCTTTGCAACGGGGTATATGAATGGGCAGCTAAACATTGGCTCTTTAAAGACCAACGGTGACTACATTGACACCGGCAAGGGCTTTGGGGTGAAGATTGAGTTTACGGATCCCAATAACGGCAATAACTGGACGAAGCTGGTTCAAAACGGCAGTGCG
Organism: Neisseriaceae bacterium; assembly: GCA_017987415.1. Lineage (GTDB taxonomy): Bacteria > Pseudomonadota > Gammaproteobacteria > Burkholderiales > Neisseriaceae > JAGNPU01. The sequence goes on from JAGNTR010000090.1 coordinate 2,815, forward strand.
CGTTCGTTCCAGACCTACCCGTTTCAAGGCACGCGTAATACGGTGACCCACCAAGGATTAACCTATGGCTGGATGTCTGACTTGGGGTTGAGCTTGCGCATTACTGGCCTGGTTAAGTATGGCGGTTCGGCATTGGGTAATCTCAAGCCTGGTGAGACGATCACCATTGAGTTACGAGGCGCTTATTTTGAAGTACGCGCCTTAAATAAGCCGTGGATTTGGAGTTCTTATGAAACGGTGTATGACACAGAGCCAGTGGTGATTGAATTAAAAATCCAGGTGGGTGCGCTTAAGACCTGTAAGATTAATAATAATCAGATGAACATTGATTTAAAGGCAGTTTCTAAGTCCGACCTTGAACGACAACAGGTCATCACTGGGGAATATACGCGTAATGATGCGGTGGAGTTGACCTGTGAGCAGGGGATTAGCGTACGTGCTGTCTTGACGGATTTAAAAGAGCCAATAGAGAAGGATTATTTAAACACCTATGTGCAAACCAGTCAGGGTGAACAAGATTCTGGCGTGGCGTTTAAAATTAGAAAGGCGGAAGAAACCCGCTATTTGAAACTAGGCCCTGCTACCAGTGATGCGTTGATGTTTGATGAGGGTAGAAACTATCAGTTTAAATTTGGCTCGGGCAAGGTAACGACCAGCAAGAATGAGCAGGTTAGACAGCGCTTCTTTGTCGATTATGCCAAGAAGCCAGGGGCGAAAATCATTCCGGGCAACATCAAGGGTATGGCCCAGATCACCTTTTCTTACCAATAGTCCCATCATTTAAAAAGCTGCCATCAAGGCAGCTTTTTTTACATTCACAGAGGCCGCTTAAGCCGCTACTTTGAACTCGGCCTGGATGTGGCCATGTAAGTCTAGGCTCATGATGTCGCCAGGGTGGACTTCGCCAACGCCTGCGGGCGTGCCGGTGTAAATGAGGTCGCCTTTTTGTAAACCGTAGTATTGTGACAGATGGCTGATGATTTTTTGGACGGAAAAGATCATTAAATCGGTGTTGCCGCTTTGGCGGGTTTGGCCGTTAATTTTCAGATCGAAGGTCAGGCCGCTGGGATCGTCAACAATCTGGCTGGAAACGAAATGGGTGATGCAGGCTGCGCCACGAAAGCCTTTACATTGGGTCCAGGGGTGGCCTTGGCTTTTGGCTTTGTCTTGCAGATCGCGTGCGGTTAAATCTAGGCCAATACTGTAGCCGGCTACGTAGTTTAAGGCCTCTGCTTCACTGACGTTGTGGGCGTCTTCTTTAATCAGAATCACCAGCTCACATTCGTAATGAATGCTCTGAGAATAGCTGGGTAAAATTACAGGGCTAGTGGGGTGCAGTAAGGCCGAGGTGGGCTTTAAAAACACCATGGGCTCAGTTGGCACGTCATTGTTGAGCTCTTTAGCGTGGGCGACATAGTTGCGGCCGATGCAGAAAATATTGCTGACGGGGGTGTCTAAACCATTCAGTGAAACGGAAGCCATGTTGTTTTCCTCGTGTTTTTGTTGATTTTATGATGATAAGGCGGTTTGGACGTCGAGGCCCAAACCGCATGTTTGGCGTTAAGCCACGTTAAAAGGTGCCGTTGACCTTTTTGTTGCGCATCAAGCACAGCATGTCGGCGGCGATGTGGGCTGCGGCTAGAGCGGTGATTTCGCTTTGGTCGTAGCTAGGAGCCACTTCAACCACGTCCATGCCGACGATGTTTAACGACTCTAGACCACGCAAAATGCTTAAGGCTTGAGCCGTGGTTAAACCACCAGGAACGGGGGTGCCGGTGCCCGGAGCAAAGGCTGGGTCGAGGCAGTCGATGTCGAAGGTCAAGTAGACAGGATTATTGCCAATGATGTCTTTGATGCGGCTAATGGTTTCTTTGACGCCGTTTTCATGTACCCACGGGGCGAATAGCATGTTCATGTTCATGAAGTCATCGTTCCAGGTGCGGATGCCTACTTGGGCCGATGTGGTGGGGTCGATTAAGCCATCTTTAACGGCCTTATAGAACATCGTCCCATGGTTCAATGAATCGGGATTGTCGTCTGGCCAAGTGTCGCAATGGGCATCAAAATGCAGCAGCGACAATGGTTTGCCGTATTTTTCAGCGTGTGCGATCAAGAGCGGATAGGTAACGTAATGGTCGCCGCCAAAGGTCAACATCTTGGCGTTGCTGTTGTTTAAAATGTGGCGGGCATGATTGATGATGCTGTCTTTAATCGTCAGCGGATTGTGGGCGTCAAACCAGCAGTCACCATAATCAATCACGGCCAAATCGTCAAAAGGATCAAAGCCCCAGGGAAAAGGTTTGAGTTCGGCTAGCTGTACGCTGGCGGCACGGATGGCGGCGGGCCCTTGACGGGCGCCGGAGCGAAAAGTAGTGGCTAGGTCTAGTGGAACACCAGACACGACAATGTCGCTGCCGCTTAAATCTTTGCTGTAATTACGACGCATGAAAGACAAAACACCTGAATAGGTATTTTCAATAGAAGAGCCATAGAGTGAGGTGCGGCTAATGGCACCGTCGCCAATGATTTCTGACATGCTTTTTTCTCCGAGAAAACGACGCATGAAGCACATGCGGTTACTGTCCATCTTTAAAACGGGGCACAGCCGACAGTTTGAGGCTGTACTGCTTTGTTAGCGCCCAAAGTTTGCCTGTTTTAACCCATAAAAGCAACCTTAAAAAAGCCCATGCCGCACTAGGCGGCATGGGCTAGGGGCTTATAAAATTTCGATGGCGTGATCGGCTAGGCGCGAACGCTCGCCGCGGCGTAGGGTGATGTGGCCGGAATGGGCCCAGCCCTTAAAACGATCGACGGCGTAGGTGAGGCCGTTACTGCCTTCGGTCAGATAGGGCGAGTCGATTTGAGCCAGATTGCCCATGCACACCACTTTGGTGCCGGCGCCGGCACGGGTGATCAAGGTTTTCATTTGCTTTTGGGTGAGGTTTTGTGCCTCGTCGATGATCACGAACTTATTGTGGAAGGTGCGCCCACGCATAAAATTCATCGACTTGATTTTAATGCGGGTGCGCATCATGTCTTGAGTGGCGGCCTTGGCCCAGTCGCCTGAGTCGTCTTCGCCTTTGCCCAGTACCTCAAGGTTGTCTTCCAGACCACCCATCCAAGGGTTCATTTTCTCTTCTTCTGTACCGGGTAAGAAGCCAATGTCGTCGCCAACGGGGATGGTTGCTCGAGTGACAATAATTTCGTCATATTGTTTATAATCAAAGGTTAAGCTTAAGGCGGCGGCTAGGGTCAGCAAGGTTTTGCCGGTGCCGGCCTGGCCCAAAATGGTGACGAGGTCGAGGTTGGGGTTCATCAATAGGTTTAAGGCGTAGTTCTGTTCGGTGTTGCGAGCGTTAATGCCCCACACGGAGTGTTTGTTAGAACTGTAGTCTTTGATGGTTTGTAAGGTGGCCACATCGCCTTGGATGTCGATGACCTGAACGTAAAACGGTGATTCACCTTCGTCACTCCATAAGAGCTCGTTGATGGTGAATTCACGTACGTCTTTGCCTTTAACTTTATAGAAGACCGTGCCGTTTTCTTGCCAAGAGCTTAAGTCGGCGCCGTTGCGTAGCCAAAAGCTGTTGTCGAGTTCACGGTGGCCGGTGTACAGCATGTCGCTGTCGTCAATGATTTTATCGTTGCGATAGTCTTCGGCGGCCAAGCCTAAGGCTTTGGCCTTAATACGCATATTGATGTCTTTAGAAACCAGCGCAATATAGGTGTTTTTGACCTTCTTCTCAAGCGACAGCATAACGCTGAGGATTTTGTTGTCGCCGCCGGCCAGCGGCAGGCCTTCAGGCAGCGGCTCGGCCTCAATAGAGGTTTGTAAAATGAGTTTGCCGGTGGCTTCTTTATGGCCGGTCCCATTGAGGGGAATACCGGTGCTGATGGCGTCGTTGTTGCTGCTGATGAGGTCATCGAGGATACGGCTGGCTTGACGGGCGTTACGGGCGACTTCACTGAGCCCTTTTTTGTGGGCGTCCATTTCCTCTAGGGTGGTGAGGGGGATGTAGACGTCGTGCTCTTCAAAACGAAACAGACTATTGGGGTCGTGCAGCAACACATTGGTGTCGAGCACGAATAGGCGTCTTTTAGCAGTATTACGAGGGGAGTTGACCATTATGAATATCCTTACTTTGAGTGAATAATCGAAAACAGCAGCACCAACGGTTCATACAGGATAAGGCGTGTTACTTGTCGGCCTCCGACTTAAGAAAGGCCAATACTTCTGCGACATGGTCAGGAACGCGTACTTTGCGCCATTCTTTGCTGATGACTCCTTCTGAGTTGAGGATAAAGGTGGATCGTTCGATGCCTCTGACTTGTTTACCATACATGTTTTTCATTTTGATGACATCAAACAGGTTACAGACGGTTTCGTCGGCATCTGAGAGCAGAGCGAAATTGAGGCCTTGCTTGGCTTTGAAGTTTTCATGCGACTTAAGGCTGTCGCGGGAGATGCCGACAACGGTGTAGCCAAGTTCGGTAAATTCAGGGAGGTGATCTTTAAAATCGTTGGCTTCGGTGGTGCAGCCTGGAGTGCTGTCTTTGGGATAAAAATAAACCACTAAAGGAAGGTGCTCATCGCTGTTGAACTGGACGTCGTCGGTCGCGGGCAGGGTGAAGCTGATTTTTTGGGTCATATTGGGTCTCCTTTAGACGGTTATGATGATGACAATAGCCTGATACCTCAACATTAAGCGTTATTGTTTTATCTGGCAAGTAGATAAACCGAATAATTAGGCTAAAAGCCTGTTGTAAGTGGCCATAAAGGTGTTCATAAAGGCCTCGCTCAAGTATCATTTAGGTTGAATTCATCTAGGATAGATAAGAGCCATGACGCGACAAATAATTTTGGATACCGAAACCACGGGCCTAAGCGCCAGAAATGGGGACCGGTTGGTGGAGTTTGCCGGGGTTGAGATGATCGACCGCCAGCTGACAGGGCGTTATTTACATTTGTACGTCAATCCAGAACGCGACATTCCTGCTGAGGCATCGAATATTCACGGGATTTATGATAAAGACGTAGTGGGTAAACCCATTTTTAAAGACGTTGGTCAGCAAATCATTGATTTTTTAGCCGACAGCGAACTGATCATCCACAACGCACCGTTTGACGTGGGTTTTTTAAACAGCGAGTTTGCCCGCGTTGGCATGCCGATGGTAGGGGATTTTACCGCTAAAGTCATCGATACCCTGAAAATGGCCAAAACCATGTTCCCAGGTAAAAAGGCGACGCTGGATGCTTTGTGTGACCGTTTTGAGGTGGACCGCAGCAACCGTATTTTGCACGGCGCCTTGATTGACTGTGAGCTGTTGGCCGGCGTGTACATTGGCATGACGCGGGGGCAGTATGGTTTAGACATGGGTGATCAAGAATCCAGCGGTCACGATGCTGATTTGGTTCAAACCATTGTGCGACCGAGCCATTTAAACGTGATCTTGGCCGATGCTGAAGAGCTGGCCGCTCATGAAGCCTATGTCCAAGCCCTGGATAAGGCTGTCGGTGGGGCCAGCCTGTATCGCCAAGCGGCGCAGCCTGAATGAGCCCGCGTCACGTTGCCTTAATACCTGCGGCAGGCGTTGGGGCGCGGTTTGGTGCTGGTTTGCCCAAGCAGTACAGCCAGCTCTTAGGCCAGACCGTGCTGCACCATACCTTGGCGGTGTTACAGGCGGAAGCCAAGATTGACCAGGTGGTGGTGGTGATTGCGCCGGATGATCCTTATTTTGATCAGTATGACTGGCCGCAGGAGAAATTGACGGTGTTGCGCTGTGGCGGCGTTAGCCGCGCTCAAACCGTTCAGCAGGGCTTGGCTGAGCTATTGGCATTAGGAGCGGTACAGGATCAAGACTGGGTGTTGGTACACGATGCGGCGCGTTGCTGCTTGAGCGCCACGGCCTTGTCTGGATTGATAGGCCATTTACACGGCCATACCATTGGCGGGCTGCTGGCGCTGCCGGTAGCGGACACGCTTAAGCGCGCCAATGCTGAAGGTGATGTGGCAGCCACCGTCGATAGAGCGGGGCTATGGCAGGCGCAAACGCCACAAATGTTTCGGGCACGGCTATTGGCCGATGCCTTAGCCTTAGGCGATCTGAATCAGGTGACGGATGAAGCGTCCGCCATTGAAGCCTTAGGCCTTCAACCCAAGCTGGTCTTGGGTGAAGCCAGTAATTTTAAACTCACATTACAACAAGACCGTCTATTGGCTGAAGCGGTACTCAGCGCCAGACGGATGGAAGAAAAAGGAAGAGCATGACGATTCGCGTAGGCCAAGGCTATGACGTGCACCAATTGGTGGCAGGTCGCCCATTAATTTTAGGCGGGGTTGAAATCCCTTTTGATAAGGGCCTATTAGGCCATTCTGATGCCGACGCATTGCTGCATGCGATCACCGACGCTATTTTAGGCGCGGCGGGGATGGGCGATATTGGCCATCACTTTCCCGACACCAGTGCCGATTTTAAAGATGCTGATAGCCGCGTGTTGTTGCGTGAAGCCTATGCCGCCGTTCAGGCCGCTGGCTGGACCTTGGTGAACGTGGACAGCACTATTATTGCCCAGCAGCCTAAGTTGGCGCCGCATATGGCGGCCATTAAGGCCAATTTAAGCGCTGATTTAGGCTTGCCCGTGAGCGCCATCAACGTCAAAGGCAAAACCAATGAAAAATTGGGTTATTTAGGTCGACAAGAGGCGATTGAAGCGCAGGCCGTCGTGCTTTTAGTGGCGGCTCAGGCGTAAAAACTACTGGTCAGCGGGTAAAGAACGTTCTACACTGGTCTGGCAGTGATGCACGGCATGCAGGTAGGCTATGCGCATGTCAGACACGCGAGAACGTGGTGAATGAGACAAAATCATAACCGGGAGAACATCTATGAAACAGCTCGATAAAGAAAAACAAGATGCTTTAAAAAAACAGGCTGCCGAAAAAGCATTAGAATTTATTCCTAATAATGAATACATCGGCATCGGTACGGGCTCGACGGTTAATTTTTTTATTGAAGCCTTGGCTAAATCAGACATTAAAGTCAAAGGGGCCGTGTCGACTTCAGAAAAAACGTCTGCTTTATTGGCCCAATACGGCATTCCTGAAGTCACCCTAAACGAAGTGGCGCATCTGCCGGTCTATGTGGACGGTGCCGATGAGATCAACCATTCACTCCACATGATTAAAGGCGGCGGTGGCGCTTTATTGTACGAGAAAATCGTGGCGGCCGCTTCAGACCAGTTCATCTGCATTGCCGACGAGAGTAAGTATAAGTCGCGCCTCGGCCATTTTCCCTTGCCGGTAGAGGTGCTGCCACCCGCGCGCTCTTTTGTGGCGCGCCAGCTGGTGAAACTAGGCGGTATGCCAGAGCTGCGCACCGACTTTAAGACCGATAGCGGCAACTACATCTTAGACGTGCATGATTTTTTTGTGGACAAGCCGGTGACGCTAGAAGACGAAATCAACCGTATTCCTGGCGTGATGGATAACGGCATTTTTGCGCATCAACGGGCGCATGTGTTGATTTTGGCGACGGCCGACGGCGTGGACATTCTACGTTAAGCCTATTCGCTCGGTGTGAGTGAGTGAGCCATAAAAAAGCGCTTCCCGAAGGAGGCGCTTTTTATTTGGTTGGCTGATGAGGTTTAAGCCAAGAATTCAATGGTTCCGTTTTCGATGGGGCCCAATACGGCTAATGATTCAAGCTGTACGCCAGCATCACGGATGGCTTTGCCGCCGTCTTGGAAGCCTTTCTCGATCACGATGCCCACGCC
>JAGNTR010000091.1:0-2950 GCA_017987415.1 Neisseriaceae bacterium
TTTTTTGGCGTCGGCCAAATCGGCCATGCGGTGCATTACGCCGTCTACCATACTTGGCTCTCGCCTACGGCCTATCTCTTGCTGTTTGCCAATTTGGGTGAGGTGAGTGAAACCGGTTTGAGCATCTTGCCGCAGCTGCTGCTGCCGTTTGCGTGGTCGATCTTAGAAACGCTGGCGTTGATGAGCTTGATCTTGCTGCGTTCGCGCTTGCATACTAAGCGCTGGCTGTGGGATGCGGTTTGGGTGCTGGTGTTGGCGTCTACGGTGATTTCGGGCGCGACCACGAAGCACGTACGGGGCTTAATGCCCGCCGAACGTTATTCTCGGTTGAAGGCTAATTATTATGTCACTGGCCATTTATTTGGCCAAACCTTGCCCGGAGAGTGGTTTGCCTTTCATAAGCTGCCTGAATATGAACGTCCCGAGCCAGTGGTGGTGGCTGAGCCTAAGGTTGCCAATATTATTTGGATTATGGGCGAGAGCCAAAACACCACCCATATGTCGGTGTTTGGCTATGAGCGGCCCACGACGCCTTTTTTACAGCAGTTACAAAAGCACCCAGCGGCCTTGGTTAAAAAAGGCTATTCGGCAGGGGTTTCAACCGATGTGTCTATCCCCAGCTTATTTAATTTAATTGAGCGCCCCGATGGCTCAGAGCAAGCGCGCTCAGGCGACAGCAATCTGTTCCGCCTGGCTAAAGAGCAGGGGTATCAAACGGCGTTTTACTCTGCCCAGGCGCGTAATGGCATGGCCTTTATGTCGTTGGTGGGTTCGTTTTGGATCGATGACTATGCTGATTCTAATGATCATGGCTACGACACCTTGGTCAGCATGCGGGATGATGCCTTATTGCCGCAGTTAGCGGCCATTGATTTGACTCAGGGGCGGCACTTCGTGGTGCTGCATCAGCGCGGTGCCCATTCACCTTTTGGTGAGCAGTTGCGGCCAGAGGAAAAGCGGTTTGGCGAAGAGACGGTGAGCGATCGCTACGATAATGCGGTACTCAATACAGATGCATTTATCGAGGGCGTGATCAATCAGCTACAGGCACAGCCTAACCAAGATTGGCTGCTGATCTATACGGCCGATCACGGTGAGTACATTAAGGGGGAAAAGTTTGGCCACGTGGTGTTTGATCCTGAAGTGTATGAGGTGCCGTTTATCATCATGAGCCCGAATAAGGCTTTACAGCAGAGCGTGGAAAACCGCGTGCGTGAATGCGCCTTATTGATGCACAAGCAGCTGCCGACCTTGGTTTTGGAAAGTATGGGCTTTGATGTCGCCATGGCCGACTGTGAAACCAGCGTGGTGAACGGTGGTTTGATGTCGGGGCGATCGGGCCAGATGGCGGTGAATCAAAAGCTGGGGCAGCTAGTGATAAAGCATTGACTCAGCCCTTCATGAAAAAAAGACCGCTCCATAACTGGGCGGTCTTTTTTGATGGGTGAAGGCTTATTTAAAGTTTTTCACGCCGTTTTCAAGTTCTGACTTGGCTTCTTCAACGCCCGCCCAACCTTGGATTTTCACCCATTTGCCTTTTTCTAGGTCTTTGTAATGCTCAAAGAAGTGAACCATTTGGTCGCGCAATAGCTGTGGCAAATCTTCTAGTTTTTGGATGTCTTTGTACATGGTGCACAATTTTTCAACCGGTACGGCCACGATTTTAGCGTCCACGCCGCCGTCGTCTTCCATTTTCAACACGCCTAAAGCACGACAGCGAATCAACACGCCTGGTGGCAGTGGGAAGGGGGTCACGACCAATACGTCGCAAGGGTCGCCATCGCCAGACAGAGTGTTAGGCACAAAGCCATAGTTGGCTGGGTACATCATTGAGGTGCCCATGAAGCGGTCAACCATTAGGGCGCCGCTGTCTTTATCAAATTCATATTTAATGGGGGCTGCGTTGGCAGAAATCTCAATGACAACGTTGAAGTCATCAGGCATGCTTTTGCCGGGATTGATGGCATTAATATTCATGATTTACCTTTGTTTGATTTGTTCGGTCAAAAATAATGGGGTCTATTATAGCAGCAACTACAGATAAATTTGTGCCGTTATCGTATAATGGTTTCATTCATTTGTAAAAAAGAGGCCTGCGTGATGTTAGATAAAGTGATAGCGAATGTCGACGTTGTGGTAAAAACCTTGTTTGCGCCTGCACAGACGATTCGTGCCTACCCTGATGCGGCGGTAGAGGAGGGTGAGCTGACCGAATCTGAGCGCCAGCATGCCTTGGGTTTGATGCGCATTAATCACGTGGGTGAGGTGTGTGCCCAAGCTTTATATCAAGGTCAGGCCATCACCGCGCGTAATCAAGAAAATAAGGCGGCGCTAGAACACGCCGCACAAGAAGAGGTAGAACACCTAGCCTGGACGGAAAAACGCGTGCAGGAGCTAGGCGGGCGCACCAGTTTATTGAATCCCTTATGGTATGCCAGCTCTTTGGCCATGGGCGTGAGCGCAGGCTTATTGGGGGACAAATGGAATTTGGGCTTTTTGGAAGAAACCGAATATCAGGTGACGGCCCATTTGCAAGAGCATTTAGACAGCCTGCCTGAAAACGACCATAAAAGCCGCGCCGTGGTGACGCAAATGGTGGAAGACGAGTTAAAGCATGCTCACATGGCCCACGATTTTGGCGCAGCGCCCTTACCCGCACCGATTAAGGGGTTGATGAAGCTGACTTCTAAGGTGATGACCACCATTAGCTATCGGATTTAATCCACGCCAGAATACGCAAAGCCTGAAACCGTTCAGGCTTTTTTAACGCCTAGGCCCGAGGATACTTGGGCATAAAGGACAGGCATGTGGATGTACGCGCTCAGCTGGTGCTTGAGTGATTGTGGCCAACGTGGCCTCAGCCGCCACTTTGGATGACGCTGATTGGGTTTGAGCTGGCCTACGAACGAGCAGAAGAAGGGTTTGTGTATTTAAACCTAAACGGGGCTCA
>JAGNTR010000091.1:3050-10507 GCA_017987415.1 Neisseriaceae bacterium
AGCTGGTGCTTGAGTGATTGTGGCCAACGTGGCCTCAGCCGCCACTTTGGATGACGCTGATTGGGTTTGAGCTGGCCTACGAACGAGCAGAAGAAGGGTTTGTGTATTTAAACCTAAACGGGGCTCAAATCATGCTCGAGCAAGAGCAGCCGCAGCAGTGGATCCCCACGCCCTTACAGCGGCCTTTGGGTAATGGCTTGAACCTGCAGTTGAGGTGGCGGCAGTGGCGCCGATCTTGGCGCGCTTAGCCGATGCTGACTGGCCCTTATTTGAGGGCGTGACCGAGCGCTGGTATCGTGCCGATACCGTGTCTCATGGGCAACGGCAGTTCTTGGTGCAAGATCCTGATGGCTATTTATTTCGCTTGGTCGAGGGCTTGGGCAGCAGGCCTTACTTCGATTAAGGAGCGCATTTGTAGCCGTAAAAAACCGCCCTCATCTGGGTTCAGATGAGGGCGGTTGACGGTGTGGCTATAGTTTAAAAGAATCCTTGTGCCTCTTCAGAGTAGCTCACCAATAGGTTCTTGGTGTGTTGGTAATGCTCTAGGGCCATTTTGTGGTTTTCACGGCCTACACCCGACATTTTGTAACCGCCAAAGGCAGCGTGCGCAGGATACATATGGTAGCAGTTGGTCCACACGCGACCAGCCTGAATGCCGCGGCCCATGCGGTGAGCGATGTTGCCGTTGCGGCTCCAGACGCCGGCGCCTAGACCGTAGATGGTGTCGTTGGCGATGTGGAGCGCCTCGTCCATGTCTTTAAACGTGGTCACCGACAGCACGGGGCCAAAAATCTCTTCTTGGAAAATGCGCATGTCGTTCTTGCCCACAAAAATCGTGGGTTCGATGTAGTAGCCACCGGCTAAATCGCCCTCTAGCTGAGCCTGTTTACCCCCGGTGATCAACTCGGCGCCTTCTTGTTTACCGATGTCGATGTATTTGGTGATGGTGTCTACCTGCTGTTGCGATACTTGGGCGCCCATCATGGTGGTTTTGTCTAGGGGGTTCCCCTGTTTGATGGCCTGTACGCGTTTGACGGCTTTTTCCATGAACTGTTCGAAGATGGATTCTTGGATCAGTACGCGGCTAGGCGCCGTACAGATTTCCCCTTGGTTAAGGGCGAACATGCTAAAGCCTTCTAAGGCCTTATTTAAGTAGGCATCGTCTTTGGCCATGACGTCTTCAAAGAACACGTTAGGGGATTTGCCGCCTAGCTCTAAGGTTACCGGTAAAACATGTTCTGCCGCGCCGCGCATGATGCTTTGGCCCACTTCGGTTGAGCCGGTAAAGCCAATTTTGGCAATGCGGGGGGAGCGGGTGAGGTAATCACCAATGCGTCCGCCGGCACCGTTGACAATATTCAAGACGCCAGGCGGTAATTCTTGACCAATCACTTCCATTAAAATCAAAATCGACAGCGGCGTGAACTTGGCTGGCTTCATCACGATACAGTTACCGGCGGCCAATGCTGGCGCCAGCTTCCAAGCAGCCATTAGCAAGGGGAAGTTCCATGGAATGATCTGGCCAACCACGCCTAGTGGTTCGTGGAAGTGATAGGCGACGGTGTCTTTGTCGATCTGGCTGATGCCGCCTTCTTGGGCGCGTATGGCGCTGGCAAAATAGCGGAAATGATCGATGGCCAGAGGGATGTCGGCGGCCAAGGTTTCACGAATGGCCTTGCCGTTGTCCCAAGATTCGATCGTGGCCAAAAGCTCGAGGTTTTCTTGCATGCGATCGGCAACGCGATTCAGCACGGCGGCGCGTTCGGCAGCAGAAGCGCTGCCCCAAGCGTCTTTGGCTTTGTGAGCGGCGTCTAAGGCCAGCTCAACGTCTTCTTCGGTGGAAGAGGCGATCTCACACATGGGCAAGCCGGTTACGGGGGTAAGGTTCTCAAAATAAGCACCTTGTACCGGGGCAACCCACTTGCCGCCAATAAAGTTTTCATAGCGTTGTTTCAGTTGTAAGGGCAAACCATAACTACCTGGATGAATACGAGACATTATGACACTCCTTTGGGTGAGGCTCATCAAGCGATGAGGTGGGGGCCAAACATAGGCCCTCTTCAGTCAGACCCACTATAGCCTGCTGAAGTTTCTGTAACAAGTGAATTAATTTATCAATACTATTGATAAAATTTAATCAATAGCCAATGTAAATCAAAAAGGCTGTGTATACATCAGCCTGTAGGCGGCATCATAAACGCAGGCCGTAAAAAAAGCCTGAACGATGTTCAGGCTTTTTGCGCTACGTCAAAATCGATTTACTTAGAGAAGTATTTGCCATAAATGGTGTCGTATTCGCCAGATTCACGGACTTTTTTCAGGCCGTCGTTCAGCATGGCTAAAGTATCGGCATCGCCTTTGCGTACGGCTAGGCCGTAAAACTCTTCGTCAAAGCCTTCGGCTGGGATGATGGCCAAATCTTGATTAGGGTTGTTTTTCAAATAGTGTGCCACGACTGCACTGTCGCTGATGGCCACGTCGGCGCCGCCATTTTCAACTTCTTTCATGGCCAAGGCAATGTTTTCAAAGCGAACGATCTTGGCGCTAGTAGGGCCAAGAATTTTTTGGGCCACTAGGTCGCCCGTGTGGCCGGTCACGACGGCCACTTTGTTTAGTTTTTCTAAGTCAGCTGCGGTGGCCACGGCTTTGTCTTTAGGTGCGGCAATCACTTGGGTAATGGTGAAGTAGGGCTCGGTGAAGTCCATGCTTTGCTTGCGCTCTTCGGTGGTGGTGATGGCGGCGGCTAAAGCGTTGACGTCACCAGAATTGAGGCTCACAAAAAGGCCATCCCAGGGCATGTCGACAAACTTAATTTCCACGCCTTCGGCTTGACCAATGGCGTTTAAGAGGTCGATGTCAAAGCCTTGCATTTGGCCGTTGGCGTCTAGTGATTCAAAGGGCGCAAATTCAGCATTAACGCCGACTTTTAGGATTTTGGCTGCTTCAGCGCCATCGGTTTTGGTGTCGCTGCCGCCGCAGGCAGCAAGGGCTAATGCAGAGCAGGCAACGGTTAAGCCCAGCCATTTTTTTAAGTTCATTGAGTCATCCTTTGAGGTGATTGAGCTACCGTGACGGGTAACGAGGTAGGTGTTCTGCCTAATTATGGAGCAGATAAGGAAAAAGGTCTAAAAAATTTTCTTTTTAGACCTTTTTTGTGGCGTTAAACCACTGGTTTATTGGTTGCCAGCAAAGTATTTATTGTAGACCTTGTCGTATTCGCCATTGGCTTTGATTTTTTCTAGGCCTTGGTTGAATAAGGTTTGCAATTCATCGCCAGGGCGAACCGCCATGCCGTAAAACTCGCTGTCCACTTCATCGCTGTCGATGATGGTGAAATTGTCGCTGCCGTTGTTTTTAACGTAGTGACGCACCACGGCGCTGTCGCTAAGAGCGGCATCGGCGCCGGCGTTTTCAATTTCTTTCACCACTAAAGCCACGCGCTCGTAGCGAGCAATCTTAGGATTGGTGGCACCCAAGATTTTTTGGGCTACAAAGTCACCGGTGTTGCCGGTTACCACGGCTACTTTGGTCATGTCTTTTAATTCATCTAATTTGGTCAAGGTTTTGCCTTTAGGCAGTAAGATGACCTGTTTGACTTCAAAGTAAGGCTCGGTAAAGTCCATGGTTTGCTTGCGCTCTGGCGTGATGGTCACGGCCGACATCACGGCGTCAATGTCGCCAGAATTCAGGCTGGCGAATAGGCCATCCCAAGGAATGTCTTTATAGGTGACTTGGAAGTCCATCTCTTTGGCAATCGCGTTGAGTAAATCCACGTCGAAGCCTTCAATGGCGCCGTCATTGCCTTTAAATTCAAACGGGGCAAATTCGGCGTTCATGGCCACGGTATAGGTTTTGGCTGCGGTTGGGGCGTCAGTGTCGGCGGCAGGCGCAGCGGCTTCTTTTTGGCCACCGCAGGCGGCTAGGGTTAGGGCAGAGCAGGCGACGGCCAAACCTAGCCATTTTTTTAAGTTCATGGTGTTATCCTCTATTTGGGTTTGGGCACCAAGCGCGGGCTTGGCAGGGATGAAACAGCGGTGCTTTCAGGCCCAACATCCTTATCTGGACGGACTCATCAAGCGAAGCGGGTTATGGTAGCATGAGGGGGTGGCCTGATCTAGCGTTTTAGTGCGCTGGCCGTGTTAAGACAAGAGCGTTAGCTTGGGTTAAGGTGTGCGGGCTTACAACCAAAAGTTTTATGAATATGCTTATTTCGTCTAATCTAGGCGCAGCATTTCAGCTATGATGACTATTATCTATTATTAAATTGTGGAAGGATTAACCTTATGAATATTGCAAATAACGTCACTGATTTAATCGGTAACACGCCTTTAGTGAAATTAAATAACCTTACTAAAGACGTTGGCGCGACGGTGGTGGCGAAATTGGAATTCTTTAATCCTGCCCACAGCGTGAAAGACCGTATTGCGATTGCGATGATTGATGCCGCGGAAAAAGCCGGCAAAATCAATGCCAACACCATCATTGTTGAACCGACTAGCGGCAACACTGGTATTGGCTTGGCCATGGTGTGCGCGGCGCGCGGTTATAAATTAACCATCACCATGCCTGAAACCATGAGTAAAGAACGCCGCATGCTGCTTAAAGCTTACGGTGCAGAGCTGGTGTTGACGCCAGGTGCTGAAGGCATGTCGGGCGCGATCAACAAGGCCGCTGCTTTGGTGGCGGAACAGCCAGACGTTTACTTTATGCCACAGCAGTTTGAAAACCCGGCCAACCCCGCCATTCATCGCGGCACCACGGCTGAAGAAATCTGGCGCGACACCGACGGCCAAGTGGACATTTTTGTGGCCGGCGTGGGTACAGGCGGCACGATTACTGGTGTGGGTGAAGCATTGAAAGAGAAGAAGCCTGGCGTACAAATCGTGGCGGTAGAACCTGAAGCTTCAGCCATCTTGTCTGGTGGCGAAAAAGGCCCCCACAGCATTCAAGGCATTGGTGCCGGCTTTGTGCCCAGCATTTTGAATACTGAGGTATACGACGAAATCGTGCAGGTCAGCAATGACTCAGCGTTTGAAACCGCGCGCGCCATGGCCAAAAACGAAGGCCTATTGGTGGGGATTTCTTCTGGTGCCGCCGTATGGGCTGCTCTAGAGTTGGCTAAACGTCCAGAAAATAAAGGCAAGCTGATTGTGGTGATCATCCCTTCATTCGGTGAGCGCTACTTGTCAACGCCTTTGTTTGAAAATTTGGCATAATTGCGACAGGGTTAAAAAAATAGCCAGCAGGCTATGATCAAGATGGGGTATTTGCTTAATATGGGTTATAATTAAAGCCATGAAAGCATATATCCCATTTTTATTTGTATCTGCTTTGTTATTGTCGGCTTGCGGTAGCTTGCCGACCAATCTTTGGCCACAAAGCTTTGGTACTTCAACAACAGAGTCTTATCAAATGGCGGACAGCCATGCAAAAGACGTTGAAGCCATTCGTGTTGAAGCGAATCGCTTAGGTACCCTAGTTGGCAAAGAGGAATTAACCAAAGTGCAGGCTGCTCAGTTATTAAATCGGTTCCGATTGAAAACTGCTGGCAGCAATACAGTAGATGACAGCGTGTTTAGCGTGTATTTGCGTTCAACGGTGGAAAGCCAGAACGGTAAGATCACTGGCCTACAGTCGAAACAAATTATTCAAACGTCGCTAGAAACTTGGCAAGTGCGTTGGCCGACCATGAAGGATAAGCCAAAAAATCCCGCATTCACCAACTTCTTGCTACAGCATTTGGGTATGACGCCGTTGAAGTAAACGCTAGACGCCAGCCGTCTACTGAAAAAGCCAGCGTAAGCTGGCTTTTTTGTCGCCTTATTGCAGCGGCTCTTAATTGCCCTAGCATGAACCCTAAAAAAGCCAGCGAATGCTGGCTTTTTTACTGGGCGTAGGCTTAGGCGCGGATGACGTCTTTGCCACCCATATAAGGGCGTAATACTTCAGGAATGGTGATGGAGCCATCGGCATTTTGATGGTTTTCCAATACCGCTACCAAGGTGCGGCCAACGGCTAGGCCGGAACCGTTTAAAGTGTGTACGTAGCGGTTTTTACCGGCTTCGTCCTTAAAGCGGGTCATCATGCGGCGAGCCTGAAAGTCTTCGCAGTTTGAGCAGCTAGAGATTTCGCGATAGGTGGCTTGAGCCGGTACCCAAACTTCTAAGTCGTAGGTTTTACGTGCGCCAAAGCCCATGTCGCCGGTACACAGCGTGATGACGCGGTAAGGTAGATCGAGGGCTTTTAAAATGTTTTCGGCGTGACCAACCATTTCTTCTAGGGCGGCATAGGAATGATCAGGGTGTACCACCTGCACCATTTCAACTTTATCGAACTGGTGTTGACGGATCAGGCCGCGGGTGTCTTTGCCATAAGAGCCTGCTTCAGAGCGAAAGCAAGGTGAGTGAGCGGTCATTTTTAGCGGCAGTTCAGCTTCTTTGAGCAGGCGTTCACGTACGGTGTTGGTCAAAGTGATTTCGGCAGTCGAAATCAGGTATTGCTCTTTGGCTTCGTCGTCGCCGCCACGCAGTACTTTAAACATGTCGTCGGCAAATTTAGGCAGTTGGCCTGTACCAAACAGCACGTTTGGGTTCACGATGTAGGGCGTATAGTGCTCTAAATAGCCGTGTTCATTGGTGTGGGTATTGAGCATGAATTGGGCTAGGGCGCGATGCAGCTGGGCAATTTGGCCTTTTAAGACGGTGAAGCGGGCGCCAGACAAGGCCGCGCCGGTGTCAAAATCTAGGCCTAAAGGCGCACCCACGTCGACGTGGTCTTTGATCTCAAAATCAAAGCTGCGTGGCGTGCCCACTTTGCGTACTTCTACGTTGTCGTTTTCGTCTTTACCTGTGGGCACGCTTTCGTGCGGTAGGTTAGGGATGCTTAACATCCACTGATCTAGCTGATCTTGTACGGCTTGATAAGCCTCTTCCGCCTGCTTTAATTCGTCGCCTAAGTTGGCCACAGTAGCCAAAATATCGGCCACGTCTTCGCCTTTGCTTTTGGCGATGCCAATTTGTTTGGACGTCGCGTTACGTTTTGCCTGTAGGTCTTGCGCCAAAACCTGTAGGTTTTTTCGTTGGCTGTCTAGGTCGTTAAAAGCCGCTACGTTTAAGTCATAGCCGCGACGCGCCAATTGCTCGGCCACGCTGTTGATGTCGGTGCGAAAGAGTTGAATGTCTAGCATGAGTAATCCGTCGTTAATACTTTAAAATGGTTTCATTTTAAGCCATTTCGACTAATTATGTTAGGCCTTAAAGGCAGATGGGGTGGATTTATTTTAAAGCCTATCGGTAGAGGTGCGGGCTATCCATGGTCTATTGCCTCTCTGGTAGATACCATCTTCCCAGTCAAGGCCTAATGATGAGGCCAACACATTTCATTAGGCGGCAATAACCCTCCATGGACTAATCCATGGTTTTAAATGTTTGCTTCTATTATCTAAGCCGCCTGATACT
>JAGNTR010000092.1 GCA_017987415.1 Neisseriaceae bacterium
ATGCTCGTAAGGGTGCGCCCACTAAATGTTGATAAGGTAAACGCATGACGTTTTTTGCAAAACTACCCATTAGTAAAAACTTATCCACCAAACTGGTTATCTTAACCCTGGTTTGGTGGGTTTTGGCGTTGTTGGCGATTGGTTTTACGCTGTCGCTGTCGTGGCGCTTAGAAGGCGCCGGCGCCGCCATTAACGACGCCGGCAGCCTGCGTATGCGCGCCTATCGCATGGCGCTGATGACGCAGAAGCATGAGTCTGAACCGCTGTTGCAGCAGGAGATGAAGCATTTTGAACGGGTTTTGAGTGGCATCATCGATGGCGACGCCAGTCGACCTTTGGCCTTACCTAAGCGCCCTGACATTCAGCAGCAGGCCGACCGTGTCCGCCAGCAGTGGCAGCATCAGTATCAGCCTAAAATTAAGGCGCAATGGCAAAGCCAAGAACCAGTGGCCAGCGTTTGGGCCGACGATTTTGTGTTCACCATTGATCAGCTGGTGCGGCTCTTGGAAGACGACAATACCCAAACCATTAATCAGCTGCGGCTGTTTCAAAAATTCTTAATTGGGCTGGTGGTGGCGGGCTCCTTATTCATGATGTATGTCTTGTTCAGTTGGATCGTGAAGCCGCTAGGGCGTCTAAAAGAAGGCATGGCCCACGTGGCCAATGGTGATTTTAACCATAGGGTGGCGCTAGACCGCAACGATGAGTTTGGCTTGATCAGCATCGGTTTTAACCAGATGGCGGCTAACTTAGAAGATGCCTACAGTAATTTGGCCGATAAGGTACACGAAAAAACCGCTGATCTCGAAGAGCGTAACCACGAATTAAAGGTTTTGTACGACACAACGACGTATATTCATCAAGATCATCCTTTGGCAGAAATGTGTGAAGGCTTTTTACAGCGCGTGATCGCCGTGGTCGGCGCGAGCGCCGGCAGCGTGAAATTGATTGACGAGCAGCGCCAAAAAATGGATTGGGTGGCCGCTGTCGATCTGCCCGAGCACATGCTGATGGCCGATGTCTGTACCCGATTTGACGCCTGTCACTGCGGTGAGTTTGCGCAGCAAAAAAGCGTGGACAGCATGATTCGGATTTTTGACCAAAACGACAGTAATGGAGCTAAATCTGGTCAGGAAAGCCCGTGCCAACATGAGGCTTTTGGCCAAATGGTGGCGTTTCCCATCAGCTATGGCCACCAAAAAATTGGCCTTTTCAATATTCATTTTTATGCAGGCCATGATTTAAGCGAATCAGAAAACCATTTGCTACACACCTTGGGCAATCAGCTGGGCGTGGCCATCGGCAGCATGCGGCTGGTGGCGCAGCTGCGTAAGATGGCGGTTTTGGAAGAGCGTAATATGATGGCTCAGGGCTTACATGACAGCATTGCGCAGTCTTTGACCTTCCTAAACCTACAGGTACAGATGCTGGATCAAGCCTGGGCCGATAATAAGCCTGATCAAGTGCGAGAAAACCTTGATTTTATTCGGGATGGCGTGCAAGAATGCTATGAGAATGTGCGTGAACTGTTGCTGAACTTCCGCATGCCGATCAAGAATGCTGAGTTTACCGAAGCCGTGGCCGAAGTGATTAAGCGTTTTGAAATGCAGGTGGGCATCAGCGTGGATTGGCAGGCCTCTGGCCAAGGCATGGCGCTGGATCCAAAGCAGCAGATTCAAGTGATTTTTATTTTACAAGAAGGCTTGTCGAACATTCGTAAGCACGCACAGGCTCACAAAGTCACCGTTCGGGTGCATAATGATGCTGACTTTGTGTTGACGCTCAGCGATGATGGGCAAGGGTTTGATGAGGCCGAGTTGGCCGATAAAACCTTGGCTCATGTGGGCATGGCGATTATGCAGGAACGAGCGGAACGGATTCAGGCTCAATTGAGTATTCATTCCGTGGCCGGCAGCGGGACCACGCTCACCTTAACCATTCCGCATCAGGCACGAAAGGCACTATGACCAAGCAAATTAACATTCTATTGATTGACGACCACACCTTATTTCGCAGCGGCATTAAAGCCTTGCTCCAGCGTCAGGCTGACTTCGCCATTGTCGGTGAAGCCGCTGATGGCCTGGAAGGGGTGAAGCTGACTAAGTCGCTACAGCCCGACATTGTCTTACTGGATTTGGACATGCCGGTGATGAACGGCCAAGAAGCGCTGACCCAAATTCTCAGCGCTGACCCCGAACAGGTGGTGTTGATGCTGACCGTGTCGGAAGACGCCGACGACTTGACCGAATGCATGCGATTGGGGGCGAAAGGCTTTTTGCTTAAAAACATCAATGCAGAGTTTCTCCTCGACAGCATCCGTAAAGCGGTAGATGGCGACACGGTATTTTCGCCGGAAATGACGGCTAAGCTGGTGCAATGTTTGCTTAAGCCGAATCAGCCCCCGGCCTCGGCCGAAGAGCTGGCTTTACAGTCGTTGACGCCGCGAGAAACCGAAACCCTGTCGTATTTAGCCATTGGTGCCAGCAATAAGGAAATTGCCCGCAAGCTGGACTTGGCTGAATCCACCATTAAGGTACACGTACAAAGCATCTTGCGTAAGCTCACCCTCAGCAGCCGTGTTCAGGCCGCTGTATTCGCCGTCAAACACAATGTGGTGGCCTCACACTAGCGATGCGCTGTTTGCACTCGCCAGCGATGGTGGAGAATAAGCCACAGAAGCAATAACAGCATGATGCCGTAGCTGACGATGGGCCCATAGAGTAAATTATCGGCAATGGGCCAGTAGGCCGCCATCGACAGTCGTATGCCTGCCTCGATCATCAGGCCTAATCCCCAAACCCATGTGGCGGTGTTGAGACTGGCCTGAAACAGCGGGTGCGCCAATGCCTGCTGCTGAGTCGAGCCTGGCGCTTGGCGCCGCATGATGGCGTGCATCAGCCAGGGCAGCAGCGGTCGTTTGATCAACACCGACAACAGCAAGGCCACGCCCATTGCGCCTGTTATCCACGATTCGCGCATGAGCAAAACCCGTTCATCGGCGCCAAAGCCCATGGCCAAGAGCGAGAGGGCGATGCCGCCAATAATCAATAGGGAAAGCGCATCCAGACGGCGGTTGCGGATGAGCTCAATCAGGCTCCATAAAATGGGTGGAATGGCCGAGGCCAACAGCGCCTGAAATGAGCCTAGGCTGGGTTCTAACCCGGTAAACAGCAGCCACGGTGCCAAAAAATTAGCGATTAAATCAATGAGTAGGATGTGTTTTTGATTCATATTTTAAGATAAATAAAAGGCTGCCTGCGGGCAGCCTTTTTGATTGAATACCTTTAGAAAGGCAGGGTTTGGCTGGTGTGCTGTTGCAAGACCTGTTTAAACTCGGCCTGAATGCGTTTTAAGCCATGTTCGGTTTCGGCTTCGAAGCGGAACACGATCACCGGCGTGGTGTTGGACGCACGCATCAGGCCAAAGCCATCTTGGTATTCTACCCGCAGGCCGTCAATGCTGATGATTTCATCGGCGTTGGGGAACTGTGCTGCCGCCTGTAACGTAGCAATTAGGGCGTGATTGTCGCCTTCCTTAGCCATTTGAAGGTTTAATTCTGGCGTGGAGATGGCATCAGGTAGCTGGTTGAGGACCTGGTTTGGGTTGCCCGATACGGATAAAATTTCAATCAGGCGGGCACCTGCATACATGCCGTCATCAAAGCCGAACCAACGTTCTTTAAAGAAGATGTGGCCACTCATTTCGCCCGCAATTAAAGCCCCCGTTTCTTTCATCTTAGCCTTAATAAAGCTGTGGCCGGTGCGCGCCATAATTGGCTGGCCACCATGATGTTTAATCCAGGGGTTTAATAGGCGGGTGGATTTAACGTCATAGATGACTTGAGCGTTGGGATGGCGCACCAAGACGTCTTGAGCAAACAACATCAGCTGGCGATCGGGCCAAATGATGTTGCCTTCCTTAGTCACCACGCCTAGACGGTCGCCGTCACCGTCAAAGGCCAAACCGATTTCGCAATCGGTGGTTTGTAGGGTGTGGATTAAATCCTGTAGGTTTTCTGGCTTGGCTGGGTCGGGATGGTGGTTGGGGAAGGTGCCGTCCACGTCGCAAAAAAGCTCCGTTACTTCACAGCCCAGTGCACGATAAAGATCGCCAGCAAAAGCGCCGGCCACGCCATTGCCGGCATCGATGGCGATTTTCATGCCGCGTTTGGGCTTGATATCGGCCACGATGTGGTCTTGGTAGGCTTGGGCGACATTGGCTTCGCTGTACTGGCCTGCTGGGCGCTGGGCCAAATCGTCGCCCTCAATGCGCTGGCGCAGGGCCTGGATGGCCTCACCAGATAGGGTTTCGCCCGCAATCATCATTTTAAAGCCATTGTAATTAGGCGGATTATGGCTGCCGGTCACCATGACGCCAGAGGCTTGGGTCATCGTGTGGGCGGCAAAGTACAGCATGGGGGTAGCCACCATGCCCACGCTCAATACGTTCAGGCCAGCGTCTTGTAGGCCACGCGCTAGCTCGGCAAGCAGCGATGGGCCGGAGAGGCGGCCATCGCGGCCCACGGCGATGTCGGTCACGCCTTTTTCAACGGCGCTGGCGCCCACGGCGCGGCCAATCAAGTAGGCGCTGTGTAGGGTTAAAGTGTCGTCCACAATGCCGCGGATGTCGTAGGCTTTAAAAATATCAGGGGCCAATAGGCTCATAAGGCTAAACTTTCTTTATTCAGTAACGGGGTGTAGCTGTTGGGTGTGGCTGATTAGGCTTTGCTGTTTGCGCTTGGCTTCGCCACTGTCAATGGCCACCTTAGCACGTTCAAAACCGTCGTGTAGGTCGGTGGCGATATTGGCACAGTAGAGCGCCGCTGCCGCATTGAGCAGCACGATGTCGCGGCAAGGGCCGGTTTCGCCGGCCAATACACTGTCAATTTTTTGCAGCGATTCGGCCGTCGAGTGGGCCTGAATCGGTTTGTGGGTGTCGATCAGATCGATGCCAAAATCATTGGGATGGATGCTGTATTCGCGGATCCAGCCTTCTTTGAGTTCGGCCACCTTAGTCGGGCCAAGGAGGGTGATTTCGTCAAGGCCGTCACAGCCGTTGACCACCATTACGTGTTTGGCACCTAGCTGCTGCACCACGCGCGACTGAATGCCAACTAGGTCAGGATGAAAGACGCCCATTAATTGGTTGGGGGCTTGAGCAGGGTTTAATAAAGGCCCTAGGATGTTGAAAATAGTGCGCACGCCCAAGGCTTTGCGAACCGGTGCGACGTGGCGCATGGCTTGATGATGGTTAGGGGCATACATAAAGCCTAGGCCGAGCTGGTCGATGCATTGGCCGACCTGCTCTGGGCTGAGTTTTAGATTAATGCCCATGCTCTCTAAGGCATCGGCGCTGCCACTAGACGATGAAACCGCACGGTTACCGTGTTTGGCCACCTTTGCGCCGGCCGCTGCGGCCACAAACATGGTGCAGGTCGAAATATTAAAGGTGTGGGCGTTGTCGCCGCCGGTGCCGACGATGTCCAATAGATTGGTTTTGTCTTGTACCGGTACGTGGGTGGCGAATTCGCGAATCACGGTGGCGGCTGCGGCCACTTCTGAAACGGTTTCGACCTTAATGCGTAGGCCGATGAGTAGGGCGGCGGTGATCTCTGGCGACACTTCACCATTCAGGATCAGGCGCATGATGTGCACCATCTCATCAAAAAACAATTCGTTGTTGTCAATTAGGCGATTGAGCGCTTCTTGGGTGGTAATCATCAGTCTCTCTTCGTGTTCTGGTCGGGCAGTGCGTGCTTTATTCGGCGCTGCGGCGTTGATGTTCGGTTAAAAAATTTTGCAGCATGTCATGTCCGTGCTCGGTCAATAAGGCCTCTGGGTGGAACTGGACGCCTTCAATGGCATAGTCTTTGTGGCGCACGCCCATGATTTCACCGTCTTCTGTCCATGCGGTGACGCTGAGGCATGCAGGTAAGGTGTCTGGATCAATGGCCAAACTATGATAGCGGGTACAGCTGACGGGATTGGGCAGGTCGTGGAACATGCCGATATTGTGGTGTCGCACCGGCGATACTTTGCCGTGCATCAGCGTTTTGGCGGCGACAATGTCGCCGCCAAAGGCGTGGCCAATGGCTTGATGGCCAAGGCAGATGCCCATAATGGGCATTTTACCTGCTAGCTGCTGAATAGCCGCAACGGAGATACCGGCTTCTTTGGGTGAGCAAGGACCAGGGCCAATGACGAGGTAGTCAGGATTCAGCGCTTCGATTTGGGCGACGCTGATTTCGTCATGGCGTTTGACCACCACCTCTTGGCCAAGCTGGGCCAAGTACTGGACAATGTTATAGGTAAAACTATCAAAGTTATCGATCATTAACAGCATAGCAAGCCATCCTAGCGCATACACCGTAGGCGAATACGGTGCTGAATAAAAAAGTAGTCGTAAACTTTAGCATTTTTTTGACTGAATGTGGGGCTGAAGCTGGGGATTCTTGCGTTTAATTTACGCCCATGGGTGTAGTTTTTGGTAAAAAGTCTCTGCAAATAGAGATGTCGACGTTATAATATGGGCCAATATCACGCTCAGTTTAGGCATAAGTTAAGTCTGTTTAAACTAAGAGTACTATATTGTTTTACTTTAACCATTTTCTTTTCTATAGGCTTACCCATTATGCTGGTGTCAAAACCACCCTTATTCGCTCTTTGTTCTATTCTGACGGCCTTATTCCTCAGTGCTTGTCAGTCGCCCGCCAATGAACCTAGCGCATCCCATGCGCCGTTGGCCACGATGCTGACGCCCGCCGTGCAGTCATTGCAGCAGGCGCATGAGATCCCTGGCATGGCCATTGCCGTCTTTAAGGATGGCCAAAGTGAAGGCTATTATTATGGTTTGGCGTCGAAAGAAACCCAAACCCCAGTGACGGCAGAAACCTTGTTTGAAATCGGCTCCATCAGCAAAACCTTTACCGCCACTTTGGCGGCTTATGCGGTGCGTCAGCAAAAAATGGCTTGGACAGCTCCTGTGAGTGATTATGTGCCAGAATTGGCCGGCGATGCCTTTGGCCAAACCAGTCTATTGGCCTTGGCGACCCACACGACGGGAGGCCTGCCGCAGCAGGTGCCGGACGAGGTTCAAAACGCTGAAGACTTGCTGGCCTACTTTAAAAATTGGCAGCCGCAGTTTGCTGAAGGCAGCAACCGTACCTATTCTAATTTAAGCATTGGCCTCTTAGGGGCGATTACTGCCGATCGTTGGCAACAGCCTTTTGACGCCGTGCTCACCCAACAGCTATTGCAGCCGCTGGGCCTGCAGCAGACGTTTATTAAGGTGCCAGCCCAACGGATGGCCGATTACGCCCAAGGATACAATAAGCGCAATGAGCCTGTGCGGGTGAACCCTGGGGTTTTTGAAGCAGAAGCTTATGGGGTGAAAACCACGGCGCTAGACCTCATGCGCTTTGTGGCGGCCAATATGCATCAGATCACCTTAGCGCCCATGCTGCAGCAGGCGATTGACGACACCCAGATTGGCTACTATCAGGCCGGGACCATGACGCAGGGCTTGATTTGGGAGTCTTATCCCTACCCAACGATATTGAATGATGTCTTGGCCGGTAATGCCGATCATATGGGCCGTGAGGCGGTTGCCGTGACGGCGGTCAAACCTGAGGCATCGCCACAGGCGGTGTTGCTGAACAAAACCGGCGGTACCGGGGGGTTCTCAGCCTATGCGGCTTTTGTGCCGAGCCAAAAAGTGGGCGTGGTGATCTTGGCCAATAAGAGCTTTCCTATTGCGCCGCGCGTGGTGTTGGCGCAGCAAATATTGGCGCACTTAACCGCTCAATAGCAAGATTGATGTGCCTCACTGCACCATAAAATTCAAAACCCGCATGGCTGACGCCATGCGGGTTTTTTGGTGTGATCGGCCTAGAAATTAAGCTGGAGGCCGCCGCGGATGGTGCGCCCAGGAGAGGGCATCAGGCCTAGGGACAGCGCATCCATGTAGTAGCGATCGGTGGCGTTGTCGATGGCTAGGTTCCAGCTGAGGTTTTTGTTCACCTTATAGTTAGCGTAAAAGTCGAGCAAAGTGTATGGGTGCCAATCAGGAATCGGCAGTATCCAAGAGCCGCTTTCATCCGGGTTGCCAATTTGAACGGGGCGATTGCCGATGCGGGTGACGCGCATGCCCATGTCTAATTTTTCATCAAATAAGCGTGTGCCTAAGGTTACTAAAGCGCTTTTCTTGGGCGGGATGTGGCCTTGTAGGTAGGAGTAAGGAGCGCCCCCTGGGTAGCACAGACGGTTTTGGCGGTTTTCCAACCCATTACGGCAGACGTTGGTGTGGGTGTAGTAAGTACCGGCTACTTCCGCATAGTAACGGCCGGTATCGTAGCGGGCGCTGAGCTCCCAGCCTTTTAGGTGTACAAAGTCGAGGTTGTCCATGGTGCCGGTTTGTTCGACAGGCGTCACCACTCGGGTGAGGTAATCCTTAGTTTTATTGTTAAAGTAGGCGAGCTTGGCACGGAAACCATCGCCAGACAGGAAGAGATTGTCTTGGCTGAAGTTGATCCCGTATTCCCAGTTCTTAGCGCGTTCAACCTTTAAGTGGCGATCAAAAACAGGCGTGAATGAGGTCGCCTGCGTTTCTTCAAAAAGGCTGGGCGCACGGGCTGCTTCCGAGTAGCGGGTGTAAAACTGAAGCTGATCGGTGGGCTTAAATAAAATGCTGGCAATAGGCGAGAAGGCGTGGTGCTTCTGTACCCCACGATAGTCAGTAATTTGAGCCCATAAGGCGCAAGACTTGCCGTTGCGAGAAGGCTTCACGCAATTGGTCAGATCGGTATAGGTATAGGGCGCATTGTCTTTATTTTGGGCATTGATGTAGCGTAGGGAGGCGTCCAGTTCCCAAGTTTGGTTTGGCTCGTAGTGGGCGCTCAGGAACGCCGACCATTCTTTACGCCAGCCATCGCGCGACCCTGCATTTTTGATGCCGGTGTTGATCATGCGTTGCTCAACGTCGCCTGGAGGGGCCAAGGTTTCCTTAGAGAGGGAGGCACCATAGTTGAGGGTTAAATCGCCCCAGCGTTCGCTTTCTAGCAGCGATGTGTTGCTGATGTTGACGCCTTTTCGATCGGAGATTTCGATCTGGCCTTGGCGCATGTCCCAAACGGTGGCGCCGGTGCCATAGCTCTAGAAAGTAAAGAAGTAGGGGTAGTAGGTGCTGGCGTCGGTTTTGGTGTGCCAAATATCGGTTTTTAAATCGATTAAATCGTTGTCGACCGGGTCCCAGCGGTGGCGGGCGGTATAGGTGTCGACCTTGACGTCGCTGAGAGCCGCTTGTAGGGCTCCTTCGCCTCGACGGGTTAAAGAAGGCATCAGCTCGCCAAAATAGCTTTTGTAATACATATAGCCTAGCTGGATGGTGTGATCATCCGGCAGTTGAAACTCGGTTTTGAGTAGGACTGAAGTATTGTCTTGAGACGTATTCAAAACGGCTTCTTTGCTGCGAAAGCGGTTCAGCGACGAGGTGTCAAAATCGGCCTTGGTTAACTCAATCCATTCGCCATTAAACATATTGATGATTTCAGAGCTGGTTTGGGTGACTTTCGGGATGGCGCCTTTTTTACCTGCGTGATAATTGCCTTGCTTTTTACGGGCATAGGCCAAGATCACGTTGGCGTGTTCCCAGCTTTTGGCCACGGCAATGCTGCCCGAACCATCGGTAGGATTGGCTACTGAAGGGCGTGAGGGCTGATCGTCATTATGGCTTGCCGTGCAAGGAATCGGGCCATTGGGGTGATTGATGGTGGCGCCTTCAGAGCATTTTGAAATATAGGCCGACTGTAGGCCGCCGGTTGAAAAGGCCGTAGGCACGCTGCTGGTGTTGGTGATTAAATTGCCTTTAACGCGCAGGCCCCAGGTTTGGCCCTTGGGGATGATGTCTTTGGCGGCAAGGGTACGCATGCGCGCAACGCCCCCAATGGCGCCAACGCCGTCGGCAGCGGCGCTGGGGCCTTTGTCTACCTCTACGCTGGCAATCAGGTCAGGGTCTAGATAGTTACGTGAGGCCACGCCGGCATAGCCGCGATAAACCGTCATGGACTGCATGCTGCCATCGATGATGACCGGCACGCGGTTCATGCCCTGCATGCCGCGAATGTTTAAATCAATGGCGCCACTGTTGCGATTGTCGCCGGTGAGTACGCCAGGGATGTGTTTGATGAAGTCGCCAACGGAAGAGCCACGAAAGTGCTCAATGTCCTGTTCGTTGAGGTGATATTGGTTGCCGACCTTGGTGTAGGTTTTGTCTTTGGCATTGATTTTTTTGCCAATGACGATGACGTCTTCGATTTTTTCTTCAGTTGCCGCCTGGCTAGGGGCGGTTGCTGCAAAACTGATGCCGGAATACAACAGGCAGCAAAGTGCGATCTGGCTGCGTTTGAACGCAGCAGAGGGGTAAGAGTTCATAAATATTTCCAGCTTGAATGTGAATGATATTGATTCTTATTAGCGGGCGATGGTACCCT
>JAGNTR010000205.1 GCA_017987415.1 Neisseriaceae bacterium
GGCGACTAAAAGGGGACGGGTACTTCACTGGGAGGCTGAGGTGGTGAGATGAAATTGATATCAGTGAATCAACAAACTTTAAACTCAAACCTAAAGGGTCATTTTTAGATGATTAAACCTGATATTTTTTCTCTAATCAACAAACCATAGTTGACCACTCATGAATGCTTACGCACTAAAAGCATGAACACTATTCGGCCAATAGTGGCAGCAAACGCCGCCCACGTTTTGATTGAATCAGTTACAATGAAGCACATTGACGTAGACAGAGCCAAGACCATGACTGAGACCCAAAATACGCCTGAAAACCTGACCTTTGAAGCCGCTATGGCGCGCTTAGAAGCGTTGACGCAGGCCATGCAAAGTAACGACATGCCCCTAGAAGAGGCTTTGAAAGCCTATCAAGAAGGCGGCGAATTGATTAAGTTTTGCCAGCAGAAGCTGGCCGATGTGGCGCAAAAATTAAGCGTTTTAGACGGCGACACGCTGTCTGACTTAGATTTGGACGAGTAAATGACCCCTGAGAACTTTAAAGCCTGGATGCATGCAGCGCAGCAGCAGACCGAACTGGCCTTAGGCCAATTTTTACCCACCGATGATGTGACGCCGAGCCGTCTACACGAAGCCATGCGCTACAGCGCCTTAGATGGCGGCAAGCGCGTACGGCCACTCTTGGCCAATGCTGCCGCGCAATTGGGCGAGCATGATGCCGATGCGCTGGCACGGGCGATGGCCGCGGTGGAAATGATTCACGTGTATTCCTTGGTGCATGACGACATGCCAGAGATGGACAATGACTTACTGCGCCGCGGTAAGCCAACCTGCCACGTGGCCTATGATCAGGCGACGGCGCTATTGGTTGGGGATGCCTTGCAAACGCGTGCGTTTGAAGTGTTGAGTCAAGCCAATACTCTGGCGCCCGCCCGCGTGCTGCACATGGTGCGAGCATTGGCCGTAGCCAGCGGCAGTGAAGGCATGGCCGGTGGTCAGGCCATTGACTTGGCCAATGTTGGCCAAATGCTGACGCAGGCCCAGCTAGAACACATGCATGGCTTAAAAACCGGTGCGTTGATTCGCGTGGCGGTGGTATTGGGAGGCTTGAGCTGCCCTGAGCTGAGCGATGAGCAGTTGGCGCAGCTGGATGCCTATGGCCGTTACTTGGGCTTGGCCTTCCAAGTGATTGATGATGTGCTCGACGTTGAACAAGACACCGCCACCTTGGGTAAAACGGCAGGTAAAGACGAAGCCAATGACAAGCCGACCTATGTGAAGCTGTTGGGCTTGGATGCGGCGCGCGCCTACGCAGAAGGCTTGGCAGAACAAGCCATCTCAGCGCTGTCTGGCTTCGGTGCACGCGCCC
The DNA here is from genome assembly GCA_017987415.1 of Neisseriaceae bacterium. Lineage (GTDB taxonomy): Bacteria > Pseudomonadota > Gammaproteobacteria > Burkholderiales > Neisseriaceae > JAGNPU01. The sequence goes on from JAGNTR010000205.1 coordinate 1,361, forward strand.
AAGCATTGGAAAACGTGGCACGTTATGTCGTATTCCGTCAGCATTAAGCGTAAAATAGTTTAAAAATATCGAGACAAGTCAGAAAAGTCGTGGCATAATCTGAGGGTTTAATTGGAGAGAACGACGATGTATTTAAGACTGACAACGCGAGAACGATCTGTGTTGGTAATTGAATCTGCTGAAACCGCAGCGTTCTCCCATTTTCCGTATTTATGAAAAATCCCCCGTTTATTCGGGGTATTTTTTTGCCTGCACACAATGAAAGCAAGGAAAGCTAATGGCCAATCTACTTTATCAAAAAAACATTTTATCGATTGCTCAGCTTACCGTTCCTGAGTTGGAATTGGTATTAACCACCGCACAATCTCTGAAAACCAATCCCAGAGATGACCTGTTAAAAGACAAGCTGATCGGCAGCTGCTTTTTTGAGCCGTCGACCCGTACCCGTCTGTCGTTTGAAACCGCGATTCAGCGCTTAGGTGGCCGCGTGATTGGCTTTGCCGATGGCGGCAACACCAGTGCTAAAAAAGGCGAGACCATTGCTGATGCGATGCGCATCATCGGTTCGTACACCGACGCCATCGTGATGCGCCATCCTAAAGACGGTGCTGCGCGCGTGGCCAGTGAGTTCAGCGCCGTGCCGGTGATCAATGGCGGCGATGGCTCCAATCAGCACCCAACGCAAACGCTGTTAGACTTATTCAGCATCGTTGAAACTCAAGGTACTTTAAAAGGCCTGAAAGTCGCCTTAGCGGGTGATTTGAAATACGGCCGTACCGTACATTCGTTGGCCCAGGCCTTGAGCAAATGGGGCTGTGAATTTTATTTTGTGGCGCCGCGCCAATTGGCCATGCCTGAATACATCTGCGAAGAGCTGGATGCGGCTAATGTCAGCTACAGCATCGTTGAGTCGCTGGAAGAAATCATTCCGATTGTGGACGTGTTGTACATGACCCGCGTTCAGCGCGAGCGCTTTGACGAAGATGAGTTCAAGAAAATTCAGGGTAAGTTTGTGCTGCGCGCCGACATGTTGGCCGACGCCAAGCCCAATATGCGCATTTTGCACCCGCTGCCACGCGTGGATGAAATCACGCCTGACGTGGATAAAACCCAGCATGCGTATTATTTTGAACAAGCCAAAAACGGGGTGTACGCCCGCCAAGCGCTCTTGGCTTTAGTGTTGAACGAAGAGGTATAAGGGGATGAACATGGATTACACACGCAACGTTGAAGCCTTAAAAGAAGGCACCGTTATTGACCACATTCCAGCAGGCCAAGCGCTGACGATTCTGCGTTTATTTAAGTTAGACCAGCTTGGACAACGTGTCACTGTTGGATTTAATCTAAATAGTCGCCATATGGGCGCAAAAGACTTGATTAAAGTTGAAAACGTACATTTCAGCGATACGCAGGCCAATGAATTGGCTCTGTTTGCGCCGCACGCCACCGTGAATGTAATTGAAAACTTTGAGGTTTCTAAGAAGTTACACCTAGAGTCGCCTGAAGTCATCGAAGACATTTTCTCTTGCCCTAATTCGAATTGTGCCACGCACAATGAGCCGGTGAAGAGCTATTTCTACGTAAAAAGTTCACAGTCGGGAACAAAAATGCAGTGCAAGTATTGCGAAAAGACCTTTGCTCGTGATATGGTTGCTGTTATTGAATAAATATACTAGAGTCCTGAATAATCAGTGACATAAGACTGGTATGTTATTCATATAAAAAACACGTCAAGTGTACATAGAGAAGACCGGAGAAACTACTAAAAACACTACCACAAAAATGGGAAAGTGTATTCAGGACCCCAGCTTGAAACTAAGCTGGGGTTTATGTATTTATGGGGTTTG
>JAGNTR010000093.1 GCA_017987415.1 Neisseriaceae bacterium
TTGAGCGCCCTATTTACGCAGGTAACGCGTTTGAAACCGTCCGCTCAGAAGAAGCGAAACTGGTGTTGACCATCCGCGCCACCGCCTTTGACGCTGCAAAAGCAGAAGGCGGCAGCGCCGAAGCTGCCGAAGTAACTGCCACCCCAGCCAAAAACCTCAGCCGCTTTGTGAGCCGCGAACTGACCAAATCAGACCGTCCTGAGTTGACTCAGGCGCGCGTCATCGTCAGCGGTGGTCGTGCCCTACAGAGCAAAGACCAGTTTGACAGCGTACTGACGCCATTGGCCGACACTTTAGGCGCCGCCATTGGTGCCTCTCGTGCTGCGGTAGATGCCGGCTACGCACCGAACGACTACCAGGTTGGCCAAACCGGTAAAATCGTGGCCCCTGAGCTGTATTTTGCCATTGGCGTGTCGGGTGCGATTCAGCACATTGCCGGCATGCAGGACAGTAAAGTCATCGTCGCCATCAATAAAGATCCTGATGCGCCGATCTTCAACGTAGCCGACTATGGTTTGGTGGCTGATCTATTCACCGCCGTACCAGAATTGGTAGCGGCGCTGAAAAGCTAAGTCCATACCATGATAAAAGCCGCTGAATCTTCACGATTCAGCGGCTTTTTTTAATCTTAGCACCGATTTATTCGGTGGGCATGATGTATTTGGCGTAGGCCACTGCATCCATGTCGACGATGTCGGTCGTCAAACTCACTCCAGAGGGCAAGCCTAGCCCAGACAGATGACACACCACAGCTGCCGCCAGCAGTTTTTTCTGCTCGGCGCTCCGGCCTTGCAATAGCTTAATGGTGACGTGCACAAAGGATTCTGGCGCGGCTTCAGCACCGGCACAAAAAGCTTCATAAACGCGCAGGCGAGACTTTACGGAGTCTAAATCAAATAGCTCGCTGTCGCATACGGTTTGGTGTACGCCGCTTAAAAACGCGGCTGAGTGTTCAGCCAAATCGGCCGACTGTTCAATGATGCAATGGGGCATGATTATCCTTGTGCCTCTGGCTGATAAACTTCATCGATAAGGGTACGACAATCCACCACGCGCAGGTCGTTGTCACCGGCAAAATCCATTAAAAACTGAAACATTGGTGGGTTGAGCTTCTCTAATTTTTTATCGATGGCCACACAACGAATATTATTCAACAACATGGGTCGAACATAGTGGTGATAAGACAGGCGGTTGGCGCTGTCAAAATTAGATAAAATCCCTGACAATCGATCTGCCCAATCGGATGGACGAAAGGTTTTCCCTGATGAGGTGATGCCTTGAATCACGATTTCATACGGATTACAAATCATATTGCTTCCAATTTATAAAAATCATTAATGTCTGATGCGAGCTCATTATACCTAAGGTTCTGAAACAATACCAAAGCCTTTAACACAATCAACATTTAAGCCCTCAGATCCGCTTAAAATTAGGCAAGCTCGCCAATAGGCGCTTGCCGTAGCCGGCCGTTTTCACCCGATTGTCGAGGATGCTCACGCGACCATGATCGGTTTCGGTTCGAATCAGGCGCCCCACCGCTTGGATGAGCTTGATGCTGGTTTCTGGCACCGTCAGCTCCACAAAGGGATTGCCGCCATTTTTTTCAATCCAGCGGCTTAAGGTTTTGTCGATGGGATTATCCGGCATCGAAAACGGTAGTTTGGCAATGATTACGTGCACGCAGGCGTGTCCTGGTAAATCCAAGCCTTCGGCAAAGCTGTCGAGGCCAAAAATAATGCTGGCCTCTTGGTTGGCAATGGCCTCATGGTGGCGTGCCAGTAACGTCGCTTTGGGCATGTCGCCCTGAACCAGCAGCTTGGCCACATAATCATCCGGCAAGCGCAGTGCCACGTCTTGCATCTGCTTACGCGATGAGAACAACACCAAAGAGCCTACGCCCTGGGTTAAATCGATCAGCTTAGGCAACCATTCAACCAAATCATTGGTGTGCGCCAGCGCGTCTTTCGGGCTGGCCTGAATAGGCGGCAAATACAGCTCGCCCTGCTCTTGAAAATTAAACGGGCTCTCTAAGGCCACGGTTTCGGTGTCTTTAAACCACAGCAAGCCGGTTTGCTTCAGCAATAAATCAAAATTGCCCAACGACTGCAGCGTCGCCGACGTCAACAGCGCGCCCGCGGCCTGCTGCCAGAGGCTGTTGGCCAAATGGCTGGCGGCCGAAACCGGCGAGGCGTTAAATACGTAGTCGTTCTTATCGTGGCGCTTACTGGTGATCCATTTAGCCAACGGTGGGGCATTTTCTTTCGGCACTTCTTCCATTAAGTCCCACACCGCGTTCATCTGCTCAGCGCGAGCGATGGCCATGCCAACCTCGCTCGACACCTTGTCGATCAGGGCGCTGTCGCTGCCCTTTTCTTTACGGGTATTGCTCAAGGCTTCGCTTAAGCCATGCAGGTTTTTCACCAGCATACGCGCTGAAATAGCGGTATTTTGTACCAACACCGCCAGCGCCTCAGGAATAGCGCCGTCGTCCCATAGCCAAATGGGCATGTCGACATCGTTGCTGCCCGACAGCTGGGGCGCATCATTGAGTTGCCACATCCATTCAGAAAAATGCTCCAGTAAAGCCTCGGCAGCATCGTCGGCGTTGTTCGCCAGCTCGGTTTTATCGGTGATCGACGCCAGCTGCGCCGTCAGCTTGGGCAAGCGCTCCAAGAACCATTGGCTTTGATTCAGGCTGTGTTCAGCGGCAAATTGATTGAGGGCTTTTTTGGCCAGATGATGGGCCTCATCGATGCAGTAGAAGCTTTGGCTGGGTGCCGGCAAAATCACCCCGCCGCCCATGCTGATGTCGGCTAACAATAGGTCATGGTTGGCCACCACCACGTCGACGGTCTCCAACACTTCGCGGGCGAGATAAAACGGGCATTCGGGCTTATTCGGACAGGCCGCCTTAAGGCAGCCGTGGCGATCATTCGTGGTCTTGGCCCAAAGCGCATCGGGAATGTTTTCATGCCAGGTGTCGCGGTCACCATTGAAATGACGTTGACCAAAAGCGTCGGCCAATTCGCGCAGCTGGGCCACGTCTTCAGGACGGGGCTTATCCGTCCATACTGCGGCGGGCTCTTCAAAGCCCATCAACGCCCCTTGAGCATGGTCTTGAGTCAGCTGATACAAGCGATACGGGCACAGATAGCGACCGCGCCCCTTAGCTAGGGCAAAGGTCAATTCTAGGCCGCTTTTTTCAATCAAAAACGGCAGGTCTCGATTCACCAACTGCTCTTGCAGCGCCACGGTGGCGCTGCTGACCACCAGCTTTTTCTCGCGGGTTTGCGCCATGATGCCGCCGGCCAAAAGATAGGCCAAGCTTTTACCGACCCCGGTGGGGCCTTCAATCACCACGATGCTTTCCCCTTGGCGGGTCACTTCTTCGTCATCGCTCTTTTTAATGCTGCGTGAAAACGCCTTGGCCACGGCCGCAATCATCTGGCGCTGAGACGAGCGGGGGCAAAAACCAGGCAAATTTTGGGAAATGGCCTTGTAGTGATCAGAAATGGCGTTTTTTTCGAGTTGGGTCAGCATGAACGATGAATCTTTTTAAAAACCGAATGTTAATCATCCATTATAGTCGTTTCCCCACCACTTTGCCCCGTTTAGGGCGGATTATTTTCACCCCTACTGCGACCATCAACTCGAAGGCCCCGACGGCTGTGGTGAGCATGCCCTTGATTACTCGACTAAGAGGCAATCCTTTGGGACGGTATTGGCATTCATCAGGCTGCTGTTTTGCGCCCCTTGGCCATCGGCCACGCAGCGCCAATGGCCTTGCTGATTGCGTTCAAAACGCAACAGACCACCGGCCAAGCCGCCACCCGCATCAGGCTTAAACGTACCGATGAGCTGGCCACTGCCGTCGGCAAACGGGCTGGTGCCACCGCCGGCCAGGCTCAGCAGCAACAGACCGCCCTCATCTTGGTTAAACGCATCCAGTTCGGCCACGCCCAGTGCGCCGCCCTCAAATAAGCGTACGTCGACCCAGGTACGAATGCCGCTTAATTCAGCATAAGCGCGGGTGATCTGAGCCTTGCTGATGTAGTGTCGGTAGGTGGGTAGGCCGGCCGCGGTCAAGACCGCAATGATGGCGACCACGATCATCAATTCAATCAGGGAAAAGCCTTGCTGGCTTCGGCGCGCGTGCATACGGCCTCCTCGCTCATGTGCGTTGACTAGGGATAATTAAGGCTAGCACACGCCCATAAAAATGACATAAGAATAATAGAAAACGGCTCTAAAAAGGCTTTATTGTGGTGTGATGGGCACAAAAAAGCCGCGAGGTTAATCGCGGCTGTGACTAAGTTTAAGGATGGTTTAACTGATGCGCTCGATCTTGGCACCCACACCACCTAGCTTGGTTTCAATGTGTTCGTAACCACGGTCTAAGTGATAAATACGCTCAACAATGGTTTCGCCTTCTGCCACCAAGCCGGCATTCACCAAACAGGCTGAAGCGCGTAGGTCCGTTGCCATAACCGTCGTACCAGACAGGCCGGTCACGCCATGCATCACGGCGGTATTGCCTTCGGTGCTGATGTTGGCGCCCATGCGATTCAGCTCAGGCACGTGCATGAAGCGGTTTTCAAAAATGGTTTCGGTCACCACGCCAGAGCCTTCGGCAATGGCGTTCATGGCCACAAACTGCGCCTGCATGTCGGTGGGGAAGGCAGGATAAGGCAAGGTGCGTAGGTTGACCGCCTTAGGGCGCTGCTGCATGTCGATGCTGATCCAGTCGTCTCCGGCTTCAATGATGGCACCGGCCTCAACCAGCTTATCCAACACCACTTCCATGGTTTTAGGCGCGGCTTTACGCAACACCACTTTACCACCGGTCATGGCCACGGCACATAAGAAGGTACCGGCTTCAATACGATCAGGCACCACGCTGTGTTCTGCGCCATGCAAAGACTCTACGCCTTCAATGGTCAGCGTCGGCGTGCCGATGCCGGTGATTTTAGCGCCCATTTTATTCAGGCATTCGGCCAAATCAGATACTTCTGGCTCCATCGCTGAGTTTTCCAATACGGTGGTGCCTTCGGCCAAGGTAGCCGCCATCAAGAGGTTTTCGGTACCGGTAACGGTGACGACGTCCATCACGATGCGCGCGCCTTTCAGGCGTTTGGCCTTAGCATGCACATAGCCGTGTTCAATCTTCACCTCGGCGCCCATCGCAATCAGCCCTTTAATGTGCTGATCGACAGGACGAGAACCAATGGCGCAACCGCCAGGCAGGCTCACTTGTACTTCACCAAAGTGGGCCAAAGTTGGGCCCAACACCAAAATCGAGGCGCGCATGGTTTTCACCAAATCATAGGGCGCCACTAGGTTATTCACGCTGCCGCAGGTCAACTCGAAGGTTTCTACATTGTCGGTCAACACTTTGGCACCCATGCCTTGCAGCAGTTTTTGGGTGGTGATGACGTCACGCAGCATCGGTACATTGGTCAGCTTAAGGGTGTCTTTCGTCAGCAACGAAGCGCACAAAATCGGCAAAGCCGCATTCTTGGCGCCTGAAATGGTGATTTCGCCGTTCAATGGGCCGTTGCCCACAATTCTTAATTTATCCACTTAAAATCCTTATAAGAAAAACACAAGCATGATCTTCTTTATGAACCCATTACCCGCTTTTGGTTCAGACAAGTTGTTCCGGCTTATTTTTGCGCCCATTCAGTTGGGGTGCAGGCGCTGGCAATTGATAATGCGTGTAGCTCATTGCTGGCAATCTTGTCGGCTAGGCCATCTTTAATCAAACGATGACGGGCCAAGCGGCCAAGGCCTTCAAATTTAGAGCTCACGATGTGGGCAAAGAAGTGGTGGCCATCGCCCTCAACCTCAATGTGTTCACACGCCACAACGTTGGCAATCATTTCTTTTACTTCACTGGGGCTTAACATACTAACTCCTTAACTTATAACCTGATTTTAACATGAGCGTAATCGCAATGCTCAGCACCAGCCAGAACGAACCGGCAACTGCCAAAGACAGCCACGGTGACACATCACTATACCCAAAAAAGCCATATCTAAAGCCATCAATCATGTAAAAAACCGGATTAAAATGGCTCACGCTGCGCCAAAAAGGCGGCAGCGATTGAATCGAATAAAATACCCCTGACAAAAAGGTCAAAGGCATGATCAAAAAGTTTTGAAACATCGCCAGCTGGTCAAACTTCTCGGCCACAATCCCGGCCAATAGCCCAAACGAGCCCAATACGGCACAGCCCAAGAAGGCAAACACCAGCGCCCACAGCGGCGCCACCGGCCAAGTCAAGCCAAACCAAGCGGTCACCACCAGAACGCCTAAACCCACCAGCAAGCCCCGCACAATAGCGGCGCCAACATAGGCGGCAAAAAATGCCGTCGACGAGATGGGCGGCAGCAAAATAAACACTAGGTTGCCGGTAATGCGCGACTGTATCAAACTACTGGAAGCATTGGCAAAGGCATTTTGCGTCATCGACATCATCGCCAAGCCTGGAATCAAAAAAGCCGCATAGGTGACACCGGGCCAAACCTCCGGCTGATTACGCATCACGTGCGAAAAAATCAATTGATACAGCAAGGCGCTGAGCACTGGCGCCGACAGGGTTTGAAACCCCACCTTCCAAAAACGTAAAATTTCTTTTTTGAATAAGGTATAAAAACCCGTCATGATCATTGCGGCTCCTTCTTAAGCGCTTTTGCCTTAGGCTCTTCAACCAACCGTAAGAACACGTCTTCTAGGTCGGTTTCATAATTATCCATGTCCACCACATTGATGTTGGCCTGACGCAAGGCCCCCAACACCTCTTCTAGACCTGCCCATGTCGGCAGCTCTAAAATAAACCCGTCTTGGTCTTCCGCCACGCACAGCGCTTCCACTTCTGGTGGCAGCTTGGCCTGATCAATTTTCAGCCAAATGCGCTTGGCCGCGCCCACGTCGCCGCGCAGCAAATGCTCTTTATCGTCCAAAGCAACCAGCTGGCCGCGCTTCATCATGGCAATCCGGCTACACAAGGCTTCGGCCTCTTCCAAATAGTGGGTGGTCAGCACAATGCTGTGGCCGGCTTCGTTGAGCTCGCTCACAAACTGCCATAGATTTTGCCGCAGCTCCACGTCTACGCCGGCCGTGGGTTCATCCAGCACAATCACTGGCGGCTTATGCACCAAGGCTTGAGCCACCATTACGCGGCGCTTCATGCCGCCAGACAAGGCTCGGGTATTGGTGCTGGCCTTATCCGACAGGCCTAGCTTAAACAAAATTTCATCAATCCAGTCGTCGTTTTTTTTGATCCCAAAATAGCCCGACTGAAACTTCAGCGCTTCACGCACCGTAAAGAACGGGTCAAACACCAGCTCTTGCGGCACCACGCCTAAATTCATGCGCGCCTTATACGCGTCTTTGACCACGTCATGGCCCATCACTTCAATGCTGCCCGAAGTCAGCCGGCCCAAGCCAGCCATGGCCGAGATCAACGTGGTTTTACCGGCGCCGTTAGGCCCGAGAAGGGCAAAAAATTCACCCTGTTGCACATCAAAACTGACCTCTTGCAAAGCTGTGAAGCCATTCGCGTACGTTTTGCGTGCATTTTTTATGGAAATAGCAGGAATAGACATAACCGCACATCTTGAAAAAGGAAACCCTAGATTATACGCTAAACCCATCTTTACGTTTGCCTATTTCTGTCTGAACGCGTGATTCTGGCGGCAAAGCCACGCCCCTTCTGCCCCCGAGCCATCGTCATAGCGCCCCAAATCATCCTACGACTCACCAAAAGAATAAATTACCATCAGGATCAAAGGCTTATCATCAAAAAAGCGCCCATTCGGGCTAACGTCTTGTTTCTTCTACACAAGCGTGCTTAAATAAATAAAGACGAAACAGGGGTGCAAAACATCGGGTCATTGATGTGCGCTGAGAGAGTCCCTTTTAACTCGATCCAGATAATACTGGCGTGAGAAGATTTCAGAACCTAAAGCACGTGGCCGCTCGGCCATGTCTTCCCATATGCTTGAACGCGTTGGCTTTGGCCTCAGCGTTTGGGTGCGTATGCGCTTTAATGCTCCTGTTTTGGTCCCTAAAAAACCATACCCTAGTGGAGCACAAGCATGAGCCAAACCCATAAGCCGTCACAATCGTTTGACGCCCTAAGCCAAGACATCAACAGCCAGTTTGCCTACCCGGCCTCGACCCGCATTTATTTGCCCGGCAGCCGCCCAGATATTCAGGTACCGGTACGCGAAATTGCCCAAACCGACACCCAAACCGACAAAGGCACTACGCCTAACCCACCGATTCGCGTCTACGACACGTCAGGCCCCTACAGCGACCCTAATTCGCCTTGCGACCTCAAAAAAGGCATTAACCCCCTGCGTGAAGCGTGGATTGCCGAGCGCGGCGACACCGAACGTTTGGCTGGCCTGTCATCTGACTACGGCTTAGCCCGCGCCCACGACCCCGCCACTGCCGACCTACGCTTTAACCACATCACCCAACCACGCCGTGCCCTTGCCGGCAAAAACGTGACCCAGATGCACTATGCGCGTCAAGGCATCATCACCCCAGAAATGGAATACATCGCCTTACGCGAATCCATGAACCTACAAGAGCTGTTTGCCAAAGCCGAATACCAAGACATCGCCAAACAGCACCCAGGCTTTAGCTTTGGCGCCAATATTCCGCTACGCCCTGAAGACATCACGCCTGAATTCGTGCGCCAAGAGGTGGCCTCTGGCCGTGCCATCATCCCAGCCAACATCAACCACCCAGAATTAGAGCCGATGATCATCGGCCGTAACTTCAGCGTGAAAATCAACGGCAACTTAGGTAACTCTGCCGTGACCTCATCGCTCACAGAAGAAGTAGAAAAAATGGTGTGGTCACTGCGCTGGGGCGCCGACACCATTATGGATTTATCCACAGGCAAACACATTCACGAAACCCGTGAATGGATCATCCGCAACTCACCGGTGCCAATCGGCACCGTGCCCATTTACCAAGCCCTAGACAAGACTGGCGGTATTGCCGAAGACTTAACCTGGGAAATGTTCCGCGACACCTTAGTAGAACAAGCCGAACAAGGCGTAGATTACTTCACTTTGCACGCAGGCGTGCTGCTGCGCTACGTACCGATGACGGCCAAGCGCATCACCGGCATCGTGTCGCGCGGCGGCTCCATCATGGCCAAATGGTGTTTGGCCCACCACAAAGAAAACTTCTTATACACCCACTTTGACGAGATCTGCGAGATCATGAAGGCCTATGATGTGTCCTTCTCTTTGGGCGACGGCCTACGCCCAGGCTGCTTAGCCGACTCCAACGACGAAGCCCAGTTTGGCGAATTGCACACCTTAGGTGAATTGACCGCCAAAGCATGGGAACACGACGTACAGGTGATGATTGAAGGCCCAGGCCACGTGCCGCTACAGCGCATTCAGGCCAATATGGACGAAGAATTAAAGCATTGCTTTGAGGCCCCGTTCTACACCTTAGGCCCCTTGGTCACCGACATTGCCCCCGGCTACGACCACATCACCAGCGGCATTGGTGCGGCCAATATTGGCTGGTACGGCACCGCCATGCTGTGTTACGTCACCCCCAAAGAGCATTTGGGCCTACCCGATAAAGAAGACGTGCGCACCGGCATCATCACCTATAAAGTGGCCGCCCACGCCGCCGACTTGGCCAAAGGCTGGCCAGGCGCGCAGATGCGCGACAACGCCCTCTCGAAAGCCCGCTTTGAGTTCCGCTGGATCGACCAGTTCAACCTTGGCCTAGACCCTGAACGCGCGCGTGAATACCACGACGAAACCCTACCGGCAGAAGGCGCCAAAATCGCCCACTTTTGCTCTATGTGTGGGCCTAAATTCTGTTCGATGAAAATCAGCCAAGAGGTGCGTGACTACGCCGATGGCCTCGAGGCCGCCAATAAAGGCATGATCGAAAAGTCGATTGAATTTGTGAAGTCAGGCGCCGAAATTTATCGCTAAACCATGATCAATACCGCCCTCAACGCAGCGGCCCCCAACCACCCCAATAATGGCCACGCCTGTGATGTGGCCATCATCGGGGGCGGCTTGGTGGGCCGTTTATTGGCTTGGCAGTTAGCCCAAGCCAACCTCACCCTCCACCTCTATGAAGCTGGCAGCCCCACAGGCGAAGGCGCCGCAGCTTATGTGGCCGCGGC
>JAGNTR010000094.1 GCA_017987415.1 Neisseriaceae bacterium
GTATGGCTGAAAAATATTGGCTAGATCCACATCGTGGCACACTTAAAGACGAGACTATTTTTCAACAACAGCAGGCTCTAGGCACATGGCAAAAAGACATTGAACAGCTGTTTGGCCTATGGCTAAACGGTATTTTACAAAAAGCCTTTCCCAAGCAGGCCGATCACTTTACCGACACCGAACGTCTGGCCTGGCGCCAAGCGTTACAAACCGCGATCAAAGCCAGCCAACGGCGCCAAGAAGGAGTATTTTGATGCAACATCGCCACTATTTATTGTTTGATCGTGTGGTCATTCAGGGCGCCAATGCGATTTCTAGCCCGCTCACCTATGGCTTCCCAGCCATTAGTGGCTTTATCGGCGCCATCCATGCCTTAAGCCGCCACCTAAATCAACCTGATAAAATTGCCTTAGATGGTGTACTCATCGCCAGTCATAGCTGTGACGTCCAGGCCTATCGCCCCCATCCCTATGCTGACTATAGCTTTAATCAAAGCCGTAACCCAATTAAAAAAGATGGCAAAACCGCAGCCATCGTCGAGGAAGGCAAGGCCCACCTCATTGTCAGCCTAGTGGTCGAGGTCTACACCGAAAGCCGTAAAACCTTGCGTGAAGATAAAGCCGAACTGGCCTTTCTACAGCAGTGTAGAGAAGGCCTAATGCAGCAACGCATGGCCGGCGGCAGCATTTTGAGCATTGGCCAAGTTGAACTGTTTGAACTTGAAGCTCATCAAGCGTTGCGTACTGCTTTAATGCCTGCTTTTGTGTTAATGGACGCCGGCGATGCCCTTTCAGAACTGACGGCTCATTTACAAGAAAATCGCCCCTCCGCCACCGCCCTAGACGTTTTTGTCGAGCTCTCAACCCTACACCATACCCCTCAGGATAATGATCAATGGCAAACCAGCAGCATCAAATCCGGCTATGGCTGGTTGGTGCCCATGCCGGTCGGCTATCAGGGCTTAACCGATCGATTTGATGCAGGCGTCTTAGCCAACTGCCGCCACCAGGACTATCCTAGCCACTATGTGGAATGCCTCTACGGCTTAGGCAAATGGGTCTTCCCCTACCGCTTACAAGACACTTTTGAACAGGCTTTTTGGCGCTACAGCCAGCCTCAAGATCATGTTTATTTACTTTCACAATCTCCTGCTGCACATTAATTCACAAGGAATCAACGATGTCTAAATTACAAACTGCTTCTGTTTTGGCTTTTGAGCGCAACCTAGATGTTTCTGACGCCATTTTTCAGCAAACCGACAGCGCCCAAGCCAACGCCCCCATCAAGCCGGTTCTGGTGACTGAAAAATCAGTACGTGGGACGATCTCTAATCGCTTAAAAAATGCCATCAGCAATGATCCGGCCAAAATGGATGCTGAAACAGAAAAAGCCAACCTGCAAAAGGTCGACGTGGCCACCCTAGACCACGATCAAGACACCTTAATAGTGAGCTGGAGCTGTAAGGTTTTGCCCTTTACCGGCAAGCCTTGCGTGTGTAATGACCAAGCTTATCAAACCAAACTGATGCAGGTGGTTGAAGGATACTTAAACAAACATGGCCTAAGCGAATTGGCCCGCCGCTACGCCACCAACATTGTCAATGCTCGTTGGCTCTGGCGTAACCGCATGGGCGCGGAAACCATTGAAGTTAGCGTGCAATATCAAGAAGCAGGCACAACCAAAACGCTCAGCTTTACCGACGCCAAGCAATACGGCCTCAACGACTTTAGCCAACAAGACGCTAATATTGACCAACTGGCACAACTGATCGAAAAAGGCCTGAATGGCGAGCAGTTTGTGATTCTATACATCACTGCCAAGGCCAAAATTGGCTATGGACAAGAAGCCTATCCGTCGCAAGAATTGATTTTGGACACTGGTAAGGAAAAGAGCAAGGTTTTGTATCAAGTCAATGGCCACGCAGGCATGCACTCACAAAAAATCAGCAACGCCATTCGCACCATCGATACTTGGTACCAGGACCAAGCACCATTCCCAATCGCCATTGAGCCCTACGGCGCCGTGACTACGTTAGGCACTGCTTTTAGACAGCCGAAACAAAAGCAAGATTTTTACACCCACTTTGACGCCTGGGTATTGAAGGATGAGCAGCCCGAAGTGGCACAGCAACATTACGTAATGGGCGTTTTGATTCGCGGCGGCGTGTTTGGTGCCAGCGGTAAGGAGTAAACCATGTCGATGCTGACACACTACTTTGAGCTAAAAGCCATTCCCCATGCCGAGCTCACCCAAACCATGGTCATCAGCCATTTAATGCAGCTTCTGCATCAGCACCTCCCTGCTTTTGAAGGCAGTCTGGGTTTGGGTTTCCCTGCCTATGGCCAATTGAATACCTTGGGCGGCATTATTAGAGTGCATGGGCCACATACTCAGGTGGCCAATTTAGCCCATGCTCTACAGCAGCAACCCGACTGCATGGACTACGCCCTATTGAGCCAGCCAGAAGCCATTCCTTTAACCGTGAGCGAGCACCATTGCTTTCAACGCGTACATACGAAAGGGCGAAGTGATTTTAAACGCGCCCAAAAGCGGCTGATGGCGCAGGGAAAATGGTCGGAAGAGGTGGCCCATAACATGACTGAAAAATTTAGCCGCTCACCCAACCTACCTCATATCCATTTACGTAGCCTCAGCACCAAACAGCCCAATTTTATGCTGTACATCAAACGCAGTAAATTGAAGCAAGCCGTCGACGGCTCTTTTAATGCCTATGGGTTAAGCCTACAGGCCAGCGTACCGGTTTTTTAGAACGTAATAAATTGGCAAACACCAGCATTAAACCAGCCCATAGTTTGTGGTTTAGTGCTGGTTTAGTGCGTTCACACCGCACACCTCTGAACTTAGCCCTTTTTTTATGCGCCACACGCCTTAAGCACTCCCTGAACACTAACCCTTTTTTTAACCACTTACGTTAACCCTTATCCAGACTGGCCCCACAACCGCACTTTTAAAAAGGGCTTTTCATAAAAAAACTGCTACAACCCTTACGCCGCCAATCATTCTGATGTTTGGGCACCAGCTCTCCGCCGCATAGGCGGCTTAGAAATTCACTGTTAACCATTGGGCGGGGGCTTAAATGCTCTCCGCCGCATAGGCGGCTTAGAAAACAAAGAATCGTTATTTGGCTTTGATACGGGCGCTCTCCGCCGCATAGGCGGCTTAGAAAGCGACTTAATTCCACGTAGTACAGGCTGGCACGCTCTCCGCCGCATAGGCGGCTTAGAAAAAACAAATGTTGACAAAACATAAACACGCTGAGCTCTCCGCCGCATAGGCGGCTTAGAAAAAAGCGGTGGCGTTGAGTTTTTTGTCCAGCTCGCTCTCCGCCGCATAGGCGGCTTAGAAATTCTCGCATCATCATCACAACCGCGTATTGATGCTCTCCGCCGCATAGGCGGCTTAGAAACCCTGAAATAAATAAAAATGGTTATAAATCTTGCTCTCCGCCGCATAGGCGGCTTAGAAAATGCTGATAGTCATTGCTGACTGAATAATCAGGCTCTCCGCCGCATAGGCGGCTTAGAAATGAAAAGAAGGCTGCCATAGGTAATTGCCCTGGCTCTCCGCCGCATAGGCGGCTTAGAAAGTGGCTGGTAGCCGTGGCGGCGTCGTTGGTGGGCTCTCCGCCGCATAGGCGGCTTAGAAATTGGACTGGTGTCAATAACTCTACGAAAAACCGCTCTCCGCCGCATAGGCGGCAACAAATAACACACGCCCACCCCAACGATAAAACAACAGCCCACCCCTTAAAACCATCACTAGCGCATAAAAAAATCCAGCCAATGGCTGGATTTCAAAATGGCGTAGATTAAAACGGCGCTTAAATGCCGCGTAACAGCTCATTTACACCTACTTTGGCTCGGGTTTGGGCGTCGACTTTTTTCACGATCACCGCACAGTAAAGGCTGTGACTGCCGTCGGCAGCAGGCAAGCTACCAGACACCACAACCGACCCAGCGGGCACACGTCCATAGGTGACGGTGCCGGTTTCGCGGTCATAGATCTTGGTTGATTGGCCGATGTAGACGCCCATGGAGATCACGGCGCCCTCTTCGACAATCACGCCTTCGACGATTTCAGAACGGGCACCAATAAAACAATGATCTTCAATAATGGTTGGGCCTGCCTGTAATGGCTCAAGCACGCCGCCAATGCCAACCCCGCCCGACAGGTGAACGCCCTTACCAATTTGGGCGCAGGAGCCTACCGTGGCCCAAGTGTCGATCATGGCGCCTTCATCAATGTAGGCACCAATGTTCACGTATGAGGGCATCAACACCGTATTAGGCGCAATAAAGGCACCGCGTCTGGCGATGGCACCGGGCACCACGCGGATACCAGCGGCCTCAAACTGAGCCTGATTCCATTGAGCAAACTTGGTAGGGACTTTATCAAACAGGCGGTTCACCCCATCGTCGGCGACGGCGTTGGGTTTAATCCGAAACGACAGCAGCACGGCTTTTTTCACCCATTCATGCACCACCCAATTTTTTGCCTGTTTTTCCGCCACCCTTAACGTGCCTTGATCCAAAGCAGTAATCACCGCTTCAATGGCCTCGGCCACCTCAGGCGTAACGGTTTCGGGCGTAATTTGCGCACGGTTTTCAAAAGCAGATTCAATAATAGGTTGGTATTTGTTCATATTTTCTCGCAGTTATGGCTGAGAAATGACCAAATCAGCAGACACCAAGGGCGATGCCAACGGCTGGGCACATTCAGTTTGTAAATGGTGATAGAAGGGTAAAAAAGGCAAAAGTTCAGAGCCAAAGCGCGCCAGATGTGGTGTGTCCATCTGGCAGTCAATGAGCCCAACGCCGCAGGCATGTAGATGCCTTACCGCGTGCACAAACGCTATTTTAGAAGCATTTGCGGCTAATGCAAACATGGATTCACCAAAAAACACGCGACCGATCTGAACCCCGTAAAGGCCACCCTGTAGCCGCCATTGCCCATCGGGGTCTTGGCGCCAGTATTCAAACGAGTGGGCATGGCCGGCCCTATGTAAGGCCGAATAGGCGCTGCGCATCTGATCGGTAATCCAGGTACCGCCCTGTTCGGGGCGCACCACGTCGGCACAGTGCTGTATGACCTGATCAAAGGCTTGATTAAGGGTGACTTTATAGGCAGTATTGCGTAAGGTTTTTTGCAGTGACCGACCCACGTGCAGCTTGGGTGGTAGAAGAATGGTTCGTGGGGCTAAAGCCCACCAACAAATCGGTTCGCCCTCAGAAAACCAAGGGAATACGCCGTGCTGATAGGCTGCGACCAGCTGTGGCACACTGAGCTCACCGCCGATCGCAATCAAACCATCATTGGTGTCGATGGCTTGTTCGATCATCGGTAAGGTAAACTCAAATACGCCCAAGCGTGGCCTCAGTATCGTTGGTTAGGCTTTAACTTTAGCCTGGCAATCAGGACACACACCGTACATATACAAAGCATGGTCAATCATGCGGTAACCTTGCTCTTTAGCGATTTGCTCCTGACGCTCTTCGATTTTCTTATCGAAGAATTCAGTAATGTTGCCACACTCGACGCACACTAGGTGGTCGTGGTGACCGCCACGGTTCAGCTCGTACACGGCTTTACCGGTTTCGAAGTGGTGGCGGACCAAAATGCCGGCCTGCTCGAATTGGGTTAATACGCGATAAATGGTAGCCACGCCAATATCTGCATCTTCTTCTAGCAATAAACGATAAATGTCTTCGGCAGTCAAATGACAATTAGGGCAGCTATCAAACAGGTCTAAAATTTTCAGTCGTGGAACGGTTACTTTTAGGCCGCTGTCTTTCAGATGATTCACATGGTTCATAAGGAATATCACTCAAGTATAAATTACGGTTATAATACCTACTTAAACTGCTTTTGCCCACCGCTAGATGATTTTAACCCATTCCCTAGCCGCCTGGCATTCTTCCATTTAAACAGTAAAGGCCACGCAGATGAAAAAACAGCTTCTCTTAATTGGGTGTCTTGTTGCACTGAGTGCTTGCAGTGCCCAACGTATTTCCAACTTCCCGTCTTACAAGCTCAAAGTTGAACAAGGTAATGTTGTCACAGAAGAAATGTTATCGCAACTACAAGCTGGTTTAACCAAAGCACAAGTGCAAAGTATCTTAGGCACGCCTTTATTGCAAGATGCATTTCATGCCAACCGCTGGGATTACTCTTTCTTAATCAGCCGTAACGGCGTGGTGCAAAGCCAAAAAACTTTGGTGTTGTTCTTTGAAGACGACGTTCTGGTTCGTGCAGGGGGCAGCGCTTTAGAAGCTTCGCCTGCAGTAGCTGAGGAAAAATAATGAATTCAGTTTTAAACGTGGCCATCGTTGGGGCCAGTGGCCGCATGGGCCGCGCCCTGATTGAGGCCATCGTGGCCCAACCTGCCTGCACCCTCGTGGCGGCAGTAGAGCACGGCAACAGCCCTTTCATTGGCCAAGACGCGGGTATGTTCAGCGGCCATCAAACCGGCGTGGCGATTAGCCAAGACCTAGATGCTGCGCTCACCCAAGCCGATGTGTTGATCGACTTCACCCAACCCGAAGGCACCCTTGCTCATTTGGCCTTATGCATTAAGCACAAGGTCAACATCATCATTGGCACCACTGGCTTTAGCGACGAAGGCAAAGTCGCCATCGCCGCGGCTTCTCAAAGCATTGGCGTAGTGTTTGCCCCGAATTTTAGCGTGGGCGTGAACCTATCCTTCGCCCTGCTTGATCTCACTGCACGCGTCCTGAATGAAGGCTACGACATCGAAATCATCGAAGCCCACCACCGCCATAAAGTGGATGCTCCCTCCGGCACCGCCCTACGCATGGGCGAAGTCATCGCTGACGCCCTGGGCCGCGACCTTAAAACCTGTGCGGTTTATGGCCGCGAAGGCTATACTGGTGCCCGAGACCCTAACACCATCGGCTTTGCCACCGTGCGTGGCGGTGACGTGGTCGGCGACCACACCGCCTTATTCGCCACCGACGGCGAACGCGTCGAAATCACCCACAAGGCCTCAAGCCGAGCCACCTTCGCCAACGGCGCGGTGCGTTCAGCCCTTTGGCTACAGCAACAAGGCCAAACCGGCCTATTCGACATGCAAGACGTTTTGAGCTTAAAGCATATTTAAGCCTAGGCAACACCCAATAAAAAAGCTGCGTGATTCACGCAGCTTTTTTTACCCGTTCGCCGTCAACACCAAGGATGAAAATGCTGTAAAGGGCCGGCGCCCTGACCCACATCCAGCTCTCCACTACGCGCAATAGCTACCGCCACATAGTCTTTTGCCTGCTGGACAGCACGCGGCAGATCACGGTCACATTGGGCATAGGCCACGGCCAAAGCCGACGACAGGGTACAGCCTGTGCCGTGGGTATTGCTGGCGGCACTACGCGGGCCGACGAACAGCAGTGGCTCAAGACCTGGCCGACTCAGACAGTCCACCGCCGGCGCCGTCATCGGCAGATGCCCCCCTTTCAACAACACCGCCTTAAGCCCTAGATCACACAAGGCCTGCGCTTGCGCCTTCATGGTCGCGACATCCAACGCTTCAGCCACGCCCAGTAAGCGCGCCGCCTCAGGAATATTAGGCGTCACCACATCGACTAGCGGCAGCAATTCTTGTACCAATAAAACGCCGGCCTCACCACTGAGAAACGCCTGTCCCGTCGTTGCCGACAGTACTGGGTCCAAAACCACAAATTTAGGCTGCCAACGCTGCAAGACGTTGATGACGGCGCCCACGCTGGCCACATTGGTCAACATGCCCACCTTCACTACATCGATGCGTACATCTGCGAACACAGCATCACACTGCGCTTCGATGACGTCACCGGGAATGGGGTGCACCGCCCGCACGCCCAGAGTGTTCTGGGCCGTTACCGCCGTAATGGCACTACAGCCATAGGCGCCCAGCGCAGCAAAGGTTTTTAAATCAGCCTGTATGCCTGCACCAGCGCTGGAATCAGAGCCAGCAATGGTTAGGGCATGAACAATCGGCACAGGCGTTGAAGTTAGCTTCATCATGGCTCATCATTCAGTCAATAAAAAGCCAGCCCGAAGGCTGGCTAGGTGAGTCAATTCGCTTAAGCTGCGTCGGGAACGGCCTCAGGGGCTGCTTCAGATTCAGGCGCGCTGGCCTCATCGTTAGCGGCAGCGCCTGGCACAACCGCTGCGCTTGGATTTTGAGCGGGTGCGGTTTGACCAGGCTGCGGCGCAGCCGTGTCTTCTTCCGTTTCTTCATCAAAATTCCCGCCCAACATCACGCCAGCGTCAAACGGCTTGCCGCCAAACAGTAGGCTGCCTTCTTTTAGGCTCAAGTTCAAGTTCACCATGCGGTCGGTTACGGTTAAGTAGCCTTCTTCGCGCATATTGATGATCATGCTGTCGACCATAAATTTAGCGGTTTCTTCAATTTGGCGAATCTGCTCGTCTTTGTCTTCCCCTTCGCCTACGTCAAAGAAGCTAGCGGCTTGTGCCGCAGCCATGCGCTCAAGAAAGGCCTGAGGCACGTTCACGTCCATTTGCACGTCCATCTTATTCAAGAACGAAGCGAAGCTGCTCATGTCTGCGGCCTGAATGCCCTTAAAGTTCATGTGCCCTTTGGCCGCTAACAGACCTTGCGGCGTGTCCAGCTTAAAGGTGTTCAGGCTAATTTTAGGATCATACATCAAGATGGCTAAGCCCTCTTTATTGATGATGTTCAACACTTCATCATGGTAGGCTTCGCCGCTCAAGGCTTTGGCGGAAACGTCTTCTAAAGCACTGGTTAAAGCCGCCAAACTAGGACCGTGTAGGTGATCGGCGACCACTTCTACTTCTAAAGGCCCATACACGTCTTTACCCAAGGTGGCTTTTGCAAAGCGTACCTGACCTTTAGCGGTCACAAAATCGGCGGTATCGGCAGCGGCCAAATCACTGTTCATGTGGAACTCATCCACCACAATGCTCTTGGTGTCGCTGTTCAGCACCGGCTTAATCAAGGCACCGAACTGCAGCTTGGTCACCAGGCCTAATAGCTCGTCGACCTTGGCCTTGTCTTCATCGCCCCAACTCACGGCCAACCGCTTTAGGTCTAGCTGGTGCTGGCCCATCCATAAACCAGAGTCGGCTTCTTTACCCGACAACTGATACACCAAACCATCGTAAGACACGCTGGATTGATTGCTCATCTGCCACACGAGGCCAGGCATGCTGAGCTTGGCCACGATCTCATCAAAGTCGCCCTTATAATCAGCAAAAAACTCAAAACCTTGCCATTTGATGTTGGTATCTGACAACCCTTTAAAATCAAAGGCTGGGCTGTTGATGCTGATGCTACCGCCACCGAATAGGCCTAGGGTTTGATTAATCACCAACGGCGTTTCATCGGTAAACAGCAGCATCAGGCCACGTTTCATCAAATCAGGATACTCGATGGTGCTGTCGATCTTGGCGCGCGCCAAAGAAAAACCGCCGGCAAAAGGACCATGCTGGATATTGTTGGTGATTTTCACTCCTTCACCCATGGTCTGGCGTATGTTTTCTGCCACATCTAACGGCAGGCTTTTAATCAGATCTTCTTTAAGCTTAATGGTCATGGTTTCGGTAGACGAAAACCAACGACGCTCATACTGCCGTGACAGCACGTCAACCATAGGCGAATTTGCCAATAGCTGATGCTGCTTATTCAACGACGCTTCGGCCTTACCGCCAAAATAGTAAGGCAAAAGCAAAGCCGCAGCAGCCACAACCACTACCATGCCCGCAACGCCTAATTTAAAAACTTTACTCATGTCCCAATCAAACTTTCGAGGATTAGATAAAGAGAAAATCATAGCATGTTCACCCATAATATGTATATGTATCGCGCTGACTTAAAGCCAAATAGAGCCAATTCTCTAGATTATTGACCCACAACCCTCTATAATGATTAAACGTGCGTTTGCTCAACTCTTTCGGCTTGAGCTTGAAGATGCACGACTGACTCACACACACTCTGCGTCGGCGACTATGCCCTTTATAAACGGCAGCGCTTGACGCTAATGAAGGATACTCATGATCATGAACGGCTTGTTTGACTTACCTTGGTACGGCGTGGTGCTGGT
>JAGNTR010000095.1 GCA_017987415.1 Neisseriaceae bacterium
AGATTACGCTGTGCGTCCAGCACCGACAGAAAATTCACCGCACCATAGTCGTAACTCATTTGCGCCAAACGAGCCGTTTCAGCTTGAGCCGCTAAGGCCTGACCCTGAATGGTGATTTGGTTTTGCTGCCATTTAATATTATTGAGACCGTCCGACACCTCTCTAAACGCCTGTTGGATGGTTTTTTCATACTCGGCCACGGCCATGTCTTTGCGCACTTCAGCCAAATCAACGTTGGCGCGCAGTCGCCCACCGTGGAAAATCGGAATCGATAATGACGGCATGAACGACCACGCCTGGCTACCCGAGTCAAACAGACCATTTAGATCAGCACTGGCGCTGCCAAACTGACCGGTTAAAGCCAAGCGAGGGAAGAAAGCCGCGCGCGCAGCGCCAATATTGGCATTGGCGCCCTGTAGCCGATATTCAGCCGCAATGATGTCGGGACGACGCGTGAGTAGATTTGACGGCAAGCCCACCGGCACCGCGCTGGGCACCCCCGTCATGCTGAAACGAGCTTGAGTTGGCAAAGCGGTATCCGCCCCCACCAGCACATGCAGCGCCTGAATGTGCGCATCGCGCTGCTGCTGTAGCTGGCTATGTAAGGCTTGCGCCTGAGCCAACAAGGTTTGCACCTGGGTTAAGTCCATCTTCGAGCCAGACCCAACCTGATAGCGTCGGGTAAAAATACGCACCGACTCTTGATGGGTGGCGATGGCCTTGGCGGCCAGATCAATGCGCTCATTCAGCGCACTCAAACCATAATAAGCCTCTGCCACTTGGCCAATGAGGCTGATGGTGACCGCCTGCTGATTAGCCTCTGAGGCCAAGTACTGCGCTAAAGCGGCCTGATTGAGGCTGCGAATACGCCCCCAAAAATCCACTTCCCAGCTACTCAGGCCAACGCCGGCATTGTATTGACTGCTGTACTGCGTCTGACCGCTTAAATTCAAATCGCCAGGCACACGCTGGCGTTGGCCACCGCCAGCCAAATCAAACTGCGGCAGCGACTCAGCACGCTGGATGCCATAAGCCGCTCGGGCTTCAGCCACACGCAATACCGCTAACCGTAAGTCACGGTTATGGCTTAAGCCGGCCTGAATTAACGTTTGTAACGCTGGGTCAGTAAAATAGTTTTGCCACGCCATCAGCTGTGGGTCGATCTCGGCCGCACCGGCTTTAACACCAGCGTATTGGTCGGGCACGGGAAGTTCTGGCGCCCGATATTCTGGCGCCATCGACGCACAACCAACCAGCAACAAAGCCATCGCAATGGCGCCTGTTTCCTTAAGTCGCATAAATGGGCTCTTTATAAATAATGATTCACTAATCAAAACAAGCGCTGCTGTTGCGGAACAGCCCAACCTTCGGCCCACCCCGCATAAGCCATTCGCATCTCGCAAACCGTAACACGGCTGTTTTTTAAAGTAAATATTTAAAAAATAACCGCTATCAAAACCCATCCTGATTTAGCGTACACAAGATGATTAATCGCCACGGCAGACAGAGGGCTCACAGAACAAGCTCGTGAATAAGGCACTCGTTTACTGAATCTAACACTGTTAGATTGGCTCAAAAAAATGCCCTCGTCAATCACCGACAAGGCTCTGTTTGAGCTGGCTCAACCTCCCCGCCCTTAAGGGTTTACAAACCTTCCAAACCAGTAACAGCTTCATAAAAAACAAAAGCTAATTCGAACTATTCGTTTCACCTTAAAATCAACGAATGTTTGCCCAAAATATGTTGTAAATAGGCCTCAACCAAGGTCTGGCTGAACAGTGAGCTCACCCTGTCAAATAAGCCTGCTTTAATCCCAACGACAGGCCACAATCTGCCCAACGTTTAATCACGCCTCAAAAGCCGATGCCAAAAAAAGCTTTGCCAATCATTCAGTAATGATTATCATTAACAATCATAACTTAACCAACCTTATCGATGTCGATGCCCACATCCGCCTTAACGCCATGACCCAAACCCATCAATCCCACTGGCAGCTTAACGACATGCCCACCAGCATGCAGCTCAGCGGTGGCACCCTAAGCCTGCCCCATAGCCAAACCCATTATGAAGAAGAGCACCCAGGCCTCAAGCTGGTCTTGCTGTTAGAAGGACAGGTTAGCTATCAACTCGGTGGCAACCAACAGGTCAGCATGCAGGGGCCTTCCTGCCACCTCAGCCATTCCGAAACCCCGTTCACCGTCGCCCATCAGTACGGCGAAACCCATAGGCTTAACTATGTCTCCATACGGCTCCCACATGAAGACAATCAAGCTCTGTTTGACGACTTGGTCTCCCCCCTATTACAGCAGCACCAGCACAGCAACAAACACCCGCTGATTTTAGACAATCCAGCCTCTAAAGCCGTGCTGAGCATTGGCCGCCAAATGCTGCTGTGCCCAAACGAATCGCCTTTACAGCGGCTATTCTTATACGGCAAAGCCTTAGAATTAATGGCCAACGCCTTCAGCAGCTTTAAAAGCCACAGTCATCACGACGCACGTATCAGTCTCAATACGGCCGACACCAAGCGTTTTCACGAAGTTAAGGCCTTACTCCAAGAACGGCTTAGCCACCCGCCTAAACTGAGTGAACTGGCTCAATTTGCGGGCATGAACGTCAGCAAGCTCACCTTTGGTTTTAAGCAATTGTTTGGCCTAAGCGTGTACGATTTTATTCGCCAACAGCGCCTCGAGATGGCCTACCACATGCTGGTGACCCAACAAATGAGCATTGGCGACGTAGCCCATGCCTGCGGCTACACCGATTCGCATTTCAGCAAGGTATTCAAACAACGATTTGGTTGCCTACCCAGCCAAATTCGCTGATCAAGACACACGCAATCGCCAAAAAAACTGCCGCAATCGCTAATCCCCTCTGACCCACCCCGCTTAGAATGTAATGAGATTAATTATCATTACAACACACACGGGGCGTTACATGTCACACACATCATCTTCAGCGAAGGCTGCGGCTATAGCCTATTGGGCTCGTCGTCAAACTCATCTGGCCTACCTCATCCCACTACTGTTCAGCCACGGTATCGCCCAAGCGGCCGCCGATGCCGACAGCGCGGAACTGGCGCCAATCGTGGTAACTGGCAGCCACAGCAAGGCCGCTAAGCTCTTAAAAATGCCGCAGGCGCTCAAAGACACGCCACAATCGGTCAGCATCACCACCCAAAAGCAAATGCAGGAACAAAACCTACGCACCCTCGAAGACGTCATGCAGCAATCGGCCGGGGTTACGGTGCAGCCGTTTCAGCTACTGACCACAGGCTATTACGCTCGCGGCTTTAAAATTGACTCGTTCTCGCAAGACGGCGTGCCCGTGCTGATGGGCAATACCGGCGCACCGCCACAAGACATGGCCATGTATGAGCAAGTGGAAATTCTGCGCGGCGCCAACGGCTTGCTGCAAGGCACGGGCAACCCCGCCGCAACGGTAAACTTAGTCCCCAAAAAACCACCGCATCAATTCGCCCTCAGCGGCTCCTTAAGCGCTGGGCGATGGCAACACTACGGTGGCGACATCGACGTCGGCGGTCCGCTGAACGCCAGCAAAAGCTGGCGCGGCCGAGCCGTCATCAGCCACAACGACCAAGACTTTTTCTACGATGTGGCCAAGCAAAAGTCCACCCACTTCTACGCCATCACCGAAGTCGATGTGGGCGAGCAAACCACCCTCAATGTCGGTGCCAGCCAGCAGCGCATCCGTTCGGTCACCAATATGGCTGGCGTACCTTTTTATAGCGATGGCAGCGACATAGGCTTGCCGCGCCATACTTATCTAGATGCCGCTTGGGATCGCTTTGATTGGGACACCACCCGCGTGTTCGCAGGTGTAGAGCATCAGTTTGACAACGACTGGCGCCTACAGGTAAACGCCAATCATATGAAAGGCGACTGGGCCCTAGACTATGCGGGTGCGATGGGGGCAGTAGACAAAGAAACGGGAAAAGGCATGAAGCTCACCGGCGGTGCCTACGAGTTTGAAAACAAGCAAAACAGCCTTGATGCATATGCCACAGGACCGTTCAGCCTATTTGGCCGCCAACACGAACTCATGCTGGGTGGGCAATATCAGCGCACCGAAACCGAACAGTTTTCAGCTCCGTTCCTGAGCGACATCAGCGTGCCCGTTGACCCTTGGCACTGGAACCCACACAGCATAGCCAAACCAGAAATCGGCGCCTACAGCTCGCGCGGCCCCACTAAAACCACCCAATCTGGCCTATACGCCATGGGCCGTTTTAGCGTCACCGATCCGCTGAAACTGATCGTGGGCGGACGCTTCAGCCGCTGGCAACAAGAGACCGCCAGCGCCACCGCCAAGCTTAATAATGAATTCACCCCCTATGCAGGCTTGGTGTATCAGCTAACGCCACAATGGTCGGCCTACGTCAGCTATGCCGAAGTGTTCCAACCGCAAACCCAAATGACTTGGGGCGGCGATATTCTCTCCCCAGTTAAAGGCAAAAACCACGAGGCTGGACTAAAAGGGGAGCTGTTTGACGGCCAGCTAAACGTGTCGGCAGCGCTCTACCAAATTCGCCAACAAAACCGAGCGCAACAAGACCCTGACCATCCTTGCGCCGGCCCTGTTTGCTATTACGTTGCCAGCGGCGAAGTGAAAAGCCAGGGCTTTGAAGCCGAAGCCAACGGCCAAATCAACCGCGACCTCAGCGTATCGGCCAGCTACAGCTACAACAGCACCAAATACGTGACCGACGCCAAGGCCAGCGGCCAGCCGTTTGCCAAATTTGCGCCCAAGCACATTGCCCGCCTGTGGGGTAATTACACCCTGCCTTGGCATGAGCGCCGCATCAGCGTAGGCCTAGGCCTACAGGCACAAAGTGATTTCTCGGTAGAGTCTGGCGGCGTCACCCTACGCCAAGCAGGCTATACCTTAGTCAATGCGCGCATCGGCTATCAGATCAACAAACAGCTTTCGGCCGCTCTCAACGTCAACAACGTCTTTGACAAGCATTATTACCAAAGCCTGTCTGGCCCTGCTTGGAACAATCGCTACGGTGAACCTTTAAGCGCCATGCTCACCCTCAGAGCCAAATACTGATGCTGTGGCTCGGTAAACTCTCAGCCGCCCTTATAGGCGGCAGTGCCGCCAGCATCGCCACTGCCGTCGCTTTGGTGCGCCACTATCCCGACCTCGATGCCCTCAATCGGCTGTACGCCGGCCTTTTTGGCGGCGTTTTTCTGGCTGGCGCGCTGTGGTTTGCCTGCCTCTTGGCCCACAACGGTGCCCAAGCCTGGCGCCGTGTGCTGTGGCCGCTGGGCCTAGCCCTTTTGGCTTTGGCCTGCGGCCCTATTTTGGCATAAGGACACCTCATGCAATCCCATATTCGCCGTTTCTTGTTCACCAGCCACTCTTGGGCCGCTATTCTGTTCAGCAGCCTATTGCTGCTGATCTGCCTAAGCGGCTGCTGGGCGGTTTTGAACGATGAACTCACCCACTGGGCCAACCCCAACCGAGTGGCGGCCCAAACCGTTCAGGCAGCCGACCTCGATCGGCTGCCCGCTTTGGCACAGGCTCATGGCCTAGACCCAAACCATTTCATCATCACCTTACCCAGCTCTGGCCAGCCCACTTTACGTCTGAGCGCCGCAGGGCGAGGCCAACCCACGCCTACGGTGATCTTGCAGCCACACACGCTCACCCCAGTAGCAACGCCGTCACACACCGCCATCAACCTAGTGACCGATCTACACAAACACCTTTTTCTCGGCTTTCCTGGGCGGGTGCTGGTCAGCCTATTCGGGCTGGCCCTCAGCATTTTACTGATCGGTGGTTTCGCCATGCATCTGCATCGTTGGCGCCAAACCTTACCCCTACGGCGCCATAAACCCGCCGCCACCCTCAGCGCTGACGTGCATAAGCTGGTGGGCTTTGGCCTTTTCCCCCTCTTGCTGGTCATCGCCTTATCTGGCCTATTCTCAGGCCTAGGCGCTCTGGGCACAATGACGCTCTCTGGCCAAGCGTTTCAAGGGGGCATGCCGGCCGCCATGGCCGCACTCATGCCTCAAGCGCCACTGCTGCCACCGCCCACCCCCGAAACCAAGCCGCTACCTCTGTCGCAGCTATGGCAACAACACCAGCAAGCTTGGCCACACCGTTCGGTACACAGCCTCACCCTCAGTGATTGGCACGGGCCCAACGCTCGTTTAAGCGTGGCCACTAGCCAAGCTTGGTCCTTCAGCACTCCCTTATTTGAACAAGACCACTATCGTCGTGATGGTCAACTCATGCGCCACGACAGCGCCGCTCAGCAAGGCTTATGGACGCAAGCTTTTGTGGCCATTCAGCCACTGCACTATGCGCAATATGGCGGTGATTTCAGCAAAGGCCTACATCTATTCGGCGGCTTGGCCACCGTTGTCCTGACGCTCACCGGTACCGTTATGTGGCTAGCGCGACAACATCGCCGCGGGCGGCCCACCCATGGCCTGCAATGGCTCACCCTCAGCCTTGGCGGTGGGCTATTCATGGCCATGTGCCTGTTATTGCTCAGTGCGGCGCCTGCACCCTATCTGCATCTAAGTGGACGCGCCCACAGCGCTCTGTTTTGGGGCTGCTGGCTTAGCATTTGCCTACTGGCCGCTTGGCCCACTATGCGCCGCCTTTGCCTCTGGCTGCTGCCGCTCTTCGGCGGGCTCATGCTCATCGCCGCAAGCTTGGCACATGCACTAATGGCCTATGTCTATGGCCTCGTCCCCACGCTATGGCTAGATGCTTTACTGCTCTTGGCCGGTAGTCTGGCTTGCGCCTGCGCCGCCCTGATTTTTTCTAAACGCCCTCATCCGCGTTCTTAACTAGGATTGTTATGACTGCCCTTACCCCCTCAACATCATTTAGCCTCACCGACCATTTAGTCGCGCTCAACGCTCAAGACTTTAGCGCCCGCCAGCAAGACATGGCCCAAAAAAGCCGCAGCGATGCGGACTGGTTAATTGGCATAAAAGCCTTTAAAACCACGCTATCCGTCCACGGTGACTATTGGGAGCGACACCCTAAAGGCGATGAAACCTTATGCTTATTAGAAGGTGCATTGAATCTGATTTTATTCAATGCCCAAACCGCTACGGAACACACCGTCCCCCTAGCCGCCGGCCATGCCTTTATTGTGCCGCAAGGCACTTGGCATAGGCTCAGCGTACAAACGCCAGGCCGCCTCTTGTTCATCACCCCCGTGGTCGGCAGCGAACACGCCAAAGTCGGCAGCATCGAACCCCATCAACCACAGCAGGCCCAATCATGACCCAAATCCACTCCCCCAAACTCTGGCTGATGATCGGCCTCCTCTACCTCACTCAAGGCATGCCGCTGGGCCTGGCCATGGACGCCCTCCCCACCCTATTACGCAGCCAAGGTGCTTCATTGGCCCAGCTGGTGTGGCTGCCCTTAGTTGGCCTGCCCTGGGTGCTAAAATTTCTTTGGGCCAGCCGCATCGACAATCATTACCACCCACAAATAGGCCGTCGCCGCAGCTGGCTCATCCCCATGCAAAGCATTGTGCTGGTGTGCTTTAGCTTGGCGGCATTGGTTGGCATTCGGGCTGAAACCACGCTGTGGATCATGGCTTTGGCTGCCGTGGGCTCGTTTGCCAGCGCCACCCAAGACATTGCTACCGATGGCCTCAGCGCCGAGCTTTTCAGCGGCAAAAATCTAGCCCGCGCCAACGCACTGCAGGTGGGCGGCACCATGGTGGGATTTTTCTTGGGCGGTCCGGGCACCCTCATGCTGATGGGTCATTTCGGCCAACACATCGGCCTCATGACACCGGCCCTCATCGTTGCCGTCAGCTTGGTGTTGCTGTTACGCTGGCGTGAAACCTCCGTCACACACCCCGCAAACAGCCCAGCCCAACCGGCTAGCCTAGCGGGCTTCATCAAACGCCCTGGCGCACCCGCCTTACTCGGCGTGGCCGGTCTGTCAGCCGTGGCCATGGTGGCTGGCTACGGCCTGTCTAAACTGCTGTTGGTCGATGCGGGCTGGGCGGTTGAGCGCATTGGTCAGGTCGGTATGCTCGGCGGCATGATGACGGTGCTGCTAGGTTGCGGCGGTGGCGCCTGGCTGGTTGGGCGCTACGGCTCGATCAAGATTTTCACCCTTGGCCTGAGCGCGGCCATCATCGCCTGCTGCTTATGGCTCTACGGCATTCGACTCGGCGCCAACATCCCTACCACTCTAGTATGGAGCGCGACCTTGTTGAGCTGCTTTGGCGCAGGCTCCGCGTCCGTGGCCCTGATGACTCGAGCCATGCAGTTTGCCCAACAAGGCCAGCAGGCCGGTACCGACATGACCGCCGTCCAAAGCACGCGCGACCTAGGTGAAATCACCATGTCCTCATCACTGATGGCTCTCGCCGCCAGCTTCGGCTACGGCGGCAGCTTCATGGTCGGCATTGTCTGCGCCCTCATCGCCATCGGCCTCATGGCGCGACTGCGGTCAAGATAAGCGTTACCGCCACAAAAATCAGCCAATCGTCGCCAGCGATTGGCTTTTTCTGTTGTAAAAACAAGAATTAACTGGATCATCATTGGCTTTTTAAGATGAAATTCAGTATATTCACCCCCTTATCTATCTGATCACCAAAGAAGAATCTGCTGTGGCTACTTTATTTTCTGAACTTCCCATCCCTGCCGCCCAATTGGCCAACCTCACCGAACTTGGCTACCTTGAAATGACGCCGATTCAGGCGCAAGCATTGCCCCACATTTTAAAAGGCAAAGACGTTTTAGGCCGCGCCCAAACCGGCAGCGGTAAGACCGCCGCCTTCGGCATTGGCCTCTTAAGCAAAATCAACCCTGAACTCTTCAGCACCCAAGCCTTGGTGCTATGCCCTACCCGTGAGCTGGCCGACCAAGTGAGTAAAGAACTACGCCGCTTAGCACGCTACATGCCCAATGTGAAAATTTTAAGCCTGTGCGGCGGCCAACCGATTGCGGCTCAGGTCACTTCTTTAGCACATGCCCCGCACATTGCCGTGGGCACGCCTGGGCGCATCTTGGATCACTTAGAACGAGACAGCCTGTCGCTAAGCGACACCAAAGTCGTGGTTTTAGACGAAGGCGACCGCATGTTAGACATGGGCTTTGCCGACGAAATGGACGCCATCATTCCTTTTTTACCCAGCCCACGCCAAACCTTGATGTTCTCGGCCACCTACCCTGAAGACATCGAAGCAATTAGCCAGTTAATCCAAACCGACCCGCTGATGATCACCATTGATGAACGCAGCCAACGCCTGCACATCGAACAATACATGGTCGAGCTTGAAAAAAATCAACGCTTAGAACTGGTGGCACAGCTCTTATCGAAACACCAGCCCGAATCCTGCGTGGTGTTTTGCAACACCAAAAGCGACTGCCAAAAAGTAGAGGCCCACCTGAACCAACGTAATATGGATGCCCTCGCCCTACACGGTGACCTAGAGCAGCGTGACCGTGACCAAGTATTGCTGCGCTTTGCCAACCACAGCTGCCGCGTTTTGGTCGCCACCGACGTGGCCGCCCGCGGTTTGGACATTCCCAACCTCGCGATGGTGATCAACTATGAGCTGGCCCACGACCCAGAAATTTACGTGCACCGCATTGGCCGTACTGGCCGCGCAGGTGAAAAAGGCCTGGCCGTCTCATTTGTGACCCCGGCCGAGATGAATCGCGCCCTAGCGGTTGAAGCCTATATGGAACGCCCCACCCAGTGGGTCGACAAATACACTTTTGCCGACGTCAAACGCGCCCAGCTCAGAGCGCCCATGGCCACATTGTGTATTGATGGCGGCAAAAAAGACAAAATCCGCGCCGGCGATATTTTGGGTGCGCTGACCAACGGCGAAGAGGCCTTAAGCGGTGACGAAGTCGGCAAGATCGACGTCTACCCGATGCACGTTTACGTCGCCGTCACCCGCAGCAGCGCCGATCGCGCCATCAAGCGCATCCGCGCCGGCAAGATTAAAGGCAAAACCTGCCGCGTACGGGTATTAACCGAACGTCTATAA
>JAGNTR010000096.1 GCA_017987415.1 Neisseriaceae bacterium
AACACGGCCACGGCATTTGGCATCTGTTTGTCTTAGCCGGTAGCCTAGCCCACTATATTTGTATTTTCCTGTATGCGAGTTAATCCATGACCCTAATCGAGCCTCAACACCCCTGTCCTTGTGGACTAACCAGCCCTTACGCTGAATGCTGCGCCCCCTATCACCAAGGCAAGGCAGTGGCCCCCACCCCAGAAACCTTGATGCGCTCGCGCTACAGTGCGTTTGTGGCTCAGGATGCGGATTATTTAATCCACACCTGGCACGCCAGCATGGGCGTGGCCAAGTTTAAAGCAGAACTCGTGGCTGATTTTGACCACACCGAATGGTTAGGGCTAAACGTTTTGGCTAGTGCCACTGAAGGCGATACCGGGATGGTGACGTTTGCCGCACGTTTTCGCGACGACCGCGACGGCCAAACCCACCTGATTCACGAGCGTTCGCGCTTTGTACGTGAGGACGGCCAATGGTATTACCTCGACGGCAACCAACCTAAAGTCGGCCGCAACGACGACTGCCCTTGCGGCTCTGGGCAAAAGTTTAAGAAATGCTGCGCCTAACGTCGGCAGCAAGCCCCAGCCCACGCGTCGCGTGGGCTTTTTTTATGAGGCAGCCGGTGAGACCACATCCGTGGGTAGGCTTCGCTTTACCCACCCTACAGCGGCTTGCCATCATGCGTAGGGTGGGTCGTGACCCACGCGGTTTTGCGAATGGATCAAGAGATCATATCCGTGGGTAAGCTGCGCTTTACCCACCCAACGGCGGCTTGCCGTCATGCGTAGGGTGGGTCGTGACCCACGCGGTTTTGCGAAGGGATCAAGAGATCACATCCGTGGGTAGGCTGCGCTTTACCCACCCTACGGCGGCTTGCCGTCATGCGTCGGGTGGGTCGTGACCCACGCGGTTTTGCGAATGGAACAAATGAGAACACATCGGTGGATAGGCTGCGCTTTACCCACCTTACGGCGGTAACGGCCAACGGGGCTGTCATCAGCGTGGCGCACCCGAGCCCCACCCAGAGACGCAAAAAAGCCCAGAGCACGCTCTGGGCTTGGGCCAAACCAGACTAGATTACAGCACGTAGCGCGCCAAATCTTCTTGCTGGGCAATATTGTCTAAACGCGCATTCACGTAGGCCGCATCAATGATCACTTCACCGGCTGGGGCGCTGAACGACACTTCTTCCAGCAGTTTTTCCAACACGGTGTGTAAACGGCGGGCACCGATGTTTTCGGTTTTTTCATTCACCTGGAAGGCGATCTCAGCCAGACGCTGAATGCCCTCATCCAAGAACTTCAGTTCCACGCCATCCACTTTTAACAGAGCCTCATACTGATGAGTCAAGCAGGCATCGGTTGCGGTTAAGATTTGTTTGAAGTCAGACACGCTCAGGCTGTTCAATTCCACCCGAATCGGGAAGCGGCCCTGTAGCTCAGGAATCAAGTCCGAAGGCTTGTTCAGATGAAACGCGCCCGACGCAATGAACAAAATATGATCGGTTTTAATCATGCCGTACTTGGTTGTCACCGTAGTGCCTTCAACCAAGGGCAGAAGGTCGCGCTGTACGCCCTGACGCGACACGTCTGAGCCTTGGGTACGGTTGCTGGTGGCGACCTTGTCGATCTCATCTAGGAACACGATGCCGTGCTGCTCAACGGCTTTGACGGCCTCTTCACGTAAGTCTTCGTCGTTTACCAGCTTGGCAGCCTCTTCATCGATGAGCAATTTCAAGGCCATGGCGACCTTCAGCTTTTGCTTCTTGGTCTTTTGATTGCCCATGTTTTGGAACATGCCTTGCAGCTGCTGGGTGAAGTCTTCCATGCCTGGAGGGCCCATGATCGACATATTGGCCGCGGTTTGAGCCACGTCGATTTCAATTTCTTTGTCGTCTAATTGGCCTTCGCGCAGCATTTTGCGGAATTTTTGGCGGGTGCTGTTTTCTTCCACCTTAGGCGCAGGCTCATCAGCAAAGCCAACCTGACGCGGCGGCGGCAATAAAGCGTCCAATACGCGGTCTTCAGCAGCATCTAGAGCGCGGTCACGGTTTTTCTTCACTGCGATGTCGCGCACGTTTTTCATCGCCACTTCGATTAGATCACGGATGATGCTGTCGACGTCGCGGCCCACATAGCCCACTTCGGTGAACTTAGTGGCTTCAATTTTAATGAATGGGGCATTGGCCAGGCGAGCCAGGCGGCGGGCAATCTCGGTTTTACCCACGCCGGTAGGCCCAATCATCAAGATGTTTTTGGGCACAATCTCGGTTTGCAACGGCTCGGCTACTTGGCTACGACGGTAGCGATTACGCAAAGCCACGGCCACGGCTTTTTTCGCACCGTCTTGACCAATAATGTATTTGTTTAACTCATGTACAATTTCTTGTGGGGTCATCACACTAGACATGATTTTCCTTTAAGCGAGGGTTTGTCCGTTTTAGGCGTTGTCGTCTAAAACTTCTAAAATATGGTTACCGTTGGTGTAAATACAGATGTTACCCGCGATTTCCAGCGATTTTTTCACAATCACTTCGGGGGCTAAATCGGTATTTTCAAACAGGGCCGTGGCCGCTGACTGGGCAAACGCGCCACCAGAGCCGATCGCGGCAATGCCTTGTTCAGGCTCGAGCACGTCGCCGTTACCGGTAATGATTAAGGTGTTGTCTTTATCCGCCACGATGAGCATCGCTTCGAGGCGACGCAAGGCGCGGTCAGTACGCCATTCTTTGGCCAGCTCAATCGCAGACAGCACTAAGTGGCCCTGATGTTTTTGCAATTTGGCTTCAAAGAGTTCAATGAGGGTAAACGCATCTGCGGTACCGCCGGCAAATCCTGCTAAAACTTTGTTGTTATAAAGTTTGCGCACCTTACGTGCGGTGGCTTTGATGACAATGTTGCCTAAGGTGACTTGGCCGTCCCCTCCGATGGCAACGTGATTGCCTCGACGCACAGAGATAATCGTTGTGCCGTCAAATTGTTCCATAATGTGTCCTTTGTTTCTAGCAAGAGTCTTTTATAAATAGGGCCATTCCGTTTTTTTTCAAGACGGGGACGACGAACATAAAAAAGCCGCTTTCTGTCTAGACAGAAAGCGGCTTTTTAGGGTTTTAGCCTTATTCAGCTGATGCGTGCACGCTTTGTACCGTATACAAAGGCATGCCGACTTCTTCATTCTTGGCCAGCTTCGAGCGCGGCACGCCAGCTGGCGCACCCTGTTCGTGTGGGCTCACCCACTCAAACTCACCTTGGAAACGGCCAACTAAAGCGATTTGGTCTAACGACACCACTTCAAACACCAATAGACTGCTGCCCCCTTCATCGTCTCGGACCCAAACCACATCACCTGGCTTAATTTCGTCAACGCTAAAGGTCTGTGGACTTCTTTGAATTGAGATCATACTCACCCCCTACACACTTAACTGGTTATGGTCAGACTACGTGTGCTCACCGTTTAAAGGTGAGCGATTACGCGCCTAGGCTAGGCTGCCAAGCGCTGATACGGGCGGCGATGCCGGCGCCATCTAAGCCTAAATCGGCCAAGAGCACGCCATGATCGCCATGTTCGCCAAAGTCATCCGGCAGGCCCAGATGCAAAATCGGCTTTAACAGGCCTAGGCTTTGCAGCACTTCGGCGACGGCGCTACCGGCGCCGCCCATGATGGCGTTTTCTTCCACCGTCACGAAATAATCATGGCTATTGGCCAAGGCCTGAATCAAGGCCACGTCGATGGGCTTCACGAAGCGCATGTCGGCCACGGTGGCGTTCACGGCATCAGCAGCCTCAAGACTGCGGCTGACCATGCTGCCAAAGGCCAAGATGGCCACGCGCTCGCCTTCACGGCGCACAATGCCTTTGCCCACGGGTACGGTGGCTAGGTCAGCGCCTGTACCGACTTCAGCACCCTTACCGCTGCCGCGTGGATAGCGTACCGCCGTCGGTTGATCCAGCTGATAGCAGGTGCTCAGCAATAGGCGACATTCGGCTTCATCACTCGGCGCAGCCACCACCATATTGGGAATACAGCGTAAAAAGCTCAAGTCAAACGCACCTGCATGGGTGGGGCCGTCGGCGCCCACTAGCCCAGCGCGGTCAATGGCAAACAGCACCGGTAAGTTTTGAATCGCCACGTCGTGAATCAGTTGATCGTAGGCGCGCTGTAAAAACGTCGAGTAAATCGCCACCACTGGCTTCAGGCCCTCACAGGCCATGCCGCCAGCAAAGGTCACCGCATGCTGTTCGGCAATGCCCACGTCGAAGTAACGCGTCGGAAAAGCGGCCTGAAACGCCACCAGACCAGAGCCTTCACGCATGGCCGGGGTAACCCCGACTAGCTTTTCACAGGCCTTAGCCTGATCGATGATCCATTGTCCAAATACCTGAGTATACGTTGGCTTACTCGGCACCTTCGCAGGCGCTAAGCCGTTACAGGGGTCAAACTTGCTGACGCCGTGATAGCTAACGGGGTCGTTCTCGGCCAGCTTGTAGCCCTGGCCTTTCTTGGTCAATACGTGTAAAAACTGTGGGCCTTTTTTCTGACGCAGCTGCGTCAAGGTTTCCACCAGTTTCACCACGTCATGGCCATCCACGGGGCCGGTGTATTCAAAACCAAACTTTTCAAACAAAGTCGAGCTGCCAACCATGTCTTTAATGCGCCCTTCAACCCGATTGGCCACGTCTAATGCCGATGGGACTTTACCCAAGACCCGCTCAGAGCCTTGCTTCACCGCGCGGAAAATATCGCCCATGACGCTGTTGGCCAAATGCTTGGGCAAGGCGCCTACGTTCGGCGATATCGACATCTCGTTGTCATTTAAAATCACCAAAAGGTCAACATCGGCCATGTCACCGGCGTTATTTAAGGCTTCAAACGCCTGGCCAGCGGTCATGGCGCCATCGCCAATAATGGCCACGGCTTTATCCGGCAACCCCTGTAGCTTGGCCGCGACCGCCATCCCCAAAGCCGCGCCGATCGAGGTCGACGAATGGCCTACTCCGAACGTGTCATAGACCGATTCGGCGCGCTTGGGAAAACCCGCTAGGCCGCCCTGCATGCGCATGCTGTCCATTTGGGCGCGCCGACCGGTTAAAATTTTATGTGGGTAGCTTTGATGACCAACGTCCCACACCAGCTTGTCTTGCGGCGTTTGATACACGTAATGTAGGGCCAAGGTTAGCTCTACACAGCCCAGATTACTGGCCAAATGGCCGCCGGTTTTGCTGACAGAATGCAGTAAAAACTCGCGTAACTCATGCGACAGCTGCGGCAGTAAGGCGCGATCTAC
The DNA here is from genome assembly GCA_017987415.1 of Neisseriaceae bacterium. GTDB lineage: Bacteria > Pseudomonadota > Gammaproteobacteria > Burkholderiales > Neisseriaceae > JAGNPU01. The sequence goes on from JAGNTR010000096.1 coordinate 5,277, forward strand.
CTGACGTAAATCGCTGGGGTCGTTAATTTGGTCAAGCAAAGGTGTTGTGTTCATATTGGGCATCTTAAGGCAACGGGCTCAGGGTTAAGTTTACTCCTGAAGGCCGCTTAGGGTTTAATTTTTATTCTTATGCGGTGCCCCATCACTCTCGGTGATAGGGATGGTTATGTATGATAGACACGGCACGGTACAATTGTTCCGCCAACAGCACCCGAACCATGCCATGCGGCATGGTGAGATTAGACAAACGCATCATCATATTGGCTTTTTGTTTCAGCGCATCGGTCATGCCGTCGGCGCCGCCAATCACGAAATACACGTTGCTGTGGCCTTCATGCTGCCAGCGTTGGAGGTGGTCGGCTAGCTGTACCGACGTCGGTGCTTGGCCGCGTTCGTCCAATACCACCAGAAAACATTGGTTGGGTAAGGCGGCCAAAATACGCGCCTCTTCTGCGGCCATACCCTGAGCGGCATTGACCCCAGAGCCTCGTTTTTCTGGTTTGATTTCTTTTAAGCTAAGCTTAACATCTTTGCCAAAGCGTTTGGCGTATTCATCGTAGCCATCGCTGACCCAGCGGGGCATTTTGGTGCCCACGGCTAAAATGGTGATATTCATGGTGTCATCTGTTCATAAAAAAACAGGCACTTTGTGCCTGTTAGATTGCGTCAACCATCAGGCAAACTTAAGCGTCTGCGGCGCTCCATGGCTTGGCATGGCCCATATGGAATGAAGGCTTCTCACCACCCCATAGCGCTTCTAAGTCGTAGTAATCACGTACGGCTGGCAGCATGGCGTGTACCACCACATCGCCCGCATCTAGCAAAACCCATTCGCCAGAATCCATGCCTTCAACGCTGATCACTTCGTGACCGGCTTCTTTTAAGGCCAGCTCCGCATTGCGAATCAATGATTTTACTTGGCGATTGCTGTCGCCGGTCACCACGATGAGCTGTTGGAACATCGAGGTTAATTCTGTGGTTTTCAACACCACTAGGTCTTTGCCTTTGGTGTCTTCTAAAGCGTCAACCACCACTTTGGTGATGTCCGCGACGAGTTGTTCGATTTCGTTCATTCTGATCCTAAATATAAAGAGTGTGTTTGGATATAAGCCCACACATCTGGGTCAAGCACATCATTCACACGCTGCTGATGGGCAATTTTGTGACGAATTTCTGACGAAGACACCAACATCGGGGACAAATCTAATATGCGTATTGTACCTTGTGTGGGTGCGGCGTCTAGTTTATTTGCGCTTTTTTTTACCATACAGGCCTGAATATCAGGGTGTATTTGTGGCCGCACAGCCGAATCTCGTGGCGCCACGGCAAAGTTGGTTAAAGTAAACAGTCGCTCAAAATCGTGCCACGTGTGCAGCTGAGCCAAGGAGTCGGCGCCCATCAACCACCAAAACGCCACGTCTGGCCCATACTGTGCCCGCATCGCTGCAAGCGTGTCGGCCGTATAGGTGGGGCCGCGACGCACAATGTCTGCGTCGCTGACGCCTGCTTGCGGCAGCTTGGCCACGGCCAGCTGCGTCATGGCCAATCGATCGGCTGCCGACGCTTGGCCATGATTGTCCTTATGATAAGCCTCGCCAGCGGGCATCACAATCAGCTCATCTAGGCCACACTGCGCCTGAAACGCCTCGGCCATGCGCACATGGCCTAAGTGGATCGGGTCGAAGGTGCCGCCAAAGAAGCCGATGGTCTTCATGCGGCCTATTCGTCGTCGCTGGTTTCGGCTTCGGCTGCCTTGGCTGCATCTGCGGCCACTACGGCGTAGCCGTCTACCACTTTATGCAGCTGGCCAGTGGTCGGGTGAATCACCAAACCATGGATCGGGATGGACTTAGGCATGAGCGGGTGTTTCTTGATAATGTCGACGGTGTGACGCACGCTGTCGTCTACGTTTTCAAACCCTTTAAGCCAGGTATCCAGATCAATGCCGGCATTACGCAAGGTTTCGATGGATTTTTCAGTGATTCCCGCGGCTTTTGCACGCTCTAGCAAGTGTTCAGGATCAAAGCCACGCATGCCGCAATCCATGTGTGACACCACAAAAATTTCATTGGCGCCCAGCTCTAATACCGCCACCAGCAAGCTACGCATCACCGAACCCCAAGGATGGGTCACGAGCGCGCCGGCGTTCTTAATCAGTTTGGCGTCGCCATTTTTTAAGCCCATGGCTTTTGGCAACAGCTCTACAATGCGCGCGTCCATACACGACAGCACCGCGATTTGTTTATTGGGGTATTTATCGGTAAAAAACTGAACGTATTCACCTGAATCAACAAAGTCTTTGTTGAAATCCATGATTTCTTTTAACACTGACATAATGTATGTGACCTTAACAATATAGAAAACGGTAGAATTCCAGCTTATGGCGCAGTTTAGGTCTAAGCGGATTTCGATCAATCAAGCCCGTCATGCTATCACGTTTTGCCGACCAGCGTCACCTTCTTAAAAGATAATTAGCACCGTTATATCAAGGCACTATCTTCAAAGGGGCGGTTTAACCGGCATTTTTATGACGTCCAATATCGGGCTATTCAGCCCCCTAGCACAAACATGCCGAAGTTAAGCCTATGAGTTATAATCAAATCAGTCTCATTTGTGCCTTTAGGAGCCCGCCATGCCGCAACCTTCGCCTGATCAAAAAGTCATCCTCATCACTGGGGGCGCCAAACGCATTGGCCAAGCCTTGGTGCAACACTTCCATGACCAAGGCTGGTGGGTCTGCATTCATTGCCACCAATCCACGGCGGCGGCAACATCCTTAAGCGACAGTCTACCCAATAGCAGCGTCCACGCCCTAGACTTAACGCAAGACTATGACGCTTTTAGCGCCTACATCGAGGCCATTTACCAACAGCATGGCCGACTTGATGCGCTGATCAACAATGCGGCGCGTTTTGAGCCCGATCATTTTTACGACTTCCAGCCCGACAGCTTCAACGCACAGATGCAGGTGAACTTTCGGGCGCCCGTCTACTTCAGCGCCGCCTATGGTGCTGCGCTGAAGGCACGCGAACACGAGGGCTCGGTGGTGCAGCTCCTGGACCAAAAGCTGTTCAACCTCAATCCTGATTATTATTCTTACACCCTGTCCAAGCTCGCGCTCAAACAAAGCGTACGCATGAGCGCCATGGCGGCCGCACCGTATTTACGCATCAACGCGATCGCCCCAGGGCTGTCGCTGATCAGCGGCGATCAAAGCCCAGAAAACTTTGCCCAGGCCCACGTTAAAACCGCTCTGGGCCGCGGCACTGAGTGCGCCGACTTAGCGGCGGCGGCCGACTATCTGGTCAATGCCCGCGCCGTCACCGGCCAAACCCTCACCGTCGACCACGGCCAACACCTGGTCCCGCTGGCTCGAGACGTGATGTTCACCATTGACAAATAAGCCCTGGCATTAGCCCTATAAGGAGTTGTCATGCAATCTGCCATTTTTTTACGCGATTACGACGTGATGTGCTTCATCGGCATCCATGATTTTGAACAGGGCATCAAGCAGCGCGTGCGCTTTAATATTCGCCTCGACTTGCCCTACCTCATTCCCAAGCAAGACGACATCGCCCAAGTGTTTGACTATGATTTTTTACGCACCAGCATCGCCCAGCTGACTGACCAAACCGTGTTTCAAACCCAAGAATACCTGCTCGGCCAAGTCATGCGGCTGTGCTTCAAGTCACCCTTGGTGCAAGGCGTGTGCATTGAAACCAATAAGATTGACGTCTACCCCGACTGTGGCGGCGTCGGTTGTCGTTTGGACATGACTCGCGCCGAATGGCACAATCGCACCACACATTCAGGATAAGGACGCTGAGCATGTCATTTTGGGACGAGAAATACGCCGTCGACGCCTATATTTTTGGCGAACGCGGCAATGTCTTTTTACGAGAATCATTGCCGCTACTACCGCGCGGTAAGGCGCTGGGCATCGGTGAGGGCGAAGGACGCAACGCGGTCTTGTTGGCAGAGCACGGTTTTGACGTTTTGGGCATCGATGCCTCGGCCGTTGGCCTAGCCAAAGCTGAAGCGCTGGCGGCTCAGCGCAACGTGTGCATCCGCACCGAGGTCGCCGACCTGAGCGATTACACGTTTGCCACCGATCACTACGACGTGGTGACGCTGTTTTTTTGCCATCTGCCGCTGCCGCTGCGCACCGAAGTGCTGCAACAGGCCATGAACAGCCTAAAGGCCGGCGGCATGCTGATCATGATGCTGTACACCCCAGATCAGCGCCAATACAACACCGGCGGCCCCAAAGACATCGCCTTGCTGCCAACCTTAGACGAAATCATGACCACCTTAGCCCCACTGGAGGCCGTGGTGGCCGAAGAGGTGGTGCGCGAGCTGAACGAAGGCCTCAACCATCGTGGCCCCAGCGCCGTGATTCAATACCTAGGCCGTAAGCCTAGCTAAATCACCTGGCTAAATCAAAGACTCAGCCACAAAAAAGCGGCCATCAGGCCGCTTTTTACAGGTGCTTAAACACAGGCTTAATCCTGACTCAATCCATCGTCAAGATGGCTAAGCTCGCCCAATACAGGCAGTTCTTTACCGCGACGAGCGCGCTTATTCAAAATGTCTTGCACCCGCACTTTTTCCGTACTCAATCCGCCACGTGGCCCAACGATGTGGCAGGTCACCTGCGGCTGTTCGGTCACGCAGGCCGATTTGAGCACTTC
>JAGNTR010000097.1 GCA_017987415.1 Neisseriaceae bacterium
TTGAGCGTGATGGAAGCCTTGGCCAAAGAAGGCATGACCATGATCATCGTCACCCACGAAATGCGCTTTGCCTTTAATGTGTCCGACCGCATCGTGTTTATGGCCGAGGGCGAGATTGTGTATGATCAAACGCCAGAGGCGCTGCGCCAAAATGCCGACCCAAGATTGCGTCGCTTTATTGATCATCAGGCGCCAGAAGACTATAGTATTTAAGACGATGACCATCGGTGGTATCGGCTTTGAGTAAGGATGAACAGAATGAATGAATTTACCGAAATTGGTATTTTGCAGCAGCGTAAAATTGAGGCGGAAATCATCAAGCCTATTTACGACATTATGAAGCGAGAGTTTGGGATTGAAAAAGCCCAGGCCATTATTGAAGAGGCCATCACCGACGCGGCCGTGTCGGCTGGTCAGGCGTTTGCCGAAAAAGAGCCCAACGGCACCAGCGTGGAAAGCTTTGTTGCCCTGCAATACCTGTGGGAAAAAGACAATGCGCTGGAGATCGAGGTATTAAACAACAATCATGAGCGCTATGACTACGACGTGAAGCGCTGTCGCTACGCCGAGATGTACCATGAAATGGGCCTCGGCGAGATCGGCTTTTTATTGTCGTGCAACCGCGACAGTAAATTCATCGAAGGCTATGCGCCCCATGTGAAGCTGACCCGTCCCCACACCGTGATGAACGGCGATGGCTTTTGTGATTTTCGCTATGAACTGCAAACGGATAAAAAATGAGCCTGACCTGCATCAGCATTAACCCCCAGCGCTTAACTGATTTATTGGCTGAGTTTGCCCAAATTGGTCAAACCGCCAACGGTGGCGTGACTCGCCTAGCCTTGAGCGATTTAGATAAAGAAGCGCGCGACTTATTCATTGCCAAGGCGCGTAGCGCTGGCTTTGGTATCAAAATCGACGCCATCGGCAATATTTTTGTGCGCCGTGAAGGCCGCCAGCCCGAACTTGATCCGGTGTTAATGGGCTCACACGGCGACTCTCAGCCTAAGGGTGGACGTTTTGACGGCATTTATGGCGTGTTGGCCGGGCTGGAAGTCTTGTTGTCTTTGAACGATCAAGGCGTGGTCACCGAGCGGCCGATAGATTTGGTCATGTGGACCAATGAAGAGGGCGCACGCTTTGCCCCTGCGATGATGGGCGCCGCCGTCTTTACCGGTAAGATGAGTTTGGCCGAAGCCTTGGCGCGCACCGATCGAGATGGGCTGAGCGTGGGTGCTGAGCTGGCGCGCATTGGCTACGTGGGCGCCGATGATTTCAGTGATTATCGTATTCACGCCGCTTTAGAGCTGCACATTGAGCAAGGCCCTATTTTGGAAACCCACGGCAATACGATTGGCGTGGTCACCGGTGCCTTAGGACAACGCTGGTATGAGGTTGAGTTTACCGGCTTGGCGTCACATGCGGGCACCACGCCGATGGACATGCGACAAGACGCCGGCCTAGGCATGGCCCACGCCATGGTGGCTTTGAATCAACTGGGCATGGGCGAAGTGGCCGCAGGCGGCCGCGTGACCGTGGGCGTGACCAAGCTTGGGCCAGGTTCGCCTAATGTGATTCCGGCTTCGGCTTGGTTTACCTTAGAAGTACGCCATCCGAGCGCCGACGCCTTGGCCCGTATTGATGCTGAAATCAGCGTGATGATGGCGAAGATTGCCGCCGAGCATCGCCTCAGCGTGACGGTGAAGCCGATCTTGGCATTTACGCCTTTAGCGTTTGATGCACGCTGTATCGAAGTGGTGCGCACGGTGACTCAGGCTTTAGGCTATGCGCATGAAGACATGGTGTCGGGCGCTGGGCATGATTCTTGTCATTTAAGCCACATCGCCCCTACGGCCATGATTTTCATTCCCTGTATCGATGGCCTCAGCCACAATGAAGCCGAAGACATTACCCCTGAGTGGTCGGCAGCGGGTGCCGATGTGTTGGCCCACAGCATGTTGAGCTTAGCCAACGAGGTTTAAGCCTAGGGTGAGGCCAAGAACAAAAGCCTGCGTGAGCAGGCTTTTGGCTTCAGGGCATATGATTTGGGCAGGAATGATGATCGAATGGCTTGCATCAACCTAAGGTTCACTGTTTAAATACAGCTTATTCTTGGTTTAATGGCGGCCGACCAGGGCGTCAAACCAGACCGTAACGGGGCATGACCAGCGGGCGCCTGCCCGTATGGCCCTAATGAGGAGCCTCGCGCTATGATTCAGTTTAAACAGGTGGGTAAGACCTTTACCCAGGATGGCCAAGACGTGGTGGCGTTAAAAGACGTCAACCTCAGCATTGCCGTTGGCGACATCTATGGCCTCGTGGGCTACAGCGGCGCCGGTAAGAGCACCTTGCTGCGTTTGATTAACGTTTTAGAGCAGCCCAGCGTGGGCGAAGTGTGGGTGGACGGTGCCTTGATCAGCGCCTACAGTCCGGCCCAGCTACGCCACGCCAAGCGTAACATCGGCATGATTTTCCAACACTTTAATCTGTTGGAGACCAAAACCGTGGCGCAAAATATTGCCTTGCCGCTGGTGTTGGCCGGCGTGAATAAGGCCGAGATCGACCGCAAGGTGGATGAGCTATTGGCCTACGTTGAGCTGCCGGATAAAAAGCACGCTTATCCGCGCGAACTGTCGGGCGGCCAAAAGCAGCGCGTGGGCATCGCCCGCGCACTGGTGAATGACCCTAAAATATTGCTGTGTGACGAAGCCACGTCAGCGCTAGACCCACAAACCACGCTGGCGATTTTAAATCTATTGAAAAAGATCAATCGTGAGCAAAACATCACCATCGTGCTGGTCACGCATGAAATGAGCGTGGTGGAGCGGGTGTGCAATAAGGTGGCGGTGATGGAGCAGGGGCAGGTGATTGAGCACGGCAGCGTGTTGGCCGTGTTTGGCCAGCCGCAGCAAGAAGCCACGCGCCGCTTTGTGCGCACCATCATCAAGCGCGATTTACCCGAGGCCATCGGCCAACACTACACGCCTTCTGAACACTTACGCCTGTTTTCGCTTGGCTATTTGGGTCGACCAGCATCGCAGCCACTATTAAGCCCCGCTGTGTTACAGCAAGACGCTGCCATCAGCGTGCTGTTCGCCAATACCAAGGAAATTGACGGCATGCTGGTGGGCAGTGTGTCGGTGTCGATCGCCGGTACGCCCGCTCAGATCGCTGCCGCCGTGGCCAGCATTGAAGCCGAAGGCATCAGCGTGACCGAACAGGAAGGAGCCGCCCATGTTTGAAACCAATGTGACTCTGGCCCAGTTTTTACTGGCCGGTCAAGAAACCCTCTTTATGGTGGCGGTGTCGCTATTGGGCGGCGGCCTATTAGGTGCCGTCATCGGCATCGTGTTGGTGATGACGCGGCCTGATGGCGTGCGTCCGAACAAAGTGGTTTACAATGTGTTAAACCCGCTGGTGAATATGTTGCGTTCACTGCCGTTTATCATCTTATTGGTGGCGATTTTGCCGTTTACCAAATTTGTGGTGGGCACCTCGATCGGGACGACGGCCGCCATCGTGCCGCTCATCGTCTACATCGGCCCTTTTATTGGCCGTTTGGTTGAGAATTCATTGCTGGAAGTGGGCCCTGGCATCATCGAAGCCGCCGACGCCATGGGCGCCACCACCTGGCAGGTGGTGTGGCATTTCTTACTGCCAGAGGCTAAAGCCTCTTTGGTGCTGAGCATGACCACCGCCACCATCGGTCTGATTGGCGCCACCGCCATGGCTGGCGCCGTCGGCGCCGGCGGTATTGGCGACTTGGCGCTCAACTATGGCTACCAGCGCTTTGATGGCGTGGCCATGATGATGACGGTGGTGATTTTGATTGTGTTGGTGCAGCTGATTCAGTCGTTTGGCAACTGGCTGGCCAAAAAACTACGTTGATTGGGCCACGTTTTAGGCCCACCTCTTTATAAAGGAGTACCGATGAAAAAATACTTTGCCCCTCTGGCTGCCGCTGTTTTGGGCTTAACCCTAGCCGCTTGCGGCCAATCCGGTAGCGCCGACGCCACCGGCGCCGACAAGAAAGAAATTAAAGTGGGCCTGCCGCCTAGTGCCCATAATGTGTTGATGGAGCGTTTGGTTAAGCCCGCTTTGGAAAAAGAAGGCTACAGCGTGAAGTTGGTGAACTTTAGCTCTTTGCGCGACGCCAATACGGCCTTGGTGGAAGGCGGCGTGGACATGAATGCGGCCCAGCATCAAGCCTATCTTGACGTTTACAATCGTGAAACCGGCAACGACTTAGTGTCGGTGGTGCACATCCCATCGATTCCTGCGGCCCTGTTCTCAACCAAGCAAAGCACGGTGGATGCAGTGAAAACCGGCGACACGGTTTTAATCCCGAATGACCCATCGAATGCCGCGCGCTCGTATGCGCTGTTGGCCAAAATGGGCTGGATCACGCTGAAACCCGGTGCCGAATTGGCTACTTTGACCCAGCAGCAAATTGCTGAAAACCCACATCAGTTAAGCTTTAAAGAGGTGGATTCAGCCTTGATCCCTCGGATGTTAGACGAGGTGAACTACGGCATCATGCCTGGCGGCGTGGCGTGGTTGAGCAAAATTGGCTCGGACAAAGCCTTGGTGCAAGAAACCTTCTTGCCCGAGCTTGAGCTGATGGTGGTGGTGAAAAAAGGCGACGAAACCACTCAGTGGGCGCAAGACGTGAAGAAAGCCTATCAATCTGATGAGCTCAAAACCTTTATCGACACCGATCCAGAAACCAAAGGCTGGTTTGTATGGCCACAAGGTTGATCTAGTGATCCTATAGGACAACGCTGCCGCTGGCAGCGTTTTTTTATGGGGCATGGGTGAGCTGTGGTTTTTGTGGTCGAACACAATAAAACGATTGGGCGGGCGTTAAATTAAGCCCAGCGTTTTGTCATGGAGCGCCATATTAAAAGGCTTGTGATTGCGTTAATGAGGGCATTTAACGCGTTGACATTTATGCTGAAATGATGCGGTGGGAGAAGGTTTAAAATAACGTCATGAGCGGATTGATGTGCCGATTATTGTTAGTAATGATAATCATTTACTTTGGCGTTTGGCTTAGATATGATCGCTGCTACAAAAAAACAATAAATCAACACACACATGTCTGGAAACCATCATGATGAAGCATAAAAAGCCGTTGGCGCTCTTTGTGGGCAGCCTTTTTTTGATTCCGTCCGCCTGGGCGGTTGAATTCACACCGCGCTTGGCCCTAGAAGGCCAAAGCTATTCTGGTGATGTCTCCGGCGGCATTGGCCTATTTTTACCCCTGTATACGTCTAGCCAAGCCACGTTTTTAGATGTGCAGCAAAATACGGTACGCCACGGCGGCCGCCAAACCTCGGTGGGCTTAGGCCATCGTTTTGTCGGCAGTCATGACGTGGTTTATGGCGCCAACCTGTATGGCGATTTTGGTCAAAGTGGCGGCCACAACCGTTTTTCTCGCCTCTCACTGGGCCTTGAAGCCTTGGGCCCGGTGTTTGAAGCACGTGCCAACGTGTATCTGCCTACCGGCACCAAAGAGCGCTTGGTGGCGCAAAGCATGAACACCAAGGTGGGCAGCGATGATTACCTTTATCTACAGCACCATCAAACCGTGGAAAAAATTCGCCGTGGCGCCGACGCTGAAGTAGGCGGTCGCCTGCCCGTGTTTGCGGCCGATGGCCCACAACAGCTCAAGGCCTTTGCTGGGGGCTATTGGTTTAATGGCGATCAGCGCAGCGATTTAGTCGGTGCCAAGGTTAGACTAGAATGGTCGACCCAACAGGCCGCGTTTTTACCGAAAAACGTAGCGCTGTCGCTGGGCGCTATGGCCAGCTATGATAACCAGCAACACCTTAAAGGCGGTGCTTTGGCTCGCCTGAGCTTAAGCTTAGGCCAGCAGGCCAGCGGCAACAGCGTAGAAGCGCGCTTGTTACAGCGGGTTGAGCGTGAACGCCAAAGTCGAACTGAAGAAAAACACAGCCTATACGCCGAACGCGCCGCTGATGGCAGCGGTAAAGTATGGGGTAAGGTCGTGATGTTGCGCCCAGAAGCCGCCGCAACGCGCGCATCGGCGTCATTCAATGAACGCCTGACGGCCGCCGGTAAAGACGCCTTGGTGCTGGTGACGGGCGACGTTAAACTCGACCAAACCCTGAGTTTAGGACCAGACCAACACCTCTACGGCGGCCAAAGTGTGGCCGTGGTCGGTAGTGAAACCGGCACCAAAGCCGAACACCGTTTCGCCGAGCAGGCGGGTCGCCTCGTTGGCCTTAATCAAGCGCAAGACGTGTTGCAGATGCACAGCGGCAGCAGCGTGAACCAATTGGCGATTGAGGGCGGCCGCTCCGGCATTCAGGCCCGCAACGCCAATGGCATCCGTATTGATCAGGTTCAGGTTAAGAACAGCGCCCTCAATGGCGTACAGCTCAATCAGGTCACTCAAGCGCAGCTACAAGGCTTAACTGTGGCCCAGACTGGCCACGATGGCGTAGCCGTGGATCAGGGTAGCCAGATCACGATTGAGCGTGCCGACATCAGCCAAACCGGCCACGACGGCATTCGCTTGGTTGGCGTCAACGACGTGAAGATTGATCAGGCCAACATCCACGACCTCAGCATTTGCGACAACAATACCGACTGCGAATTTGCCGTGGCCGCCGACCCGAATCGAGTGCCGTTTTCTGCCATCAGCTCATGGGGTGGCAGTAATCTAAGCATCAGCAATAGCCAGATAACCGACACCACCTATGGCGTGTTCGTGGGCAGCGTGTTCGAAGAAAACAACTACGGCTACGACATCGTCACCCAAGCCAAAAACATCAAGCTAGACAATGTGGCGATCAACAATACCCGCCGCGAAGGCGTGCTGTTGGTCGGTGCCAATCAGGTTGAACTGAACAAGGTCAGCATCGACAACGGCGCTCGCCAAGGTCAAGAAAAGCCAGAAATGGACTTGGTGGTGCTACAGGCCACATCGGACGTGAAGATTAAAGACATGGCCCTCAAAGGCGGGGTGAATGGCCTGATGCTGGTGGCGTCTTCCAATATTGAAGGCGAAACCGCACGAGTGAGCGTCGACGGCTTGACCACCACCGGCACCAGCCGCGCCGGCGTATTCTTTAACCCGGTACACGACATCGAGCTGAAAAACGTGACCATCGATCAAGCCGGCACCTACGGCCTCTTTATGTTCGCCAGCGATTGGTCTGGCGCGGTGGAGAACGTTCGTTTTGACAACGTTCAGGTAAACGCAGCCAAAGACGCCGGCATCTATGCGGTTGGTCCTTTGAATAACATCAGCGGAGACGTTACGATTGCGCAGACCGATAAGGTGTGTGAAACAGCGCCTTGGGGCGGTGCAAACCTGAGTCAAGATGCAGGGCAAACGTGGTCAGTAAACGGCGCAACCATGAGTACCGAAGGCTTTAAGCAACAGTGTCGTTAAGCTATTGATGTTTATTAGATACGCCCAGAACGGTTGTTCTGGGCGTTTTGCATTTTGGCAGGTAGGCAGCGTTTTTATTATTGGGTAGTCACGGGTCTGCGCCCATAAAAAACACCCGCCGTAGCGGGTGTGGGGGTGAACCGATGGCTTACTTGGCGAAATAGCTGTTGTAAACGCGGTCGTATTCGCCGTTTTCTTGAATTTTCTTCAGGGCGGCGTTGAGCATGTCGCGGGTTTCGGTGTCGCCCTTACGCACGGCCATGCCGTAGTGTTCTTTTTCAAATAGGTCGGTTTCGATGATGGTAAAGCCTTTGTCACCGTTGTTTTTGACGTAGTTTTCTACCACGGCATTGTCACTGATGGCTGCTTGTGCGCCGCCGGTTTCCACTTCTTTTAATACCAAGGGTAGGCTTTCAAAGCGGGCGATTTTGTCGCTGGTGGCGCCGAGGATTTTTTGCGCCACGGTGTCGGCAGAGGTGCCGATGGTGACGGCCACTTTAGCCAAATTTTTCAAGTCTTCTGGGGTTTTGATGTCTTGGCCTTTGGGCACCAAGATCACTTGGTTGATCTCAAAATAAGGATCGCTGAAGTCCATGATTTGCTTGCGCTCATCGGTGATGGTCACGGTGGCGGCCAAAATGTCGTTGTCGCCGCGGCGTAGGGTTTCAAAGATGCCTTCCCACGGGGTGTTCACAAACGTCACCTTAAAGTTACCGGCTTCGGCCATGGCTTTGACGATGTCGACGTCAAAGCCCACGATGTTGCCTTCGCTGTCGACCGATTCGAAAGGCGCAAAGGCGGCGTTCATGGCCACGCGATAGACGCGGCCGTCGGTGCTGGCTTCGGGTGCGTTGTTGGCATCGGTTTTAGGCTCTGGTGAGCTTTGGCCACAGGCGCTGAGTAAGAGGGCGGCGCTGACGAGGACGCTGCTGAGTAATTTGGTCATGGTCGATCCTTTGTAGAAGAGAGGTGTTGTTATAAGGCGTTTAATCGTTTGCGCATTAAGGTGCAGGCCACCGCCACGCTAGGGCTGAGGGTGAGCTGGGCCTGGCCGAGGCTGTCATAACCATTGAGTTTATAGAAGGCTTTGGAGTTTAGCGAGGCAAATAATTTTAAATCCGCCACCCCAGCGGCTAGGGCCAAATCTTCGGCCTGATGCAGCATAGCGGTGCCGAGGCCTTGGTTTTGGACAAAGGGATGGACGTAGAGGGCGTCGAGCTCACCTTGATGCAGGTCTAATTGAAAAAAACCTTGGATGTTGCCTTTATACGCCACTACCCAAAGTTCTTTTGATTGCAGCGCCTCGGCGTAGCTGTCGGGCGACAGCAGGCCCAGCCAGGTTTCGCGAGTGGCGTTGTCGTAGGCCCGGGCGCAGGTGTACTGCACCGCATTGCGATGGGCTTCGTAGATGTCCTCAAAATCCGCCGCTGTGGCTTGGCGGATGTCGGTTAAAGGTGGATTCATGTGTCGGTTACCGGCCTTACTCGAGCAGTCAACAAAATGGTTGGGTTGAATACCCATCATTTATAGCGAATTCATCCGCCTACGTCTAGTGGCTGCCGACCAAATCCATGCTTTTAATCAATTTGTGCGTCGAGGTCGGCCTTAATTTGCTCTACCGCTTCTTGCCAAGTGAGCCAATCGGCCTCAATGCTGGCCAGCTGGCTTTTGATTTGCGCCAGTTCCGCCAGATTTTTTTGCAGGGTGTCTTTTTGCTCGGGGGCGTAGGCGTCTTCTGAGGCTAAAAACGCTTCTAGCTGAGCCTGCTGCGTGCCGAGCTGGTCCATGTCTTTTTCGGCTTTGGCGATTTTGTTGAGATAGGGCTTGGTTTGGCTAGACAGAGCCTGGCGCAGCTGGGCTTCTTTACGCTTGATGTCTTTGCGGCTGACCTGATCGCCTGAGGCGGCAGGGGCCTTGCTGGAAAACTGCTCAAGACGCCACAGGCGGTAGGCGTTGAGGTCGCCATCAAACGGCGTCAGCTTGCCGTCTTGTACCAGCAAGAATGAATCGGTTGTGGCTTCCAGTAGGCTACGGTCATGCGACACCAAGATTAAGGCGCCGCTGAAGCTTTGCAGGGCGAAGGTCAGGGCGTGGCGTAGGTTGAGGTCCAGATGGTTAGTCGGTTCGTCGAGCAGCAATAGATTTGGCTTTTGCCACACGATCATGGCCAAGGCCAAGCGGGCCTTTTCACCGCCAGAGAATGGCTCAATCGCCTGCATGGCCATGTCGCCAACAAAGTTAAAGCCGCCTAAGAAGTTACGGATGTCTTGCTCTTTGGCTTCGGGGCTGAGGCTTTGAATGTGCCAAATCGGGCTTTGATCGGGGCGTAAAGTATCTAGCTGGTGTTGGGCAAAATAGCCAACGTTGAGCTTTTCTGATTTGATCACGCTGCCGGACAAGGGCGCTAAGCTACCGGCAATGGTTTTAATCAAGGTGGAT
>JAGNTR010000098.1 GCA_017987415.1 Neisseriaceae bacterium
GAAGTCGCCAACACCGATCGCGTGTTAGACGAGCTGTTCAACACCGTCCTGACCTTGCTTAAGCAAGCGCGCAGCGTCGACGTGGGCATCACCATTGATGCGGAAGAAGCCGATCGCTTGGAGCTGTCGCTACAGCTGTTTGAAAAGCTGTATCGCGATCCTGCCGTACAAGGCTGGGGCAAATTTGGCCTAGTGATTCAAGCTTACTCTAAACGTGCTCTGCCCGTTTTAGCCTGGCTTGCGGCCGTGGCCGCCGACCAAGGCGACGTGATTCCACTGCGCTTGGTAAAAGGCGCCTACTGGGACACCGAAATCAAGATCAGCCAGCAGCGTGGTCTGCCTAGCTATCCTGTATTCACCCGTAAAGAAGCCACCGACGTCAGCTACTTAGCCTGCGCGCGCTTCTTGCTGTCTGAGCCGGTACGCGGCCTGCTCTACCCACAATTTGCCGGCCACAATGCCCAAACCATCTCGGCCATCGCCGAAATGGCCGCCCACAAAGACTTTGAGTTCCAACGCCTACACGGCATGGGCGCCGCGCTGCACCTACACGCCATGGCCAAACACGGCCAGCCGGTGCGCATTTATGCGCCGGTCGGCAGCCACAAAGACTTGTTGCCTTACTTAGTGCGTCGTCTTTTAGAAAACGGCGCCAACAGCTCATTTGTGCACCAATTGGGCAACCACGACATCCCCGTGGCCGAGCTGTCTGAGCATCCGGTGAACATTCTGTTGGGCCAACCGACCCTGCACAATGCACGCATCGCGCTGCCGCCGGCCATTTTCGGTGCCAAACGTAAAAACTCTTTGAGCGTGAACATCGACATCGATTCTAGCTGGACGCCGATGGCCACAGCCTTAGCCCCCTTCTTGCAGCACCAATGGCAAGCCACTTCTTTGATCAATGGTCAGGCCAGCAGCAGCGGTGAAACCCAAGCCGTACGCGCGCCTTACAATCATCAAGAAGTGTTGGGTCAAGCTATTTTCGCTACTGCCGAAGAGGCACAGGCAGCCCTTACGGCAGCCCAAGCGGCCTTCCCAAGCTGGCGTGACACGCCGGCCAGCGACCGCGCGGCCGCCATTTTGCGTTTTGCCGACCTGATCGAAACCCATTACGCTGAATTCATTGCCTTGTGTCACCGCGAAGCGGGTAAAACCATTCAAGACTGTATTGATGAAATCCGCGAAGCCATCGACTTTTGCCGCTACTACGCGCAACAGGCCAGCGACAACTTCAGCCAGCCTTACGCCGTCGTTAACCACCTGGGCCAAAGCATTCAAAAACGCCGTGAAGGCCGTGGCGTTATGGTGTGCATCAGCCCGTGGAACTTCCCTTTGGCGATTTTCCTAGGCCAAATCACCGCTGCCCTAGCTGCGGGTAACACCGTGGTGGCCAAACCGGCGGAACAAACTTCGTTGATTGCCCATCGTGCCATCGGCCTCTTACATGAAGCGGGCGTGCCCACTGCGGCCGTTCACTTAGTATTGGGCACAGGTAAAACCGTGGGTGCCGTACTGACTTCAAGCGCCGACATTGCTGGCGTGGTCTTCACTGGCTCTACCCAAACCGCTCAACACATTAACCGCGCCCTAGCCGCCAGCAACACCGACGTAGTGCGCCCATTGATCGCCGAAACCGGTGGCCAAAACGCCATGATCGTCGACAGCACGGCGCTGCCAGAGCAAGTGGTGCGCGACGTGGTGCGCTCTTCCTTTGCCTCTGCTGGTCAACGCTGCTCGGCGCTACGCGTACTGTATGTGCAAGAAGACGTGGCCGAACGCATGATTACCTTAATCAAAGGCTCTATGGCCGAGCTTAAAGTCGGCAACCCGGTCGACCACAGCACCGACGTTGGCCCGGTAATCGACAAAACGGCGCAAGACAAACTGCAAGCGCACATTGCCAAAATGAGCCAATCAGCCAAGCTGATCGCCCAAACCCGCTTGCCTGATGCGTGCCAACAAGGCACCTTCGTGGCCCCGACCGCGTTTGAGATCAAGCACATGAATGAGCTGGTGGAAGAGCAGTTTGGCCCCATCTTGCACATCATCCGCTACCGCGCCGCCGACTTAGACCAAGTCATCGACGCGATTAACCAAACCGGTTATGGCCTCACGCTTGGGGTACACAGCCGCAACGAACACACCTACCAGCACATTGATGCGCGGGCGCGCGTGGGCAACAGCTACATCAACCGCGACCAAGTGGGCGCCGTTGTCGGCGTACAGCCGTTTGGTGGCCAAGGCCTATCGGGTACCGGCCCTAAAGCCGGCGGCCCACGCTATTTGTTGCGCTTTACCCACGAAGTGGTGGCGTAAGCCCCTCAGGACAAAGGACTCTCAATGAACACCAGTAATTTGATCAACCATGGCCTGCAACAGTGGGAAGCATGGAATGCTTTAGGCTTCGCCCAACGCGACGCCATCGTGGCCCGCTGGGCCCAAAACCTAAACGACAATGCGGCGCAACACATGGTCGCCTTCCAACGCCAGTGTGCGGCCGAACACATCGCCAAGGTACAGGTGATGCCAGGGCCAACGGGCGAGCTAAACGAGCTCTACTGTAGCGGCCGTGGCGTCTTCATCGTCCACGCCGAAGCCGATGCCCCTTTAAGCGCCACCGTAGCCGCCTTAAGCGCTGCCTTACTGGCCGGCAACACCGTGGTGCTGGCTTTGCCTGAAGGCCAAACCCCGGGCGCCAACGCCATGGCGCAAGCCTTGGCGCAGGCAGGTTGCCCCCGCGACGTGGTACAAGTGGCCCAGGTGGCCGACTTGGCCGAGCTGATCACCCATCCGCTCTTGGCAGGCTTTGCCTACGCCGGCCATGCTCAAGCCGCCCACGATTGGCTCAATCAGCTGGCTCAGCAAGACGGTGCCCTGACCCAGCTAGTAGCCGAGACCGACTATGCCACGCTCTCGACTGTGGCAGAAAGCACCTACTGCCTGCGTTTCATCACCGAACGTACCCGTTCCATCAACCTCACCGCCATCGGCGGCAATGCTTCATTGATGGAATCAAGCCACGCCTAAAAACAGGTTTAGCCCTAGCCCACTGCCTCAGCAGTGGGCTTTTTTATGCTTACGAAGACGGGGCGTAACGTGTTAAAATCAACGCCAATTTAGACAGGATGAGCACTATGGACGCAATGCAACAACACTTGGCCTTGGCCGTACACCAACGCATGGAAACCGAACGGTTGATCTTAAGACCAGTGACGCTGGCCGACGCTGAGGACATGTACGCCTACGCCTCCAACGAAACCACCACCCAACACATGCCGTGGCCGCGCCACACCAGCTTAGACGACACCAAAAGCAATATCGCCAACTTTTTCATGGCCGTGCCTTTGGGTAAATTTGGCATTCAGCTCAAAGGGACCGACACCTTAATCGGCACCTGCGACATCCGCATCAAAGGCAATGGCGTGGCGGAAATTGGCTACATCATTCATCAAGACTATTGGGGTAAGGGCTACGCTACCGAAACCGCAGCAGCGCTGATCGCCTTAGGCTTTAACCACATGGGCATGGACAAAGTGATGGCCGTTCACCACGAAGACAACCAAAGTTCAGGCAAGGTCATGACCAAGCTGGGCATGCAGTTAGAAGGCGTGTTGCGCCAAGGCGAAGCCTTGATGGGCAAGGTGTATTCACCGCACATCTACGGCATCTTAAAAAGCGACTACCAAGGCTAGTCCACGCGACCGCAGCCAGGACCGATCCTCAAGGGTCGGTTTTTAATGGCCCACAGCAGCGTAAAGCAGCCGCCATGATCGGGCTTTACAGCCAAACAGACAAAGAAAAGCCAGCCCTTAGGCTGGCTTTTTCAGACTAGAGGCTTACGCCTCATCGTAAGGGATGGCATAAATCTTCACCCGCTCAATACGCTGGTTCGCCATTTCAATCACTTCAAAACGCCAGTCCTGATAGTCGACGCAGTCGCCCACCTTAGGAATGCGCTGTAGCTCTTCCATCACCAAGCCCGCCACGGTGTGGTAGTCCACGTCTTCTTCCAAGACGGCTAAGCCTAACTGCTGCTCGAGCGCCGAATACTCTAAGCTGCCGTCAACGGTAAAGCTTTCGTCGCCGTTGGCCTGAATACTTGGGCCCTCTTCGCTTTCGTATTCTTCAGGGAAATCACCGGCGATGGTTTCCAATAAGTCTTTCATGGTCACCAGGCCTAAGATGGTCCCGAATTCATCGACCACAAACGCCAGGTCAGCGGTTTGACCACGGAATTGTTCCATGGCTCTTAACGCCGTAGTGTTTTCCAGCAAAATCAACGGCTTGCGGATGGCTTCATTGATGTTCATCTGGCCATCGGTCAAATACTGGGTCAGCAAGTCTTTTTTATTCACATAGCCCAGCGCTTCATCAATACCGGCCTTGCCCACTACCACTAATCGTGAGAACGGGGTGATCTTCAATTGGCGGATTTGCTGCTCTTTGGTCTGCGAAATATCCAAACGTTCAATGTCGCGGCGCGGCGTCATCATCCCCAAAATAGGGCGCTCGGCCAAGGTCAGCACGCTGCGAATCATGCTGCGTTCGTTTTCGTCGAAGTGGCCATCGTCAATCACGCCATCGGCCATGCGCTCTTTCGCCAACAGCTGATCGCGTACCCCCATCGCGCCCAGTACGTTATCGGCCAAACGATGGCGCCACGAACGACTGGTGTAGAGGTTTTTCTTGCTGTTTTTCTGGGCAATTTGGTTAAACACTTCGATCAAGATCGAGAAACCAATCGCCACGTATAGGTATTCTTTCGGAATGTGGTAGTGCAGGCCTTCCACAATCAGGCTAAAACCAATCATCAATAGGAAGCCCAAGCACAGCATCACCACGGTCGGGTGGCGGTCCACGAAGGCGGTTAAGGGCTTACTGGCCCAGATCATGATGGCCATCGCCACCGCAACAGCCAGCATGGCCACGGTGATGTGGTCGACCATGGCGACGGCGGTGATCACCGAGTCGATGGAGAACACGGCGTCTAGCACCAAGATTTGCACCACCACGGCGCCAAAGGCCGAATACACTCTGGTTTCTTTGGTTTGGGCGTGACTGTTGTGGCCTTCGAGGCGCTCGTGTAGCTCCATCGTGGCCTTATACAGCAAGAACAAACCGCCGACCATCATGATCAAGTCTTTCACCGAGACGGCAAAATCACCGACGTGAAAGAGCGGATTGGTCAGGGTGATGATGTAAGACACAAAGCCCAGCATGATCACACGGATCACGATGGCCATGCTTAAGCCCATGATGCGAGCACGGTCTCTGAGCTCCGGGCGCACCTTGTTGGCCAAGATGGCCACGAACACCAAGTTGTCGATGCCCAAAACAATTTCTAATACCAACAGCGTCACAAACCCCACCAAAATGCGGGGGTCCATGACCCAACTTAAATCAATATCCATGATTATGCGTTTTCACCTTTTTTGAAAAATCATGTTAAAAAAACGAACAAAGGCAACCTGAAATGATTCAGGTTGCCTAAAATTTGTTACATAACACAGGCACAATGCGCCGTCAGCGCAGTGTGTTGCAGCCAAATAGTCCTCGTTCGGGGTCCAGGGTCGTCGTCCATGTGTTATACAAATACTCTTAAAATAAAGCCAAATATTATCATGATTTATTCAAAAATGACAAATTTGTCATGCGTTTATGGCGAATTTACTACAGCGTGCCGTATGAGTGCAGGCCCGATAGGAAAATATTCACCCCGATGAAGGCAAAGGCAGTAATGAATAAGCCAATGATCGCCCACCAGGCCAGAATACGGCCACGCCAGCCCGCCACCAAACGCAGGTGCAACCAAACCGCGTAGTTCAACCACACGATTAAAGCCCAGGTTTCTTTCGGGTCCCAGCTCCAGTAGCGGCCCCAAGCATCAGCAGCCCACAGCGCGCCTAAAACGGTGGCAATGGTAAAAAACAAGAAGCCCACGGCGATGACTTTATACATCACTTCATCGATGATCTCAGCCGCAGGCAGCAGGCCACGGCCTTTATTGTTCAATACCAACAGTTCGGCAATCCCCAACATGGCGGCGATACAGAAGGCGCCATAGCCCACAAAGTTAGCCGGCACGTGAATCTTCATCCACCACGACTGCAAGGCTGGAATCAAGGGTTGAATCTCATGAGCGTCTTTTTCAAAGCTGTACCACAATACAAAACACATGGTCACCGACATGAATAGGTAAACAAAGGCGCCCAAGCGTTGCACCTTAAACTTACCTTCATAGTAAAGGTACATTAAGGCCGTGATCACCATGAACAGCACAAACACTTCATACAGGTTAGACACCGGAATGTGGCCGGCGTCCGGACGCAGTAAATAACTTTCATGCCAGCGCACCAATAGGCCGATCATGCCCATTGCAGCAGCGGCCCAAGCCATGCCGCTACCCATGCTCAACAAGACGTTGCCCGATGCTTGTTCACCCGCCTTAGGGCGGCCCACAAACAGGCCTACCACGTAGCAGCCAAAGGCCAAGAACGTCAGCGCGGCCTGCCACATAATGGCGGCTTGGCTAGACACTAAATACTGCAAGAAGAAATTGCTTTCACCATTGGCCATCGCCCCTTGGTAGGAATACACCCCCAAGTAGGCCGCTAGGCCGCAAATCACGGTAAATAGACGCAGCGGCTTATCGAACCAGCCCAGTAGGATGATGCCGACGGTGCTGCCCCATAAAATCGCTACCTCATACACGTCCATGTGATGGGCAATGACTTTTTGCGCGAACAAGGCTGCGCCGATGATGAGGGCGGCAAACACCCAGTCAAACCAGCTTAACGAACCCAATAACGATTTTTTGGTAAGCAGTGAGTGGGCCTGTGGTTTATTATTTTGCTTGGTCATGGTTTAAATCCTTAGCCAATTGGTTTAGTTTTTCTGCGTGTTCCGGACATTCTTTATCTAAATCACGGGCATGGCGTGTCGCGCTCATGGCCATACGGACGCCATCTTTGCCAAACCAGAGCCATAGGCGTTTTTCGCGCATATAGAACATAAAGATGGTGCCTAAAATCAGCAATACCGAACCGACGTATACCCACGTTTGGCCAGGAGAGCGGGCCAACTGTAAGCCTGACGATTGTAATTGCTCAAAGTTTTCTAAATGCATGTACACCGGTGATTTAATTTCTTGCAGCGCCGTTAAGGCCACAAGCGCATTCACCACAAACTGGCCACGGCTGGCATCGTTAGGCCAGGCTTCTTGGCCATTGGCGGCCATAGACACGTCCAGCAAATCAGCGCCCACGCCGTGTAAAATGCTCACGAACAGCGCGCCCATGTCTTGCTGCTGCTCAGGCGGAATATTGGCTTTCACGAATTCATCGATGCCTAAATAGCCTTTGTTCTCGACGAATAAACGCATCACGTTTTTCACCGCCAAGATAAACTGTGGCCGCATGCGTGGCTCTACTTTAGCCGTGGCACGCTCAATCGCGGCATTGAGCTGGGCGGGGTCGGCCAAGCTCTTACGGAAATTCATGAAGGTATCAATGCTGCCGTCGCGGTCGGCAGGGATGCGCATCCAGTTATACGGCTCGCTCACCACCGTGCGCTCGCCCAACACAAAGTAATCCACGCCTTCTTGCGTAATCGGCAGCATGTACTGCATATACTCTTGCGCTTGGCCTGCGGCATCACGGATTTTGTAGGTGATGCTCGGGCCGATATTGCTCATGGTTTTTTCTTTGGTCACCGCCCGAACGTCTTTGATTTTCTCATTCAAAGTACGCGCTTTCGGATCTTTTTGATCAAAGTCTTCCACGTTGATCATGCTGAATTCAGCAAACTCAATGGTGTATTTTTGGTCGCCTAAGGTCAACGGAAAGGCATTCATCGAGGTGGCATTCATCACCGCGGGCGCCAATGCGGGCTGGCTTAAATCCCAAGTTCTGAAATTCAGCTTCGAGCCGCCATCGCCGAAGCTAGACTGATAGATGGTGATGCCTTGAACGGTTAAAGGATGGTTCACGCGAATCGTGGCCTCATGCTTTTTACCGCTTTCGGTTTCGGTCACCTCAATGTCGCTGGCAAAGTTTTTCGGCATGCCGGTATTATAATAGTCGACGTGGAATTCTTTCAGCTTAACCGTAAACGGCAGCTCTTGCACAAAATAGCCTTTGTCAGCATTTAAAAACACCACGTTGGCGCTGCCGCCTTCAGGCAACATCACGTCGCCACGAAACGACAAGGCATCAGGCCCAATACGGCTTTCAGGCTTAAATTCACTGGCCAAAAGCGTGGTCGGATCGGGAACCAAACGTCCAGTTAACATGTTTATTTTTAACAACATATTACTGTCGATCAGGCCGCCCAAACAAATCACCACCAGTGCGGCATGGGCAAAAATGTAGCCAAGTTTACTGGCACTGCCCTTTTTAGCGGCCACCAGAATGTCGCCGTTGTCCTGCACTTTTTCTTTGTAGCTAAATCCCTGCACCTCTAAATACTGCTTGGCAACTGCGGGATCAAGCGCCTCGTTCAACACCACCGAATGCTTCATCGCTTTCAGCGATTTTTCGGTCGCCTTAATCCGATAAGAGCGCATGTCCTTCAGAAAGGGAGGCGTATTACGAATCAAACACAGCGTGGTGGAAATCACCAAGAACAGCATGATCAACACAAACCATGCCGACGCATACACATCGTATAGGCCTAAAAATTTAAAAATTTCATACCAAAATGGGCCAAACTTAAAGGCATAATCGGTCATGGCTTGGGCCTGCTGTAACACCGTGCCCACTACAGACGCAATGCCCAAAACGGTCAGCAAAGCCACGGCAAAGCGCATTGAGCTTAAAAACTCATACACGGCCTTGCCCTTAAAAGAAGATTTTTTCGGTTTCATCATAGCTCAAAAGAAAAAAAAGGGACGCTCATTCGCGACCCTTTCGATTATACCTGAAATTACTGGAACCAACCTGATATCACAGGATTATTCTAAGCCTTGAAGGTAGTTCGCCACCGCAGCGATCTCTTCATCATTTAGACGATTAGCAATTGGATCCATCATATTGTGAGAACGCTGACCGCTTCTAAACGCCGTCATTTGCTCCACTAGGTAATCAGCGTGCTGACCACCAATGCGTGGGTAGGTGTCGGGCATGCCGGCGCCGTTAGGGCCGTGACACGACATACAGGCGGGTACTTTTTTGTCCGCGATGCCGCCACGGTATACTTTTTTACCCAAAGCCACATTCTTGTTTGGGTCGGTCTCACCAGGCTTGGCCTGTTGGTGAGAGAAGTACGTTGCCACATCCCAAATGTCTTGATCAGACAAACCTTGTACCATAGGTACCATGGTGGCTGATAGACCGGTGGTGCGTTTGCCTTCTTTAATGGCAACCGTTTGGGCATGTAAATAAACCGCGTGCTGCGCCGCTACACGTGGGTAAATAGACAAGCCGCTGTTACCGTCTGCTGTATGGCAAGCCACACAAACAGTTTCGGCAATTTGCTTACCGCGGGCAATATCCCCTTTGGGTGTCGCGGCCAAAGCCACGCCAGACAACGCTAGTGACACAGCCACTAAGGTAAAACGTTTCATGAAGCGCTCCTAATTAGCAATAGATGAAGCGTAAGTCAGACAACCTAACCTCAAAATACTCTCAAAATACTCAACTTAGCCTAGTTTAATCTAAACTAACTCTATATAAACGTGATATTCTATACCAACTTCAATCAATTATTCTACCCATGAGCCTATTTCAAAACGCAAAATTTTTTACAACGGTCAATCATCTGAAAGATTTGCCGCCTACTTCTGCTGAAATTGCCTTTGTGGGCCGCAGTAATGCGGG
>JAGNTR010000206.1 GCA_017987415.1 Neisseriaceae bacterium
GATCGCTATCGCTACGTAGGCAACACCATACATAGCCAGCCCATTACCGATGAAGAAACGCAAAAAGCCTTACAGAAAAAATCTGGCCATGCTTGGTCGCCCATTCTATCGGCCAGCCTCAAGCTGAACGAAGACGCCAGAGTGTATGTGCGTTACGCCGAAGCCAAACGCTTCCCCAGCATGTTTGAAAGCACGATGGGCTTTTCCACTATGCCGCGTGCCTTGGTCGACATCAAGCCTGAACACTCGAGAAACTTCGAAGTCGGCTACGTGCATGATTTAACCCAATGGCTGCCGACGGCACAGGCCAGCGACCTCAAACTAACCTATTACGATATGACCATTAAAAACGTGATTGAACGAGACGTCGACATGAATTTTGCTCAGCTAGACAAGCAAAAAAATCGAGGGCTAGAGCTACAAGCGCGCTATGACGGCACGCGGTTTTTTGGCAGCGTGGGGGTTAATTACAATTTGGAAAACAAAACCTGCGACGAGTCTTTATCGATGCGCATGGGCGTGACTGGGCTGTTTCCTAGCTGTGTCGAGGGGGGCTTCCCGGTGGGCTATTTACGCACCAACTTAACCCCACACTATAGCGCCAACCTTACCTTGGGCGGGCGCTTTGATCAGAATCGCTTAGAGCTGGGGACCCGTGTGTTTTATCACAGCCGTGCCAACAATAAGCAAGAGCAAGACATGGCTGAAAAAGGGCTGTTAGACGGCAACAATAACAACCCTATTCGGTGGCAGCCGGTGGTCTTGGTAGACGCCTTTTTGAAGTACCAATTGGCTAAAAACCTAAGCGTTGAGCTGACGGGCAACAACTTGACCAATCGATACTATATTGATCCCTTAACGCGTTCGTTCATGCCTGCACCGGGACGAACTTGGCGGTTGGGCGTACAGGGTAAATTTTAAGCTAAGATTTGCCCATCTCTTGAGTCAGGGATGAAGCCTGAGCCTGCTGTAAAAGCGTACTTAGGTCGGGGTGGCTTTCATCCCACACCATCAGATGGTTTTGTTGAAACAGCGCCGTGGCCACGCCAACACCAGGGCGTAGGCCACCGCTGAAGTCGCCTTGATAAATGCGGTGGCTGCTGCACGAGGGGCTATTGGCTTTTAATACTAGGTGGGTGACGCCATGCTGTTGCAGCAGGCGCAACGCCGTATGCGCCCCTTCTATAAACAGCGCGCTGACGTCGGCGCCGCTGGTGTCTTGAACGATGGCGGTACCGGCTAAAACAGCGTGGCCATCGCCGCCCACAATCTCTGCCGCCGGTCTCGGAATGGGGAGGCCGCCCAAAACCTCAGGACAAATGCTGATGGCCAAACCTTGATCGACTAGGCGCTTGAGTTCGGACACTCGTTTATGTTGTCCATCATAGCGAACGGGCTGGCCGATTAAGCAGGCGCTGATGGCGATCATGGGCAAACCTTTTGGGTGAATGGTTAAAGTGTCGATGATACCGCTTCAAGCTCGCTTTAAGTAAAGTGGATTGAGGGGGGCGTCGCCTCTGTGGTGTCCATGCTGTGACTGCCTCACGTTGCGTTGTTGGTTGGTCTTACCCTATGTTTATATTCATCTTTACTCAATAATCACCGAGTGTTTTAGGCATTGATCTACTCAGCTCGGTCACACTCTGAACGTTCCCATTAGTGCGCATTTTCTTTTTGTTTTTGTGGAATCTAATTATTTTCATAAGCTTATCATATTTTATTATGACAAAAGTATTCTGTCATTTGTCCTCTGAAACCCCCGTGATTACAGTTATTTTTTGTTAATTTTATTGGGTATTTCGTTAAGCAACGTTTCCTATTGCAATATAAAGTTAAGCCGTTGGTAATCGATTTTATTACATGATAAATTTACTCCCGCTGTGAAATAAATGACATGTGTGTATTTATTTAGCTACATGAAATGGGGTCTTGATTCGACGTGAATCACCCGAGAATGTTTATTATTTGTACATAAATTTAAGGAAATTCGTATGAAAAAATTAATTATGGTTTCATCATTATTGGCGGCTTTGGGTTTGGTGGGTCAAGCTCAGGCTTCTGACGGCAACATCACTTTTAATGGTGAATTAACGGCTTCAACCTGTGACGTTGTGGTTGATGGTCAAGCAAGTGACGCCACTATTGTATTGCCTACCGTGAGCGTGAGCGCGCTGGATGCAGCTGCTAAAACGGCGGGCCAAACCACTTTCTCTATGGCATTGAGCAACTGTACCGGTACTTTACAAACGGCTTCTGCCTTTTTTGAATCAGGTGCGTCAGTGGAAGCAGCAACCGGCCGTTTACAAAACATGACCGGTACCGCGGGTAACGTTAGCCTACAGCTGATTGACTCTTCAAGCGCTTCAAATGCGGTGATCAAAGCGGGTGACCAAAGCCAAATCAACAACACGACTTATGTTGACATCAGCGGCGGCAGCGCCAACTTGCCATACGCCGTACGTTACTACGCAGAAGCCCCAACGACTGCCGGTACCGTGGTGAGTAATGTGGTGTACTCGATCCAGTATAAATAAGTCTTGAGCATGAATGAATAAGCAGTGGGAGAGGGCTCCTCTCCCATTACTGAATATAAATCCTTGGCAAGAGGTCATGATGAAGTTTTTTTTACTATTAGCTAGCCGTCTGGGTATGTTGGCAGTGTTGTTGCTGTCGGGCGTGCAGGCATCGGCCAGCGTGGTGATCGGCAGCACCCGCGTGATTTACGCCTCTGACGCTAAAGAAGTCAGCGTGCGCATCACCAATGGTGGCCAGTCGCCAGTATTGTTGCAAAGCTGGATTGATGAGGGCAACCGTGAGGCCAAGCCTGCGGATTTAAACGTGCCTTTTGTGCTGACCCCACCGATTAATCGGGTGGAGGCAAACAAGGGTCAAACCTTACGGATTAGTCGCCTTGGTTCGTCTTTACCCATGGATAGAGAGTCTGTTTTTTGGCTTAACGTCTTGGAAATTCCAGCCAAAGCCACGCAGCTAGCGGGTGAGAATCAGCTTCAAATGGCGTTTCGCACGCGGATTAAATTGTTC
>JAGNTR010000006.1 GCA_017987415.1 Neisseriaceae bacterium
AAGTCAGACATGTTGATACTGTTATCCCGATGACGATGGCCCATCCATTTGGCCTTTTGATGAAAGACAATGTGCCCAGCAGGGCGGCAGATTTTTGCCCCTGTGCCAGACGACATTTGTTACACTACTGATTTCTAATGCCGATTTAACCATACGAAGGATGTCCGCATGACCCGCAAACCTTATTTAGGCGTACTCGCCGGCGCCAGTCTCTTATTTTTGGCCGCCTGTGGCACCACAACGCCCAGCAGCTCAGGTAAAAACTGGTTGTCTTTAGGGGTGTCGCAAAACAGCAATATTCTGCATGAACTGGACCAAACCAGCATCAAGAAAAATGGTCAAGTGGTGACGTTTCGCGACAAAAAAACCTTTTCTGACGTCAGCAAAGAGCATTTCCAGTATTTACCCAAGCATAAATACTCTTTAAATACTTGGGAAATCAACTGCACCAATAAGACCATTCGCCTCGTGGCGACGGAGTTGATGACCGAAAACGGCACCCAAGTGTGGCAAAAGACGTTTGATTTTAACACAGCCCCCACCCGTAAAATCGTGGCGGGCTCTTCTACCGACAAACAATACCAAGCCGTTTGTCGCTAGCCGGAGAAAGTAAGCCCATGAACCGTTCCCTATTTTGCCTCATCGCCACCGCCGCGCTCAGCAGCGCCGCTTGGGCCCAAACCCCTGCCGAAGCAGAACTGCTGTCGGCTCAGGTTAACTACCAACAAGCCTTAAAAGCACAGCAAAACTTTAAAGGCCAAGTCGGCGAAACCGAAGGCCGACTACAAATGGCCAAGCAGCGCTTACAGGGCCTACAGCAGGAAGTCCAAACGCTGGAAACCAAACTAGGCGAATTAAGCCAGCAAAGCAGCAGCGCTCAAGCCACGCTCGAACAGGCTGGCCAGCGCTTAGACGCGGCCTGGGCCGCTTCGCGCTAACGCCAAACCCCCTGATGGGGGTTTTATTTTGCCTGACACTGTTGGCGCACTTTGGCCACCGCCTGATCGAGCTTGGTCCCATTAACCAAGCCATAAATAGGCTCGCGTGCGCGGCAGCGCTCGCTGTACACCAGCGTAAAGGGTACGCCACCAGACACGTTGCCTATGGTCTTAAACCACTGGGCGCTGTCGCCTTTCAGCTGCCAAATCGGGTAGTCTATCGGCACTTCTTTGATGAATTTAGCAATATTTTGAGGCTCGTCCAAGGCCACGCTCAATACCCGCACTCGTGGCTTCAGCTGACTTTTTTGCTGTTTTTTCGACCACTGGTTCAGTTCGGGGATCTCTTTACGACAGGGCGCACACCACGTGGCCCAAACGTTCAGCACTTTAATGTCGGGGCTTTGATCAAATAAGGTTTGCGGTTTTTGGGTTTGCCAATCCACCAGCTGCGGCGCAGCTGCCGCCGCGAATGGTAGCCCCAATAGCCAGCCCAATGCCACCATTTTTGCCGCCCATCGTTTGCTCATGCCCTGTCCTTTTTATGATGAAAAACAACCTGATTAGGTCGGCTTCATCATACCAAAGCCCGTCATAGGGCACCACCATCCACACCGATTAATCGTGTCAATCGACGCAATAAAATCCCATTGGTGTGTGCCGAGGCAGGGCGAGCAATGTTATAATTAGCCCATTATTGATTTGATTTACCTAGGATGTTTATGGCCATTACCCTCTACCACAACCCGCGCTGCTCTAAATCACGCGAAGCGCTGGCCGCTTTACAAAACTTAGGCCATGAGCCGACCGTGGTGCTGTATCTAGAGACGCCGCCAGACGCGGCGACATTGGCGTCATTGCTGACCAAGCTCAACCTACCCGCACGAGCGCTATTGCGTACCAAAGAAGCCGAATACGCTGAACTGGGCCTAGCTGATCCAGCCATCAGCGACGAAGCGCTGATTGCCGCCATGGCGGCCCACCCCAAACTGATCGAGCGGCCCATTGCCGTGATCGGTGAGCGCGCCGCCATTGGCCGCCCCCTAGATCAGATTTTGGCCCTGCTACCCTAAACCATGCCCTTATTGAAACATCGCCCCTATCGTTTTTTTAAAAACCTGCGCCGCGGCCTTTATTTAAGCCTATTGCTGTCGCTCGGGGCCTTTGCCTATGCCTGCTATTCGGTGTACGCCTATGCCGACTTAAGCACTGATGAGCACGCCGATGCGGCCATTGTGCTGGGCGCCGCAGCCTGGGGGAATAACCCCTCACCGGTGTTCAAAGAGCGCATCAATCACGCCATTGAGCTCTATCACAATAAACAGGTACAAATGCTGATCTTCACCGGCGGCACGCCCAAACCGGGCTTCCCCACCGAAGCAGAAGTGGCTAAAAACTATGCCGTGAAAAAAGGTGTGCCCAAAAGCGACATCATCATTGAGACCAATTCACGCACAACCTATCAAAACCTAGCGTTTGTGCAACAGGAAATTCGCGGCATCACTCACTTAAACCGCTTTATTTTGGTCAGCGACCCCTACCACATGGCCCGCGCCAAGCTGATGGCGGAAGATCTAAACCTCGACGCCCTCACCTCACCCACGCCGACCTCACGCTTTTCTCACGGCGAAAAACAGGCTAAATTTTTCTTCACCGAAGCGGCGCTGACCTTTGCCTATTATGGCGTGCGGCTGACACATTGGCTTTATTAAGCGACACCGTGCATCCCTAGGCCATACAAGATGCCCTCAAGTGGTTAGATATTCGTTCGAAAACCCGTTAGAATGAGGGCAATCTTTCAATCAACACAGAAATGACTGAATGACTTACCTCATCCTTAAATCCCTGCACCTCTTTTTCATCATTGCGTGGTTTGCAGGGTTATTTTATTTGCCCCGCCTCTACGTGAACTTGGCCATGGCCAAAGACGACGCCACCTACGACCATTTACTGTTGATGGCAAATAAGCTGTATCGCTTCATGACGCCTTTCGGCCTATTGGCCCTAGTATTTGGCGTCTGGGTCATGTTTGCCATGGGCGTTTGGGGCGCAGGCGTGGTGTGGCCACACATTAAAATCACCATTGGTTTGGCCTTGGCCTTATACCATCTTTGGTGCTACCGTCTGTTGCTGCGCTTTCGCGCCAAAACCAATCAGCACAGCCACAAATGGTATCGGGTGTTTAATGAAGCCCCGGTGCTGTTACTCATTTTGGCACTCTATATTGTGCTGTTTAAGCCATTTTAATCAGAAGGAATCGCATGAACATCGAAATCGAACGTCGCTTTTTGATCCACAGCGACGCCTGGCGTGGCCTAGGTAAGTTTGAACTCTTACAACAAGGCTATTTATCGGTCGACCCTGACCGTACCGTGCGTGTACGCACCGCCAACAACCAAGGTTGGTTAACCCTAAAGTCAGCCATTTCTAACGTGTCTCGACAAGAGTTTGAATACGAGATTCCGTTTGAAGAAGCGCAGGCCATCATGCAAAGCATGTGTCCCCTGACCGTGGCCAAATACCGACACCTGATTGAGTTCGGCGGCTTCACCTTTGAAGTCGACGAGTTTTTAGGCGAAAATGCGCCTTTAATCGTGGCCGAAATCGAGCTACCCAGCGAGGACACCCCGTTTGAGCGCCCAGAATGGTTAGGTGAAGAGATCACCCATGATCCACGCTACACCAACTCATACCTCAGCAAAAACCCCTACGCCAGCTGGCCAGAAAACCAAACCCCTGCAAAATAATCGAAAGACCCTACTATGGATAAAAATGCTCAACTGTTTGAACGCGCCAAAAAAGTCATTCCTGGCGGTGTGAACTCTCCCGTACGGGCCTTTGGCAGCGTAGGCGGTGTGCCACGCTTCATCAAAAAAGCCGAAGGGGCCTACGTCTGGGATGAAAACGACAAGAAATATTTAGACTACGTTGGCTCTTGGGGCCCCGCCATTGTCGGCCATGCCCATCCAGAAATCATCGAAGCCGTACGTACCATGGCCTTAGATGGCCTGTCTTTTGGCGCACCCACCGCCGCTGAAATCGACATCGCCGAAGCCATTTGCCACATTTTACCGAGCGTGGAGCAAGTGCGTTTGGTGAGCTCTGGCACCGAAGCCACCATGAGCGCCATTCGTCTGGCGCGTGGCTACACTGGTCGCGACGCCATCATCAAATTTGAAGGCTGCTACCACGGCCATTCCGACAGCCTATTGGTGAAAGCCGGCTCTGGCCTATTGACCTTTGGCAGCAACCCCAGCTCTGCTGGCGTGCCTGCTGACTTTACCAAGCACACCCAAGTCTTGGAATACAATAACGTCGCCCAGCTAGAAGAAACCTTCGCCAGCATGGGTGACAAAATCGCCTGCGTCATCGTCGAGCCCTTCGCCGGCAATATGAATCTGGTCCAACCCAGCAAAGCCTTTATTCAAGCCATGCGCGACCTAACCGAAAAACACGGTGCGGTGTTGATTTACGATGAAGTGATGACGGGCTTTCGCGTGGCCTTGGGCTGCGCCCAAAGCCTGCACGGCATTCGCCCTGACTTGACCACCATGGGCAAGGTCATCGGCGGCGGCATGCCGCTGGCGGCGTTTGGTGGTCGCGCCGACATCATGGCCCACATTTCACCTATGGGCGGCGTGTATCAAGCCGGTACGCTATCGGGCAACCCAGTAGCCGTGGCTGCAGGCTTAAAAAGCTTGGAGATCATTCAACGTCCAGGGTTTTACGAACACCTCAGCGCCATGACTGAGCGCCTAGCCGTCGGCCTAAAAGCCGCCGCCGACGAAGTAGGCCTGCCGTTCAGCAGCGCCGCCATCGGCGGCATGCTGGGCCTGTATTTCAGCAATGAGCTGCCACAAAACTACGGCGACGTGGCCAAAAGCAATGTGGCGCTGTTCACTCAATTCTTCCACGGCATGTTGGAACACGACATTTACCTTGCCCCTTCTGCCTACGAAGCGGCTTTTGTGTCTGCTGCCCACACGCCAGAATTGATTGACCACACCATCGCTGCGGCCAAGCAAGTGTTTGCCACCATGGTTTAAACCTGACAAAACAGCCCCAGCTCGTTGTCATGAGCTGGGGCTGTTTTTATTTATTTTATGGTATGATGAACCATCGGCATTTTAATCATCGTGTGCGGGTGCGCCCACAGCATCGTCACGTTTAAATAGGCCCCCTATGACTTCACCCACTCCTGCGCTTTCTTGGCGCCAACGGCTATGCCGTTTTATTAACACAGGCTTACCCAGAGCGGTACAGGCTGAAAAAAAATACGTCTTGTGGGCCCATTTATTTTTCTTTGGCCCGGCCATCAGCATGATGATTTGGATTGGTAACGACCCCAGCAATTTTGGCGTTTTTGCCAACGAAGCCAACAGCCGCACCAATTTGCTCACCCTATACCGTATGGTGGTTGAAGCCAGCTTGGGAGAATACGTGTGGATGGCCAGTATCCACCTTAACCATGTATTCACCATGATGGTGCAATTCTTGCTGGGGGGCTTTTTGTTCGGCCTGGGTACGGCGGCTAGCCTCATCAACCACGGCCTATATTTTGGCAGTATTTTAGGGCTATCGATGGACTTACCGCTGCCGTGGTTATTCATCTATCACACTTTTTACCGAGGCGCTCTCGAGCTCCTCAGCATGATGCTGGCTGGCGCCAGCGGCCTACGCATCGGCATGACCTTATTGGGCGTTTGCTGCGGCCGCCGCGACTATAAACCAGGGCTACAGGCTGCTTTCACACTATTTTTAGGCGCCCTGTTCTTCTTCATCCTGACCTTACCGGCTGGCCTAGCGTTCTACCCTTTATCCAAGGCCCACATCCTAGTTAAAACCACCTTTAATCTGATTTTCTGGGTTGCCTGCTATGCCTATCTATTTTGGCCCAGAGGCCCTGTATCCCGCCCAGACGCTACGACCGAAAACCAACCATGACCCTGCTCTTGATCCATCCTACTGCTGACCCCATAGAGGCACAGCAGCTCAGCCAAGCCTATGGCTTCACCCTTAGTCCTAACCTACCAGAACAGGGCGTCTACCTCTATTTAGACGAAGATGAACTCAGCCTGAGGCACGCCCTTAAAAAAGGTCAGGTCAGCGTGAACTTCATTAGCGGTAGCCTCGACTACCGACGCCAAAAGGGCGGCGGTGAGCTCATCAATAAAGCCATTAACCACAAGCAAAACCAATCCGTCTGGGACTTTACCGGTGGTCTAGGCCGCGACGCCTTCATCATGGCCAGCAGCGGCCTCAAGGTCACCGTATTTGAACGCCACCCCGCCGTGGCGGCTCTGTTGGCCGACGGCCTCAAACGCGCCGCAGCCGTACCAGAGCTGGCGGCCATCATGGCCAACATCACGCTACACCATCTGGATGTCTTCGACCCTCAACTAAACTGGGCCCAAATTGGCCCGCAGCCAGACGTGGTGTATTTAGACCCGATGTACCCGGACAGCAAAAAAAGCGCGGCGGTCAAAAAAGAGATGGCTTATTTTCATGAACTGGTCGGGGCCGGCGACGACGCTGCCGCCCTGTTACCACTTGCCTTGGGCTTGGCTAAAAAGCGCGTCATCGTGAAACGCCCACGCTTGGGTGAATGGCTCAACCAAGCGGAACCCGCCTATCAATATCAGGGCAAAAGCACCCGTTTTGACGGCTACACACCGCCAAAACGATAGAGTACTTAATGAATATGGTTTTATTTTAATATATTTATTTAAAATAAAACCTGTTTGGAACCGAGACAGTAGTGCTAGAATGATTGCTTTACCTGTGCTTGGCTGTAGCGGCCTTGCGCCCATCATTCAGCCCAAAATAAGGATGTTTTATGGTTGTTTCTGCTTTCGATCACACGATACAAACGCAATTATTGCAACAAATGACGTCGGTTTTTCATGTGCCGATAGCAGACTATACGCCCCTCTTATTTCGTGGCCGCGCCCTGGGCAAGGTCGCCCCAAAGTGGAAAACCCACCTACTCAACGACGCCAGCGAGTGGGTCAGTGATGCAGGCGACCACCTCATCCTCAAAGACGAAGCATCCCTCACCGACATTGCCAACGGCCTGCAAAATGTGGCCATGGACTGGTATTTCACCGGCCTATTGAGCGGCTGGCGCAACGAATTTTTCTTGGTCCAAGACCCTCAAACCCACGAAGCCTTATTCCCGCTAGAGCGCTCGGCCTTTAGGCCCTTAGGCTTTCTCAGCCAAGCGGTCCACATCAACGGCCTCACTTTGATAGATGACGTACCCCATTTTTGGATCGGCACGCGCAGCCCATTTAAGGCCGTCGATCCCAATAAATTAGACAATCTGGTGGGCGGCGGCATCAGTGCGGGCGAAAGCATCCAAGAAGCCATGGTCAGAGAAGGCTGGGAAGAGGCCGGCCTGTGCGCCGAAGATTTAGGCCCTTTAGAACAGCAAAGCCGCTGCTTGAGCCTGCGGCCCGTCACGCGCGGCTTGCATCGTGAATACCTGCATATCTTTGACTGCTGGCTACCCGCCGGCACCACGCCGCAAAATCAAGACGGCGAAGTGGCTGAATTCAACCTCATGTCACCAGATGAGGTGGCCTTGGCCATCATCAACAAACGCTTCATGAATGACGCCACTCTAGCCACCTTAGACTGTTTCAAACGCCTAGGCTACCTCAGCCCAGAACATCCGTTGTGCGACTGGCTTAACCACTGCCAAACGGTTTCGGCCTAGGCCCACCATTTTTGCAGTAGCCACCACGCCAACGCCGTGGCGGCTACCGACAACAGCACATGCGCCAAAGCCAAGCTGATTGCCCCGGCGTATCGCTGCGCCTGCAGCAAGCCCAGCATTTCCAGAGAGAAACTGGAAAACGTGGTGAATCCACCACAAAAACCGGTGATCAACAGCACCCGCCAAACGGGGCTGGCCTCAGGCTTTTGCAATAAGACAAACGCCACCGCCCCAATCACAAAGCCCCCCAGCACGTTGACCACCAACGTCGGCCATTGAAACCAAGCGCCTTTGCCCACCAATAGACCAAACCCATAGCGTCCCAGCCCGCCGCCAGCGGCCCCAAGCGCCACCCACAGCCATAGCTGCTGTAGCAGGATCTTCACTCGTTGACCTCAGCCAAACAGTCTTGCAACACCGCCACAAACTGCACCAAACCATCTTCGTCGTCTGGGCCAAAACGCCCCACGCTCGGGCTGTCTACGTCCAACACGCCCCATACTTGGCCGGCGCGCATAATGGGCACCACTACTTCTGAGCGACTGCGCGCATCGCAGGCTATGTGGCCTGCAAAAGCATGTACGTCGTCCACCCGCTGCGTGGTTTGAGTTCTGGCCGCAGCGCCACACACGCCCTTGCTAAAAGGAATGCTGCTGCAGGCCGGCAACCCCTGAAACGGACCTAAATATAATACATTGGCGTCGGCCAAATAAAACCCCACCCAGTTCACATCGGTTAAAAACTGATTCAATAGCGCGCTGGCCTGGCTCAGCATGGTCACCGCCCGCGTTTCGCCGCTGAGTAAAGCCTGTAACTGCTGTGCCAGCTGGGCATAACGAGCCTTTAAATCGCCTTCATAGGCTTCTGTTTGAAAAGTGGACATGCCGTTAAAATCCTTCCATAAACGTGTAGCAATGGTCGCGTCTGCGACAAGAATAATCCTATTTTTGCCGCTTTTAGGCTATCATGCAACTGAACTTTTAAGCGCCTATCCTCTTCTAAATCAATTAAGAGGATCAATATAATCACGAGGCGCGTGGGCATGTCTGGGCGTCATAGTAAAAAGCAATCTATTTGATGGCCTTTTTCTATACCTCACACATCTTGCTTTATATCAGTAAATATTTGTAATGTAACCCTTTTATATGGCTTTATAAAAAAATCCACATTATAATCATTTCTGTAATGAAGAAAATAACAAGCCGCCACAGCGTAGGCCCACTTTCACTGCTGTAGGCGAATAGGCACGGCATAGACCACGCCATAACCAGGAGCTAACCATGACCACCAGACGTACCTTTTTATTGAAAATCTTACCTGCTGCCGGCGCTGCCGCCATGTTGGGTAACCGCGCCATCGCCGCACCTGCCGCGGTGAAAGAAACAGATCCTATGGCCGTTGCCCTAGGGTACAAAACCAACACCGCCGCCGTAGACAAAAAGAAATACCCCAAGCACAAAGCAGACCAAACCTGCGCCAACTGTGCACTATACCAAGGTGGCACGAAAGCCGTTGGCCCTTGCACCCTATTTGCCGGTAAAACCGTGACCAAAGAAGGTTGGTGTATGTCTTGGGCCAAAAAAGCCTAAGCCAAACCGCAAAAAAACCAGCTTCGGCTGGTTTTTTTATGCCTCTTTGATGGTGATGCGCAGAGAGTGGTCATCTGGGCATGAATCAGTTAGACTGTAAGGCTATTTTGACGCTGATTTTGACCCCTAACGGTAAGGTAACTGCATTGACCCACCCCGCTTATCCTGATACCCCACAGCCGCGCGATGAGGCCGCCACAGAAGCCCATCGCCTTGCGTTTCGTCACGCGATGGCCCAGCTCAGCGCTGCTGTCAATATTTTGACCACATCTGGCCCCGCTGGCGACTACGGCATCACCATGACCGCCATTTGCTCGGTGACCGACACGCCCCCCACTATTTTGGCCTGCATCAATGGCAAGAGCACCCTCAATGCCGTTCTACGCGAGCAAAACCCGGTATGCGTGTCTATTTTAGGCAGCCATCAACAAGACATGGCCAATCATTTTTCTGGCCAGACCGGCTTAAGCATGGTCGAGCGCTTCGCCACTGAAGGCTGGCAACGAAACCCGCAAGGCCAATGGTACGTAAACGGCGCCATCGCCCATTTAAGCGGCAAGGTGAGCGACCTCAAAGAAGTCGGTACCCACACGGTGTTTCTCATTGAGCTAGACGATATTCAGTTTGGTGAGGCGCCTGAAGCCCTAGTCTATTTCGACCGCCAATATCAGGCCTTAGCCAAACAAAATACTTAACCGAATGCCCTCAAAAACCGCCAGAGACACCCTCTGGCGGTTTTTTTTGTCTCTATTTATAAGTATTTAAGCCACCATCAAAAAGCCATTTGCATTAAAAGCTTGCACCCGCTGAAAACTCATGCTTGAATGAAGCCATCCTACTATAAAAGTAGGAAGACATTATAAAGACAACTATTTTTGGAGAAATAGCTCATGGAAGCGCTACAGTCATTTTTTGATTATGTGGGCGGCCTCGTCTGGGGCCCCGTCATGCTGGTGCTGTTGGTGGGCACTGGTGTTTACCTCACCGTTAGATTGGCATTCTTGCAATTTCGCATGCTGCCCTTCGCCTTAAAGCAAGCGTTCTGTCCCTCAAAAACCCAAGACCATCAGCCTGGTGACGTGTCTCACTTTGGTGCATTGATGACGGCCTTATCGGCCACCATCGGCACGGGTAATATTGCCGGCGTGGCCACTGCCGTTGTATTAGGCGGCCCAGGTGCGGTTTTCTGGATGTGGATTACGGCCATTTTCGGCATGGCCACCAAATACGCGGAAGGGATTTTGGCGGTTAAATACCGTATTAAAGACGCCCGCGGTGAAATGGCCGGCGGTCCGATGTACTACATCGAGCGCGGCCTTAATATGAAGTGGTTGGCCATCTTGTTTGCCGCATTTGCCACCATCGCCTCATTCGGCATTGGCAGCTCGGTTCAATCAAACTCTGTGGCCCAATCCATTCAGGCCAGCTTTGGCGTCGACACCTGGATTACGGGCTTGGTCTTGACCATTTTCACCGCTATTGTGATTTTGGGCGGCATTAAAAGCATTGCCAAAGCGTCATCAATCATTGTACCGGTGATGGCCGTAGGCTATGTATTGGGCGGCCTAGCCATCATCTTCCTGAACATAGAAGCCTTTTGGCCTGCCGTTCAGCTGATTTTCAGCGATGCCTTCACTGGCCAAGCTGTTGCAGGTGGTGCCTTGGGCACGGTGATTCGCTTTGGTGTGGCACGTGGTGTGTTCTCTAACGAAGCCGGTATGGGTTCTGCGCCTATTGCCGCAGCGGCCGCAAAAACCGACCACGCTGGCCGTCAAGCCTTGGTGTCTATGACTGGCACCTTCTTAGACACCATCATTGTGTGTTCTATTACCGGTATTGCGCTGGTGATGGGTGGCCTTTACACCGGTGGCGAAACCGGCGCGGCCTTGACCACCATGACTTTTGACAAATTATTGCCAGGCCCTGGCGGCTACATCGTGACCTTTGGTTTGGTGTTCTTTGCCTACTCAACCATTTTAGGCTGGAGCTATTACGGTGAGAAATGTGCCGCCTACCTATTTGGCCCTAAATCAGTGTTTCCATACCGCATCGTGTACGTCATCACCGTGATGTTGGGTACCGTGGTGCACCTAGACTTGGTGTGGGCTGCTGCCGATACCTTTAACGGTCTCATGGCCATCCCGAACTTGATTGCGCTGTTGCTGTTGTCTGGCGTAGTGGTTAAAGAAACCAACGACTTCATTGCCAAACGTAAGAGCGGCGAATTGCCTTAAGCCATCACCTAAGGCAAAAGTTTAAAGGCCCCAAGCACTGCTTGGGGCCTTTTTTGAGCCTGGCGTAAACGTCTTTTTATGCCTGCATTGAAGCCAGTAATTGATTTAAAAAGGCATCGCACTGCGCCAGCTGGTCTAGGCTAACAAACTCATCAGGCTTATGCGCCTGCTGAATGTCGCCGGGGCCACACACCAAGGTGGTGATGTTGGCCTGTTGGAACAACCCTGCTTCTGTGGTGTAAGCCACTTTGTGCTTTTGTTGGGCGTTGACCAATTTAGCCACCAGCTGCTTCAGAGCGGGGCTGCTGCCATCGGCTTCGTCTAGCGGCGGCACTTGATTCATTTGGCTCAGCTCAATGCGGGCATGGGGCACCACGGCCTGCATTTGGGCGACGGCTTGGGCCATATAGTCTTGGATGGGCGCCAAAATAGCGGCAGCGTCTAGGCCGGGGAGCTGGCGATACTCAAAAAAGAACTCACACAGCTCCGGCACAATGTTCATGGCCTGGCCGCCTTTAATCAGACCGGTGGATAAGGTGGTAAACGGGACGTCAAAATCGGCATCAAACGGACCATTGGCCTGATAGCGGCGCGCCTCATCATTGATGAAGCAGATGATGCGCGCGGCGTATTCGATGGCGTTGACGCCGCTGGGGGTTAAGGATGAGTGGGCCGCATGGCCGTGTACCGAGCATTTATAGCTATTGATGCCTTTATGGGCCACCACCATTTTCATACTGGTGGGCTCACCCACGATACAGGCGCTGGGGCTGAGGCCATGCTGCTGCAAGGCGTCAAGCATGACGGGGGCGCCCAGGCAGCCGATTTCCTCATCATAAGAAAACGCCAGATGCAGCGGCGTATTCAGCGGCTTGGCCAATGCAGCAGGCAATAGCGCGAGGCTGGCACCGATAAAACCCTTCATGTCACAGGTACCGCGGCCATACAGCTTGCCATCGGCAATGTGTGGCTCAAAAGGATTGCTTTGCCAGTGTTGGCCGCTGACGGGCACCACATCGGTATGTCCGGATAAAATGGTGCCGCCGGCGATGTTGCCTTGGGCATCGGGTAGGGTGACGAATAGGTTGGCCTTACTTTTATCATGGTTATAAGCCAGCCAAGGCGCCAGCCCTAAGCCTTTTAGATGGCTTTGAATCAGGTCGATTAACGCTAAGTTAGAAAACTTACTGGTGGTGTCGATGGCCACCAATGCCTTAGTCCAGTCTACGGTATTCATATTCTGCCTTTGTGGGTGTTTTGCTTAACCTTAGAGGATTCTGCCAGCGAAGGCAATCAAAAAACCAGCGCCCAAAAAAAGCCGCCTGATAAAGGCGGCTGGCGGTGTTTATGTGGTTTATTCGACCACGATTTTCGGCATGATGCCGCTGAAATCTTTGCCCTTCTTGGCTAGGCTGATGGCGATTTGGAGGGCCGCATCTTGATAGAGCTTGGCAATTTCGGTCTCTTTAGCCTGCATGCTCACGGCGTTGCCTTCGTCCATGGCTAAGCGAATCGGTAGGGCCAAGGGCAGCTTGCCCAATAACGGTACGCGTAGTTCGCCTGCTAAGGCTTCGGCGCCGCCGGTGCCAAAAATAGGTTCGGCGTGACCGCATTGGCTACACACGTGCATAGACATGTTTTCCACCACGCCCATGATGCTGATGTTGACTTTTTCAAACATGGAAATGGCTTTTTTAGCGTCTAAAAGCGCGATGTCTTGAGGCGTGCTGACCACGACGGCCCCCGTCACGGGGATTTTTTGCGACAGGGTCAGCTGAACGTCGCCGGTGCCTGGCGGCAGATCGATGAAGAGGTAGTCTAAATCGTCCCAAGCCGTTTGGAACAGCAGCTGTTGTAGGGCCTGGCTCACCATGGGACCACGCCAAATAATGGCTTCTTTTTCTTCCACCATAAAGCCAATCGACATCACCTGTACGTCACCATTGGCCACGACGGGCACAAAGTGGTCATTTTTTTGCAGCGGCTTTTCTTTGGCCACGCCCAGCATCGCTGGCTGGCTTGGGCCATAGATGTCGGCATCTAACACGCCCACGCGGGCGCCCATTTTGCTCATGGCTAAAGCTAGGTTGGCGGTGGTGGTGGATTTGCCCACGCCGCCTTTACCAGACGCGATGGCGATGATGTTTTTTACGTTTTTAATCGTGCTCACGCCTTGCTGAACCTTGTGGGCGACGATGTGTTGGAACAGCTGTAACTTAATTTTATCAGCGTCAACCAAACCGGTTAA
Source organism: Neisseriaceae bacterium (assembly GCA_017987415.1). GTDB lineage: Bacteria > Pseudomonadota > Gammaproteobacteria > Burkholderiales > Neisseriaceae > JAGNPU01. The sequence goes on from JAGNTR010000006.1 coordinate 13,728, forward strand.
AGCGGCTTCGACCCAGGCGCCAATCTCGGTGGCAATGCCTTGGATGGGGTAGCCAAACTGTAATTTTAAGGCCACTGAGCCCGCGTCTTCGACCACACCCTGTACGACTTTTTCATCGCCAAAGCGTTGGTTGGTGTAGGGATTATGGATGGCCTCTAAGGCCTGTTTAATGGCATCTAAGTTCATGTGTGCTCCTGATATGGGTCATGCTGTATGGCGCGCGTGGATCAGGGTCGCCATCTTTTGGCTGGCGCCTTGATGTTGTTGGATAAATGCGTGAGCGCGGTCTTTAAGGTCTTGGCGAACAAGGGGTTGGCCTAATAATTGGGCAACCTGATGTTGCCATGCTTGGGCCGATGATACTTGAATTGCGGCATTTGCGCTAAGGACATCTTGACTCACTTGCGCAAAATTATAGGTTGAAGGCCCAAACAGCGTAGGCAGGCCTGCGATCAGCGGCTCGATGATGCTTTGGCAGCCGGTGTCCACCAAACTGCCGCCCACGAAGGCCATATCGGCAGCTAAATAATAGGCAAAAAGCTCACCCATGCTGTCGCCCACCCACACCTGAGTGTCGGCAGCAATGGCCTGCTCATCGCTGCGACGCTGTACCTTAAACCCCAAGGCCTCGGCGCTGGCCACCACGGCATCAAAGCGCTCTACGTGGCGCGGTACGATGACTAAGAGGGCATTGTCGGGGTTGGCATAGGTTTGCCAGGCCTGAAGCAGCAGCTCAGCTTCGTCTTGCTCATCGTTGACGTAGCGGGTGCTGGCGCACACGACGACGGGGCGCTGGCCGCTGCGTTGTCGAAAGGTGTGGCTCAAGGTGTGCATGGCAGGGGGGATGGGCATGTCGTATTTGCTGCTGCCGCACACGATGGGGCTGAGGGCGCCTAGCTGGCTCAGCCGTTCGGCATCGGTAGGCGCTTGGGCACAGACCAAGCCAAATTGCGCCACAGCTGGCTGAATTAAGGCTTTCACTTTTAAATAACCGGCCAATGAACGGGCCGATAGGCGGGCGTTGGCCAAACACATAAGCACGCCCTGAGCCTTGGCTTCATGCAAAAGATTAGGCCACAGCTCGGTTTCCATGATCACGCCAAACAGCGGTTGATGCTCTTGGAAAAACTGACGTACGTAGGCAGGCTTGTCATAGGGTAAATAGCGGCACTGGGCTTCGGGATACAATGCCTCAGCCGTTTGACGGCCAGTGGGCGTCATCTGGGTGAGCAGCAAGGGCGCATCTGGATAATAGGCTTTTAACGCCAGAATCAGGGGATAGGCCGCCCGCGTTTCACCAACCGACACTGCGTGTAGCCAAATCGGCCGCTGACAGGGCTGTGCCAACGGTGCCCCAAAGCGCTCCGACCAATGCTCTAGATAGGCCGGGGCGCGCTGGGCACGTTTACGCAAATAACGTTTCAACAGGCTAGGAGCGACGAGCCACAGGCCGTTATACAGGGTTAAAGCGATCCATCGCATGGCCAGCCCCTTTAATCGAAGCGAATGGTGTAGCGCGTTTCCGCACTGGACGAATCTTGACCGAGGCGAATAATGGCCTGCCATGCCTTACTGAACTGATACGCCATTTTCACGGCATTCTCCGCCGAATTCAGGCCGTATTCATAGCCCACGTAAATTTCATTGGTCAGATGTTTGCCCACGGTGATCATTTGCTCAGCCGGATTCATGGCGCCTTGGCTGTCGCGGGTGGTGCGGTTGGCAATGCCAAAGTCGTCAAACAGACCGATTTTGTCGTTAATCGAGCCGGCTAGGGCGGCACCCACGCTGGCGGCAATCGCCGCATCGTCTTCTTCGCCACCAGCCGCACGGCCCAACACCAGCCAAGCCAGCTTGTCTTTTTGACTCATCGGGGTATCCGCAATCAAGTTGATGCGCGGATTCAACACATTGCCCGTTACTTCCACACCAGCGCCTACAGGCGACATTTTACGCTTGGCGCGGATGTTTAAGGCTGGGTTGTCGATAGGGCCCACAAACGCCACCACGCCTTTGTCGATTTCAAGATCCTGGCCGTAAGCCTTATAGCGGCCTTCCACCACGATCACCTGGCCAATGGCCTGAATCGGCTGCTTCGGCTTGGCGCGGATGTTGATTTTACCGCCCATGAGGATGTTCAAACCTTGACCGACAAAACGAAAACGGTCATTGAGGTCTAAGGTCAAATCCATGAACACCGGCATCGGCGTGCCCTGTGCTTCTTGGGCGCGACCTTTAACCACCACATCGCTGCTCAATGAGGGTGCGCCGGCTTCGGGCAGGTCAATTCGGCCATGATCAACCTTAAGGTTACCCACCAGCTCAATGCCGATCATGTCGGCGTAGCGCAGCTTAGTGTCGCCGCTGATGACCACGCGGCGGTCTGATTTACTGAATAGGCTGTAGCGATCAAACACCACGTTGACGTTAACGTCGGGGCTGCGGTTGAGATTTTTAATCACGCCATTGGCGCTGATGTTGCCTTGAGCACTGTTAAATCGCAGCTGATCCAGCACCAGCTGTTGACCGCTGAAATGGGCGCGCAAGGTGCCATCGGGGAAATGTAGGCCGCTGTTAAAGTCGCGTAAATCCAGCCCGTCGCCGGCCATGGTACCGCTGAGATTGGGTTGACTAATCGAGCCGCTGACGCCGACATTGGCATTGAAACGGCCGCGTACCTGTAGGCCAACGGGCAATAAATACCTAAATTGGTTAAGGTCGTCTGCCACCAGCTGTAGCTGGCCTTTGAGCGGCGCTGTCATGATGTTGCTGCCAAAGTTTTGGGCCAGAGACAGATTGGCTTTGGCGCTGGCAAACTTGGTGCGTAGGCCTGCATCTAGGGCGATTTGGCCGCGGCTCAAGGTGGCTTTAAGCACCAGATCGCGCAGCTCTAACGCCTGATTGCGGTAAGGCAAAATCACGTCGCCGCTTTCATGGCGTAAGGTGAGATAGCCGCTGGCATTTTCAGTGTAGTTAAGATCCCAATCGCCACCAATAACCAGATTTTGCTGAATCGGGATGGGCACAATATTGGCCAACTGAGCTAGGGCCAGACGGCTGGCTTGACCTTTGGTGCTGACGCCTTTGGCCTTGCTCCAATTCAAGTGCTGGAGGCTGAGGCTGCCGCCCATGGCCGACCAGCGGGCTTGGCCCAGCTTCACTTCTTCGGCACCAGCGGTGAGCGACACAGGGTTTTGCAGTAAAAGATTGAAGGCGCCCTGAATGTTCAGCTTGCCGACGATGCCTTTCCAGACATAGTCGTCGCTGAGTCCACCGTTGGCGGCCACGTCTAAGGCATAATTTTTACCATCCACATTGGTGTTGGCTTTCGCACTGAGGCTGTGCTTATTGCCGGTGCCGTTGATGGCCAAGTTCAAGTTGTGAATTTGGGTGTCGTTTTTCTTGCCATTACTCAAGAATGCCAACTCATCCCCAGTGATGGCGACCTTAAGCGGCGCCTTCATATTCGGCGACACGGTGGTGTCCACGTTAAGCTGGCGAATCGACACAGCGTTGGCTACCTGGAGATTACGCGCTTGCCCTTTGAGGTTGGCGGTGAGGTTTTTGGGCTGGCCTTGGACAAAGCCTTTGGCTTCTACATAGCCTTTCAAACCAAAGCCAAATAGGTCAAGGTTGGGTGCCTGTACGTCTAGGTCGAGGCGGTCTTTGTCGGTGCCAAATGCGCCTTTGGCCTTAATGTGGTTATTGCCTAAATTGATTAAAGCATCAATATTGGGCAAATGGCCTTGGGCGTAGCGTAGATGGCTTTTACCGCTTAAGGGTGCGCCCGAGAGGCGGCTGGCTTGTAGCACGAGGTCAACGCTGATGTCTGGCTCGGGCGCAGGGTCTTTACCCTTGCCCAGCACAGCTAAAGCCCCTTTGGCGGTGAGGCTCAAGTTGACGTCCCCCTGAGGGAGTTCAGGCATGATTTTACTGGGGTCAAACTGTTTGGTGGTGAGGCTTAGGTTGATTGCCTTCTCATCAAACAAGGCCAACGTCCCTGCGACGTCTAAGCTGCCGCCTTGTTTGGGTTTGATAAAGGCTTCTTTAATGTTAAGCGTGGTTTGCTGGTCTGAATCTTGAGCCAGCAATAACAATCCTTCCGACACCACTTCGCGATCTGTGCGTAAGGCCCAACGGGTTTCTGGCGCAGCTAAAGGGCCGTTGACGCTGAGGTCACCATTTAGCGTCATCTTGAGGCTGGATTCAACCACGTCTTGAATCGACAGATTGCTGATGTTGAGGCTGGTTTTTAAGGTTTTAGCGGCGGTGTCGATCACGCCTTGGGCGCTGAGCCGGCCTTCTTTCAGCGCGTGCACATCTAAGGCACTGACGTTGATGAGGCCGTCTTGGTTGACGTTAAATTGGCCCAAAAGGGTTTGCACCGGCAGCCCATTTTGGCTAGGCGTATTGGGCTGGGTGTTGGCCAAGGTCAGCTGGCCATCCAGAGCATTGCCGCTGGCGTCTGGGCTGACAATGAGCGAAAAGGCCAGATTGGCGGCAGGAATGCTGCTTACAAACAACTGTGGATTGATGTTACCGGCAGCAATGGTGATGCGATTTACTTTATTTGCCAGTTCTGGCGCAAACGGCGTGGCGTCGATGTCGACGGTGGCGGCCACGCCCTCGCCGCTAAAGCCCCCATTAATCAGCGGCTGCTCAAGGCTGCCGCCAAAATTCAGGCCGCCTTCAATGGCGACATCGTCTAGGGCACCGGTCATGGCCATTTTGCCCTTCAGAGCATATGGTGCCTCATTCTTAAGGCTCAGCTCGCCCTGATGGCTAGACCAAGGCGTGCGTAAGGCCACCAGCTTCAGCTCATGGCCATTATCTTGATAGCGATAGGCAATTTCACTGCTTTTCAATAGCACCGTATTTTCTTCACCCATGGTGAGGCCAGCCAGACGAACGGCCTCAATATTGGCCTGTAGGCCCAATGGCAAACCAATATTTTGCGGCAACACCAAGGGCTCACTGGGCTTATCTGGTGTGGTTTTATGCAAATCTAGATGCACCACGCCAACGTCGAGTAGATTAACGTGCAGCATTCTTTGCCACAGCGCTTTGGCCTGCCACTGAAACTGGATGTGTTCAATCGACACGGTGATGTCAGGGGTAGTGACCAGCATGTTTTTGGTGTCAAAGCCATCCCAAACTGAGCCATTCAGAGTATCGGCCTCAATGTTGACGCTGGCGAGCTTAGGAGCAGTAAAGACGGCAAAGCGCAGGCCCGAATTAGTGGCCAACAGCCAATACAGGGCCAGCACGATGAGGGGCAGCAAGAGCAGCGCCGCCAGCAGGCTGCGTTTTAACCACTTAAACCTTTTTTTAGGTGGCTGAGCTTCGGTGGGCGAAGTCGTGGCTAGGTGTTCGGTTGCGTTGTTTTGGTCAGACATTAAAAAGTAGTTCCTAAGCTAATGTGCCAGCGTATTTTGTTGTCGTCATGGGCTCGGGCGATGTCAAAGGACACTGGCGCAACGGGGCTAAACCAGCGTACGCCCACGCCTGTGGCCTGCCGTAGTTTAAAATCCTTAGCCTTATTGGCGACGTCACCCATGTCTTGGAACAGGGCCAAAGACAGATTTTTACTCATGGGGTATTGGTATTCAATGCTGGCAACGCCAATGACTTTGCCCCCTAAAACGGAACGATTCGGGCCGTCGATACCAATACCCAGGTATTCGTAACCACGAACCGAACCGGAGCCACCGGTACGGAATAATAGGTCGGTCGGCACCGACGCTTCATCTTTGGTGTGGACAATACCGGCCTGCGCGCGCAGCACCACCGTACCCAATTGGGCATTTTCTGGCGTGAAGTAATAGCTGGCGCGGGCATTAGCGCGCTGAATATTGGCGGTTGAAGCCAAGGTGCCCAAGGTAGACGACACGCTGCCTTCTAGGGTGTAGCCATGCAGGGGCCGTAGTCGAGTGGTCACTGCCTGCTGTTTCCACATCGCCGTGGCCAATAGGGCGCGGCTGTTGCCGAGGTTAGGGCCCCCCTCAATGCTGGCAGTCTCTAAGTAGTATTCTAGGCCAAACTGGGCATCAATATTGTTGTCATGGCGAACCCGCCAAACACCCACGTTGGCGGTTTTGGTTTTTACTTTTTGAATTTCGGTGTTTTTAAATCGAATACCGGCCGTGTGGTAATAGCCTTTTTCATTACGGGGCTGGCTGACGCCGAAGCCAACGGCCTGTTCGTATTTACTCAGGTCGGCGACGATGGAACCTACGTAGCCACGTTTAAACATATTGTAGTGATCGTAGCCAAAGTGGGTACCGATGCCCTCGTTGGTGTCGTATTTCAAACCCAGCTCGAGCTTTTGGCGCGGCACTTCCACCACGTTGACCTTAATGGGAACGTGGCGCTCCTGCAAGTTGTCAAAGTCGGCGTTGACCACCACGTTAGCATAGTGGTTATCTTGCTCGAGCGCCTCTTGATAGTCCAGAATTTTTTCTAAATCGTAGTCATTACCGTAGCGAAAGTCGGCTAGGCCTAAAACAACCGATTCTGGATAGCGCTCGGTGCCAGAGACTTGAATGTGGCCAAAATACACAGGCTCATTGCTGTCTACCGTGACGCTGAGCTGCGCCGTTTGCGCATCGGGGTCGATGTAGGCTTGTGAAAACTTAAGCTGTGCCAAAGGGTATTTGTATTGAGTGATGCCGCGTAGAACCGCGGTCTTACTGCTGTCCCAATTGCTTTGATCGTAAGGGTTACCCACCGGTAAGGCCCAGTTGCTCATCGCCTTACGATAGTAGTCGCCTAGACTCTCGTCCTCGGTAACCGAACCTTCTAACAGCACCACTACGTCGTCAATCTTGACCCTAGGCCCTAGCGTCACGTAGACATCGTACTGGTCCTGAGTTTTCTTAATCGACACCGTGCTGTTGAAATAGCCTAGGGTTTCCAGCATTTCTTGCGCTTGCTTGGGGCCATCTTCAACCAAAAAGCCAATTTGTTCAGCGTCTAAGTCCTCCATCTCCCGCTGTTTAATCAACCCAAGGTGTTGGGTTAATAAAGCCTGGGCCTCATCGTCTTCGGCGTGCACCACCACCTCATAGGGCAAGGGTTTTTTGGTGTCGTCGTCCTTAGGCCGTTCGGCCGCAAAGGTGCTCAGCGCACTTAAAGTACAGACTAAAATAGGGAAATGCCGAAAAGAAAACATAGTCACTCGTGGTTACATAACAAGGTGTGGAAAGAATTTTAACATCATTTTCTGACAGGCAAGCGAATTAGGGTCAAAAAGATGAAATTTATCAGCCGTCTAAAATCGACTTTACCCAATATCATAAAGCCTTAGTCTCAATAAGGACATTTAAGTTTAGAAGGCATGGCACAAATGCATGGCTTATTCTACAATTGCGGCATGAATGATTCATCAATCAAAAGGATAACGGATGGAAAATAAAGGTCTTTTGGGGCTGCTGAAGCGCATTGGCATGGTTAACCTCATTTTTATCGGTTTAATACTGGGCGTGGTGCTGGCCTTGGTGTCACCATCGAGCGCACAGTCTGTGGCGCTATTGGGCGAACTCTTTGTGCGTGCACTGAAGGCCGTCGCACCGGTTTTGGTATTTGTGCTGGTGGCGTCTTCAGTGGCGCAACATCGTACGGGCCAGGCCAACAGCATCAAGCCAGTGTTGTTTTTATACCTAATCGGCACGTTCGCGGCCGCCTTGGTGGCCGTCGTGGCGAGCTTCATGTTCCCCACCACCCTCACTCTAGCCATTAACCAAACCGACGTGGTGCCGCCTTCTGGCATCATTGAAGTGCTACGGTCGGTTTTGTTAAGCTTGATTGATAATCCTGTGGCTGCTCTTTTAAACGGTAACTTCTTAGGCATATTGATGTGGGCCATTGGCTTGGGCTTAGCCCTACGTCAGGCCAGCGACAGCACTAAGAAAATGGTGTCTGATCTGTCTGAAAGCGTGACGCTAATCGTGCGCTGGGTGATCTGCATGGCGCCGATCGGTATTTTTGGCCTAGTGGCTTCCACCATCGCCACCGCAGGGCTAGAGGCTTTATTGGGCTATGCACAGCTATTGGCCGTGCTGTTGGGCAGCATGGCGGTATTGGCCTTGGTGGTCAATCCTTTAATTGTGTTTTGGAAAATTCGCCGCAATCCCTATCCTTTGGTTTGGCGTTGCCTGCGCGAAAGCGGTGTGACCGCCTTCTTTACCCGTAGCTCAGCTGCCAACATCCCAGTAAACATGGGGATGTGCCGCGACATGAACTTGGATAAAGACACCTATTCTGTATCGATTCCGTTGGGGGCCACGATCAATATGGGCGGCGCCGCCATCACCATTACCGTGTTGACGTTGGCAGCCGTGAATACGCTGGGCATTCAGGTCGACCTCGCCACGGCGCTATTGCTGAGCATCGTCGCTGCGGTGTGCGCTTGCGGCGCCTCTGGCGTGGCGGGCGGCTCACTGCTGTTGATTCCTTTGGCCTGTGGCCTATTTGGGATCTCGAATGACGTGGCCATGCAGGTCGTGGCCGTTGGCTTCATCATTGGCGTGCTGCAAGATTCGGCCGAAACCGCGATGAACTCATCGACCGACGTCTTGTTTACGGCAGCCGTGTGCTTGGCGGAGCAAGAAAAAAAATCGTCGTAACCTAAACGGCGCGAGAAAAGGGGGCTTAGCCCCTTTTTTTGCGCCTCAAGACCGCCTTAGACAAGTTTATTTGGGCCAGAAGCCGTTAGGGGCTGTCCATAATGCGCAATATATGGTTATTATATTCAGCAGACTTTCAGATTGCTGCTTATTTTTGGCCTGCTGGTCATATAAATAACATATTATGCTAAAATAAAAGACTATACTTAAAATTAGGACAAAAACTTAAGACAATCGCCGCTTTTGTGGCAGATTCGTTCAAGTCAACGTCCATATAGGAAGCTGTGTCGAACATGGCTTCTGGTGACAGATAAAAAGGAACGGGCATGACCATCACGCGCTTGAAAAATACTGACGACGTTAAAATTAAAGAAGTAAAAGAACTGTTGCCGCCGATTGCTCATCTGTATGAGCTGCCTATTACCGAGGAAGTGGCTGACCTGATTCACCAAACGCGAGAAGACATCGGCGCCTTAATCCATGGCCGTGACGATCGACTCTTGGTGGTGATCGGGCCTTGCTCGATTCACGACACCAAAGCCGCCTTAGAATACGCCGAACGGTTACTGCCTCTAAAACAAAAATACGCTCAAGAACTGTTGATTGTGATGCGGGTGTATTTTGAAAAACCGCGCACCACTGTGGGCTGGAAAGGCTTAATTAACGACCCTAACCTAGACGGCAGCTACGACATCAATGCCGGCCTGCGTACCGCCCGCCAGCTGCTGTTGACCTTAAACAGCATGGGCATGCCGGCCTCAACTGAATTTTTAGACATGATTACCCCGCAATATTATGCCGATTTAATCAGCTGGGGCGCGATTGGTGCCCGTACGACAGAAAGCCAGGTGCATCGTGAATTAGCCTCTGGCCTATCTAGCCCTGTGGGCTTTAAAAATGGCACCGACGGCAATCTTAAAATTGCCATTGACGCCATTGGCGCCGCCAGCAAGCCGCACCACTTTTTATCCGTGACCAAAAGCGGCCATTCAGCCATTGTCCACACCGCCGGCAATCCTGATTGTCACGTGATTTTACGCGGCGGCAACAGCGGACCGAATTACGATGCTGCCAGCGTGGCTGAAGCAGTAGGCCAGCTACAAAAAGCAGGCGTCACGCCAAATTTAATGGTGGATTTCAGCCACGCCAACAGCAGCAAAGACTTTAAACGCCAGGTTCAAGTAGCCGAAAACGTGGCCGAGCAAATCGCTCAGGGTCAGCAGCACATCATGGGGGTGATGGTAGAAAGCCATTTAGTGGAAGGCCGCCAAGACCAGAAGGAAGGCCAAGCCTTAACCTATGGTCAAAGCATTACCGATGGCTGCATCGGCTGGGACGACACCGAACAATTGCTACAGATCTTGGCTAAAGCGGTGCAATCTCGCCGATAACAGGGTAAAATTTATCCCCAATAGCAAACCGCTTTAGTTTTTGAAGCGGTTTTATTTTTGTGGCAGCCGACCGTCTTGCAATTTTATTGCTTTTTAAGTTTATGATTTGCAATAGAGTAATGAGTGTAAGACAATTATGGCCATAAATTATTTATGATTTCATTTTGGATTAATTATGTCGTTTCAAAAACTTAAAGATATAGACGTGGCCGGTAAAACGGTCTTGATTCGTGTGGACATGAACGTACCGGTTAAAGATGGCCAATTGGGCGATGACACCAGAATTAAAGCCTCTTTACCCTCGATTCAACACTGTTTGGCTGAAGGCGCGGCGGTCATTTTGATGACCCACCTAGGCCGTCCCACCGAAGGCGAATTCAAACCTGAAGACAGCTTAAAACCTGTGGCCGCCCGCTTAGGCGAGCTATTAGGCCAAGACGTAGCCGTGCGCGACGATTGGCAACAGCAGGGCCTGAGCGTAGCCGCTGGCCAAGTGGTGATGTTGGAAAACGTGCGTTTGAACATCGGCGAGAAAAAGAATGACCCGCAGCTAGGCCAAGCCTATGCCCGTCTATGCGACGTGTTTGTCAACGATGCCTTTGGTACGGCTCACCGCGCCGAAGCTTCTACCCATGCCGTGGCGCAATACGCCCCTGTGGCGTGTGCTGGCCTATTGTTGACCGCTGAGCTAGAAGCCCTAGGTAAAGCCTTAGAAAATCCTAAGCGTCCTTTAGTAGCCATCGTGGCCGGCAGTAAGGTGTCGACCAAGCTGACCATCTTAGAAAGTTTGGCCGATAAAGTAGACCAGCTCATCGTTGGCGGCGGCATTGCCAATACCTTCTTACTGGCCAAAGGCCACGGGATTGGTAAGTCTTTGGTGGAAATTAAGCTGGTGAACGAAGCCAAAAACATCATGAACAAGATTGAAGCCAACGGGGGTTCTGTGCCGTTGCCAACCGACGTGTGCTGCGCGACTGAATGCTCAGAAACCGCTGAAGAGCGCGTGATTCCTTTAGATAAGGTGGGCATTGAAGACCGTATTTTGGACATTGGGCCAGACTCCTCTAAAGTGTTGGCCGACATCGTGGCCAAGGCGGGTACCGTGGTGTGGAACGGTCCTTTGGGCGTGTTTGAGTATGAGCAGTTTGCCTACGGCACCCAGGCTTTGGCTCAAGCGATCGCCAACAGTGACGCATTTTCAATCGCCGGCGGTGGTGACACCTTATCCGCGATTGCCAAATTTGGCGTGACCGATAAAATCAGCTACATCAGCACCGGTGGCGGCGCATTCTTAGAATTTCTTGAAGGCAAAGAGTTGCCAGCCGTGGCGATTTTAAAAGCCCGCGCTTAAATCATGAATCCATAGCCTAGGTCACTAGGCTATTTTTTCGTCCATACCATCGGTGATGGTGAACGTTACGAGAACCAAGATGTCTTTACAGCTGTGGCTATTATATTTTCCCATTTTAATTGTGCTGTCCGCCGCGCCTGGCCCTAATATGTTATTAGCGTTTCAGCATGGCAGCCTCTATGGGGTGAAAAAGACGCTGATGACGCTGGCCGGCTTGAGTACCGGCCTGTTTATTTTGATTGCACTGTCCCTATCGGGGGTGGCGGCATTAAGCGCAGAGTACCCGCTGGCCTTTGAACTATTTAAGGCCTTAGGCGCCATTTATTTACTTTACCTAGGTTGGCAAAGCTGGCATCAGGGCCAAGTGAACATGAGTACGGAACCACAGGCGTATATTGTGCCGGTGCCGAAACGCATGTATCGACTGGGCTTGGCCGTGTCGCTGTCCAATCCTAAGGCGATTATTTTTTTTGCGGCCTTTTTGCCCAAATTTATCAACCACGACGCGCCACTTATGGCACAATATAGCGTCTTGCTGTTGACATTTTTTATTGTTGAAACCACTTGGCAACTGGTGTACGCCAGTAGCGGTAAAGCCTTATCGGCGTGGTTGTTACGAGGGCGTCGATGGCAATGGTTTAACCGTGCGTGCGCGCTGTTGTTCGCGTTAGTGGGCTGTACAATATTATGGGATGTTTTACATAAGTGGATGGGTTCATGATTAGAAACAACTATTTTAAACATTTTGCAACGTTTGGGATGATGATCTTCATTGGTCTAAATATGCTGCCCATCGGTAAGCTACGTGGCTATGAAGTCGGCGCCATTGTGCTGTTATTGACGGCGTTGGTGTTTCTATTCAGTCCCGCACGCAAAAAAATTCGGCTGAATCGCTCGGATAAATGGTTGTTATTAGCAGGTTTTACTTATGTTTTAGTCAGTTGTGCCGAAGTATGGTTAGACAATCAGCCCATCCGCGGCTACGACCATGCCTCTCGTTATCTCCTCAGCCTCCCCATCTTTCTGTTATTGCTGGTTTACCCCCCCCAGGCCAAACATTTTTTTCAAGCGGCCGCATTTGGCGGCCTTTTGTTGGGCATCACCAGTATTTACTATAGGCTGTTCTTAGGCCAACCTTCCACCATGGGCCTATTGTCCATTCAATACGCTTGTTTCAGCATGGTCATCGCCGCCATCTCTCTTTCCGGCATCGGTTATTTTTATCAGTGCCGCCGCGTAGCGTGCTGTTTGATGAGCTTATTGGGCAGCGCCTTAGCGGTAGTGGCGGTATTCTTATCGGGCTCCCGTGGTTCGTGGGCGTCCATTTTTATCATTTTAGCGCTGATGTTCTGGACCTATCGTCACATTTTAAAGTTAAAATTGATGATGCTGATTTTGGCTATTGTGATGGCCTTGTGCACCAGCCTTTATTGGGCGCCGCAAACCAAAGTGAAAGTCCGCGTTGAGCAAGCATTTGTGGACGTTGAACAGTGGCAGGATAATCAAATTCGCAGCTCTTTAGGTGATCGGTTTGTGATGTGGGACAATGCCATTGAGCTGGCTCAAGAGCGTTGGTTAACTGGCTGGGGCGCACAAGGCTTTATGGCTGAAAAAGAACGCCTGTATCAGCAAGGCGAACTATCGAAAGTTGTTCAAAGCTATGCTCATCCTCATCACGAATTTTTAAACGCGTGGGTGAAACGCGGCTTAGCGGGGGCCATCACCTTATTGCTGATGTACATTGTGCCTATTCTGACCTTCAAGCGCTATTTACATCAGGGCTATCCCGTGGCGCTCAGAAGCGTGGCCTTGGCCAGCATCAGCGTGCCGATTTGCTTCATGATTGCGGGCTTTAGCCAGACCATTTTTGCCCACAACAGCGGCGTGCTGTTTTATGTGGTGGCCATTACCTTAAGCTGGAGCATCTTGAAGGGCGCGGTTTATGAGCAAACCGGCGCAGCGGCTTCAGGGCGCTAGTACAATAGGGCTTAAAAGCGATATAATGGCCCCCTCACATCTGAATTTAAACACTAAGGAGTCACCATGGCACTGGTATCAATGCGCCAATTACTGGACCATGCTGCAGAACATGCATACGGTTTGCCAGCATTTAACGTTAACAATTTGGAGCAAATGCGCGCCATCATGGAGGCTGCTGACAAGGTGAATGCCCCTGTGATCGTTCAGGCCAGCGCCGGTGCGCGTAAATATGCGGGTGCACCGTTTTTACGTCATTTGATTTTGGCCGCGGTTGAAGAATTCCCCCACATCCCAGTGGTGATGCATCAAGACCACGGCACCAGCCCCGCCATTTGCCAACGTTCGATTCAATTGGGCTTCAGCTCAGTGATGATGGACGGCAGCTTAATGTCTGATGGCAAAACCCCTGCTGATTACGACTACAACGTCGGCGTGACGCGTACCGTGGTTGATTTCGCCCATGCATGTGGCGTGTCGGTTGAAGGTGAGTTAGGCTGTCTGGGCAGCTTAGAAACCGGCATGGCCGGTGAAGAAGACGGCGTCGGCGCAGAAGGCGTGATGGATGAAAGCCAACTGTTGACCGATCCTGAAGAAGCGGCTGACTTTGTGAAAGCCACTGGCGTAGATGCTTTGGCGATTGCCATCGGGACCAGCCATGGTGCCTACAAATTCACCAAACAGCCTACTGGCGACGTTTTGCGTATTGACCGCATCAAGGCGATCCACGAACGCATCCCAAATACCCACTTGGTGATGCACGGCTCAAGCTCTGTGCCCCAAGAATGGTTGGCGGTGATCAATGAGTTCGGTGGCGACATGCCTGAAACCTACGGCGTGCCGGTGTCTGAAATCGTTGAAGGCATTAAAAACGGCGTGCGTAAAGTGAACATCGACACCGATTTGCGTTTGGCCAGCACGGGCGCGGTTCGTCGCTTCTTGGCACAAAACCCAAGCGAATTTGACCCACGTAAATTCTTGCAGGTGAGCACCAACGCCATGCGCGATCTATGCGTAGAACGCTACTTAGCCTTTGGTTGTGAAGGCATGGCGAGCAAGGTAAAACCTGTCTCATTAGACGCGATGTCTATGGCCTATGAGCGCGGCGAATTGAAACAGTTGGTTAAATAATCACCCGTTTAAACGTCAAAAAAGCGAGCCTAAGGCTCGCTTTTTTATGGTTTATGAGGCTGATCTCTACGAAGAGCAGGGCTAGGCCATCGTGGTTTACCGCCGTCGACCAGCATCGTGAACGGGGGAGAACATGATTTAAGTAGAAGCCTTTGCCTTCTTAATCGGCTTAGGCTGAATCGTCGCCGCCGCACCAGCAGAAGCGCAAATCACCGCCGCCAAAGCCAGCCACTGACCAAAGGACAGATACTCTTGTAGAAACACCAAGCCCAAGATGGCCGCCACCGCCGGCTCTAAGCTCATCAGCGTGCCAAACGTTTTGGCTGGCAGTCGCGTCAACGCCATCATTTCTAAAGTGTAAGGCACCGCCGTCGACATAATCGCCACGGCCACCGCCGTAGGCAAAATTGCACCATCAAACAGCGCCAAGCCATTATTCACAAAGCCCACTGGAAAAAAGATTAACGCACCAATCAAGCTACCGACCGCCACCGCGCTCGGACCATGCATGTGGCCTGCCTTTTGGCCAAAAATAATGTATACCGCCCAACAAACGCCCGCACCCAACGCATAGAGGCAACCGACAAGATCGGCCTCTTGGGCATTACCCAATGGCAATAAATAATAGAGGCCCACCACCACCAACAGCACCCATAAAAAGTCGATCGGACGCCGAGCAGAAAACATCGCCACCGCCAACGGCCCGGTAAATTCCAAAGCCACTGCGACGCCCAAAGGGACGGTATTGAGCGATTGATAAAACAAAAAATTCATTCCGCCCAAAGATAAGCCATAGATCAACAAAGGTTTTTTATCCACACCCCGTAGTTTAATACGCCAGGGCTTAAACACCACCGCCAGCATCACGCTGGCAATAGACAGGCGCAAGGCCGTCACGCCATGCGCCCCAATGACGGGGAATAAGCTCTTAGCGAGTAGGGCGCCTGATTGTATCGACAGCATTGCCGTCATTAAAATAGCAATGGGAAACCAGATGGCTTGTTTGGTAGCGGTCATGAATGGCTCTTGATAGATAAGTATGTGTAAACAGTCAGGAAAAGTAAGTTTTCCCGTCTCAGGCGCATCATCACCCTTACGCCTTAGACTGTCAATAAAAGCCCGCTCTTTTTTAAATCATTTGGCATTAAATAGACAGTCCAATCTCAAAAATAAAGCCATCATCATTAATTCCTTATTAATAAATAAAACCTTTTTGAATAATTAAACATCATTTAAAAATAATATTGTCATTTAAAATAAGTTGGCCTAAATATAATCCATTATCATAAAAATATGCTTTTAACCGCTTAAGGCCAACATCAGGCTTTATTTAAACCATCCGCCGTCAAATCCAAAAATAACCCATTTCCCTCATCAAATCATTTATTATTACCTGAGCGAATGCTCGTATTATTTAATACTGGTGTCTCCAACGAACAATAACCCAATAGCCCTTCTCCAGAATGAATCTTATGCATGGAAAGCCCATCAACAGGCCCAAGATTCACCAAAAAATCAACCGATTGATTATAAAAGGATTTTAAAGAAGCATCCGTTTCACGTGGAACAACGCCAGCAATCCACCCTCAACCCGCCAAATATCGCCCAACGTCAATCATGCGCTGATTGCTGGATCCTACAAAAGGCTGCGTTAAGGTTTTTAGGCTTTGCTCAAAACGACCATCAATCAACCAGTCTGAGGCCAATACCAATGGTCGACGCTCTGGATCCGCCAACAAGGCTTCAATGGTATAGCCTGTATAGGTCACCACATTTAGCCCCAAAGCTTTAACAGCCAAAGCTAGTTCTGTGCAGGCCGCAACCTGCTCAAATGGGTCACCGCCGCTGAGCGTTAGCCCATCCAAAAGAGGATTGTTCTGCACTAAAGACACTATCTTGCTCGTCTCCCATAAGTTCTGTGGGCGCATCGACCACGTTTTGGGATTATGGCAACCTCGACAGTGGTGGCGACAGCCCTGGGTAAATACGGTCAAGCGTAGCCCAGGTCCGTCAACGATGGATTCAGGCACCACGCCGGCGACATTTAACAGTAGCGCCATGGCCTATTGATGCTTCACTCGATCGCGCTCTTCCGCTCGCTTAGCGTCATTAAAGCGCGCTAACGTCCCCACCAAATAGCCGGTGATGCGACGGATGCGTTCAAATGCTGGGCCACCATCACCTTCGCTGCGGCCACACTGGGGGCATTCATCATCAATGATGCCGGTGAAGCCACACGCAGGATCACGGTCAACCGGATGGTTAATCGATCCATAGCCGATGCCTGCTTGCTTCATCGCCTGAATGATTTTTTCAAACGCAGCCAGATTTTTACTGGGATCGCCGTCTAGCTCCACATAGGTGATGTGGCCCCCATTGGTCAAGGCATGATAGGGCGCTTCGACGTTGATTTTGGCAAAAGCCGTGGTGGAATGATAGACCGGGACATGAAAGCTATTGGTGTAATAATCCCGATCCGTGACGCCCACAATGGTACCAAACCGACGCCGATCCATTTTGACAAAACGCCCCGCAGTGCCTTCTGCTGGCGTGGCAATCAAGGAATAATTCAAGCCATAGCGCTGAGCATATTCATCCATGCGCGCACGCATGTGGCCAATAATCGCCAAACCCAAGCGCTGCGCTTCGGCCGATTCGCCGTGATGGGCCCCACATAAGGCCTTAAGGCATTCTGCCAGGCCAATAAAGCCCACGGTCAGCGTACCGTGCTTTAATACCTCACCAATACGGTCTTCAGGGCCTAAATGCTGGGCATCCATCCACACGCCTTGGCCCATGAGGAAGGGAAAATTCTTTACTTTTTTCTGTGCCTGTATCTGATAGCGTGCCCACAGCTGAGCCACCACCAAATCAATTTTTTGGTCCAAGGACGCATAAAAACCGGCCACATCTTGCCGATGTAAGAGGCCTAGGCGTGGTAGGTTGATGGTGGTAAAGCTCAAATTACCGCGACCGCTGACAATGGCGCGCTCAGGATCATGCACATTACCCATCACCCGAGTACGACAGCCCATATAAGCAACTTCTGTCTCTGGCTGATCGGGACGATAGAACGCCGCATTAAAAGGCGCATCAATAAACGAAAAATTAGGAAATAGGCGTTTAGCGCTGACCTGGCAGCTTAACTGCAATAAATCATAGTTAGGATCGCCCGGCAACCCATTCACGCCATCCTTCACCTTAAAGATTTGAATGGGGAAGATCGCAGTTTCACCTTGTCCTAGACCGCGCTCCGTTGCCAATAATAGGTTACGCACCACCATACGCCCAGCCGCCGATGTATCGGTACCATAGTTGATGGATGAAAACGGTATCTGTGCGCCCGCTCGAGAATGCATGGTGTTGAGATTATGAATCAAGGCTTCCATAGCTTGGAAGGTGCTCTTATCGGTGTCTTGCCAGCTAGTGGTCGCCACATGTGCCTGTAGCGTGTCGATGAGCCTTGTGGATAAGCCAAAGGCCTTGAGGATTTCTGCTTCAGCCTGTTGATAAGACGAGACATCAGCTAATCCAGGGCCGGCACCCAAGCGCGCCTGACACGCCTCTATCATTTTATCCACAGGCTCATGAGTCAACAAAGCCAGCGCTTTGGCCACATTATCCCGATAGTGCTTGGCATGGGTTTTATCCACACCCGCAGCCATGGCAAAATCAAACATGGGCACCGATTGGCCACCATGCTGATCATTTTGGTTAGACTGTATGGCGATGCAGGCTAGGGCAGAGTAGGCGTGAATGCTTTGCGGCTCACGTAAAAAGCCATGGCCCGTGCCAAAGCCGCCCGCAAACAGCGTTTTTAAGTCGATCTGACAACAGGTCGTGGTCAGAGTTAAAAAATCCAAATCGTGAATGTGAATGTCGCCCGTCTGATGCGCTTGGGCATGCTGTGGCTGCAGCACGAATAGATCGTAGTATTTCTTGGCGGCCTCAGAACCATATTTCAGCATGGTACCCATGGCCGTATCGGCATCAATATTGGCATTTTCCCGCTTTAAATCAGAATCCGCCGCATCAGTGCTGGAAAGGTCGGCAAACACCTGCATCAACGCCCCATTCATTTCGCGCATGCGCTGACGATTCGCCCGATACAGAATATACGCCTTAGCCGTCTTCGCGTGACCAGCTAAAATCAGCTGCCGCTCCACCTCATCTTGGATGGATTCAATCAGCACGCATTCCGACCCTAGAGCCGACACCACTTTTTCAGCCAGCTCATGGGCTTGACCTAGGTTGTCACCACCCACGGCCTCAGCCGCCTTAAAAATGGCCGCAGCTATTTTATCCACACAAAAAGGCTCTACCCGACCATCTCTTTTCTGTATCATCGCCGTCATGACTTCCTCCAAAATACACAATATATTGTGTTAATAATAATTAACAATACAAAATATGGTATCAGAAGCCCATTTTCATGCAGGCGTAAAAAAGCTTTGTTTGCGCTATCACAAATAACGATGTCTTCCACTCAATGCCCAAATCAAGCTCAATCCCTGTCAGAGTCTAGCCTCGACCACGATCAACCGTTTAAACAACACCAGCCGTATTTATGCTCCTGATGGCCGAACATGGTTTCACGTGAAACGTGATAATGGCCTAGGCCGGTTCAATGCAGGCTGCGCTTTAACCATGGTTTAT
>JAGNTR010000099.1 GCA_017987415.1 Neisseriaceae bacterium
GGATTTTATGCCAAGGCGACCGTTGCCAGCATGACGATAGTGGCCATATTGATTTTGACAATGGCGCCTGCTCGGGCCAGAGGAGATACGGAAATGACAACGGTGACGGATGAGGCATTTTTAGCAGTAGCACCGCTTAAGCAGGCTTTGGCCTTGAAAGAGGAAGGCTATTTGCCTACTTGGTCAAGCTCTGGACGAATGGACAACGATCCTGTTCAGATTTATCGCTACCAACCAGATCCGGCTCAAATACGTTTAGAAGGCGCTCATTTCAGTGCCGTGGTGAGTGATTCTGGGCGTTTAAAGGGATTTTCACGGATCAACCCTGATTTAATCGCTGCGGTGACTTTAACCAAGGCTGAAACAGAAACCATTGCGCAGCGATTCTTGGCGGAATACGCCCCTGACCTATTGCCGAATATGGATGTGCAGTGGGTGGATTTGCACGATGAGCCCGTATTGAACGCCGCCGGCGTCACGCAAACCTTAACGGGCATGAAGGTCAAAGCGCGCGATCGGCAAACAGGCCTGTATTTTTGGGTCATCGCCGCGGCCGATGGCAGCGTGATGATTTTTGAGCGGGACATTAATTGGAACTTTACAGTAGGGGGGCGGCAAACAGAAAAATGGTTACACGATAGTTGGCTAGTGGCGCAATTATAGCTGGGCGGCTGGATTCATCACGATAAAGATAAAAAGGAATCATGCAATGAACATGAAAAGAGCAGTTTTTGGGGATAGATTCAAGCACTATGCACACGTTGTCGACGGGGTGACGCTTAGCGAACTTTTGGCGGCATTACAGGAAGAAACCATACAAGAGGAGGCTTATGAAGTTTGCCAAGGCATCAATCCTGAGGCTTTAAATAGGTTGAAACAAGGGTTTTCAGCGTTGGGTAAGTCAGATCAGCTGACTTACCCAGCTCACCATGAGCCCTTGGATCGGCTTTGGGTGCATAAAACGCAGCAGTGTAACGTGTTGATCTCGCCGCCGCGGGCGCTGGCGTCAGCGCAATTTGAAATGAACCTAGTGGTGGACGATGCTAATGAGCTGATGTTGGACCATTTGTCGGGCTTTCATGTGCAGGGCATGGTCTTGATCGAGGCGGCACGCCAGGCATTTTTGGCGGTAACGGAATGCCATTTGTTGGCGAAAAATATTCAGTATTACTTCATCCTCGAGCGCTTGGACGTGACCTATGAGGCCTTTGTGTTTCCCATGTATTGCGGCATCTTGTTTCAGCTGACGGGGCAGCACCAATGGGACCATAAACACGGCTATGAGGCCGATATTCAGTTTTGGCAAAACGGCAGCCTATGCACACGCATACAGGTTCAATACAGCGTGTATGAAGCCACTCGTTTGCTGAATAAGGAGCAGGGTTTAGCCATTTCGGCACGACAGCGTCAGGCTCATGCACCCGCGCTAGCCACGGCAACGGGTGTATTCGATCGGTGAGGGCAGCGATGAAAACTTTAAACCATGCGGCTGCTTTTTTTGACGTTGATGAAACGCTGCTGAATTTAAAAAGCATGTTTTCGTTTTTACGTTATGCCTACGCCCACCAATACCCACAAACGGGTGCCCAAGATTACCACATGGCTTTAATTGCCTTGCAAAACGAGGCCAGAACGACGACGCGAGCACAGGTTAATCATCAATATTATGCTCTGTATCAAGGATGGCAACGAGCGGATGTCGCGGCCTTGGCGGCCGAGTGGTTTAAAGGCATTAATCAGCCACAAAATTATTTAGCGCCAGCGTTGATGCGGCTACATTGGCATCAGGCTCAAGGACATCAAGTGGTGTTGGTGTCGGGCGCTTGTCAAGAAATCTTGGCGCCTCTGGCGGCATTTTTAGGGGTTAACGCAACGCTGGGCGTGTGCCTTGAAAGCGATGAGCAAGGCGTATTGTCGGGCTTGATTGAGGGAGTGCAAACCATAGGCGTCGGCAAGGCTCAGGTGGTCATCGATTATATGCGTCGGCATCGCTTATGTGCGAGCACCTGCTATGCCTATGGCGATCACATTACCGATGTGCCCATGCTGGAGGCCGTTGGCCACCCCTATGTGGTGAACGCACAAGAGGTCATGCTGGCGTGGGCTAGCCAGCATGGGGTTGAGGTGTTGACGTGACTAAGAAGGCTGTTTGGCGGCGAGGAGAAGACAGCATCAACGACAGGAGCCACCATGAGCCTTAATCATTTAAGAACGACAGCCTTACTGCTGCTGACGCTCTGGTTTAGTTTGATTTTGATTAATAATTTGACTGATCCTGGCACCAACACCGCGCTGATTGCGGCTGTGGTCAGCATGGAAGGTCTGCGCGCTGATCCTGCCTTTGGTAATGGCCTTTTGTGGCGTGCCGTGGCTCAACCGCAAGCATTTGCCGAGGTGGCGCTTAAGCTGGTGATTGCCTATCAGCTGTGTCTGGTGATGCTGCTGTGGCGAGCGGTGTGGCACAACGTTCGGCGCAGCGCCAGTGCGCAGGCTCTAGCCGCGGCTAATCTGGGTATTGCCCTGATGTGTTTACAGGGCGTTGGTTTGATGCTGATGGGCCTGTATTTTGGCTATTGGCTTCATTTTGGTGGGCCGCAGCTGGTGCATTTGTTAATTTTGCTCAGCAGTTTGGGCTTGGCCATTTTGTTTAATGTGCAGCCGCGTACGGTTTAATGCCACAGCGCTGGGCTGTGGTCAGACAGTGGCTTGTTTTGGAACTGCTGACTGAGGCTTTTTAATCGTAGCCGTTAAAGGATGAATGATGAAAACACAATTGCCATCACCGTATTTATTGGGACTGTTGCCCCTGATTGCGCTGGCCGTGGTGTCGCAGCTGTATGTTTTGTTGCCGGTCACGGCTTTATTGGCTGGTTCTTTAGGGGTGAGTGAAGGGCAGGCCAGCGGCTTGAGTACGATTTTTTCTATAGGCTACGCCAGCGGGATGTTGGTATGGGGCGTGCTGTCGGATCGGTATGGCCGTCGGCGCGTGTTGATGCTCGGTATGAGCTGCTTATTGTGGCTGACTCTGTTGCAAACCTGGGTTGAATCTTGGCAGAGCTTATTGGTTTTACGCGGGGCTCAGGGCTTTTTTGCGGCCACGTTCGCGCCCGTCATCATGGTCTGGCTGGCCGAAAATGTGGCCTTGCCTCAGCGCTTAAGCGTGATTGCCTATTTGAGCTGTGCTTTTTTGCTTGCAGGCGTGTTGGGCCAAAGCATGGGGGCATGGTTGATCATTGATGATTTGAAGACGTTGATGTGGGTGTTTGCAGGCTGCTATGCCTTGGCGCTGGTGGTGATAGGGCGCTTGCCTGCACCGCTCATGCGGCCGAAAGAGCCACCTAGAATCAGTGATTTAATCAAATCATTGCCGACCTTGTTGGTTCACCCTAAGTTAAGGGCTTTATATCTGACATCGCTGTTGTTGCTGTGGACGTTTGTGGTGATTTACGTTTGGCTGACTCAGCATCGTGACACAGGATTGAGCCAGATGGGGCTCAGCATAGGGCTGGTACGCAGTATTGCGTTGCCAGCCATGTTGTTGACGCTGAACAGTGTGTGGTTGATTCGGCGCATTGGCGCCGAACGGGTGTTGATTGGATCGATTGTGGTCATGATGCTGAGCTTGCCGTTTCAGTATGTGTCGGTACAGATGCTATGGCCATCGGGGCTGTTGTTGGGACACTTTGTGTATGTCGCGGCGCTGGCTTATTGTTTGCCCTGTTTGATTGCGACGGTAGGGCAGCAGGCGCAGAGTATTCAGACGGAAAGGCTTTCTAATGTACAAGGCAGCGCTGTGTCGATGTATGCATTTTATTGTTTATTGGCACCAGCTTAGGCGCTTACTTGCCCAATGTGTGGCCGATTGAATGGGTATTTGGCGTATTGATGTTGGGGCTCTTGGCTGCGGCTGTGCTGCTGTATCGTGGCTCTGGGTGCCAATCTCAGGGTCATTAGATGGGGTGAGCAAAGCAAAGCCTAGCCACTGCTTCTCAGCCATAGCGAAGGTCAAATTACCTTAAATAATGTGTGCGCGGTGCCTTCTGTCATCGTGGGTGACGGGTTACGCGTTTGAGCCTGAAGAGAGGCGATACCGGAAATCGGCAGTACCGCTTACGGTGCTGCCGATTTTTACTTATTGCCTTAAACCATCTGGGCAAGATCTGACCATGACTTAAATCAGTATTTATTACAAATAGTGGTTATTTTGGTAATAAATACAAAAGATGCCGATATTCTCGCTTTATTATTAGATTTATGTGAAAGATTCATTTAACATTGCCCAGTTTTTTTGAAAATTAAGTCATTTTTTATAAGGCTATGTTTTAAAAGAAAAAACAAATCAAATAATAAATAGCAGTAATAGAGAAAGGGATTTTATGAGTCACATGGAGCATGATGAAGGCAGCGGTCTACATCGGTCACTTAAGAACCGACACCTGCAGCTAATTGCCATTGGCGGTGCCATTGGTACGGGTTTATTTATGGGTTCGGGTAAAACGATTAGTCTGGCTGGGCCATCACTATTGTTTACCTACATCATCATTGGTTTTTTCTTGTTTTTCACCATGAGGGCAATGGGCGAACTATTGCTGTCAAATCTGAAATATAAATCGTTTGTTGACTTTACACATGATCTATTGGGTCCTATTCCAGGCTTTTTTGTGGGCTGGACCTACTGGTTTTGTTGGGTGGTGATTGGGGTGGCCGATATTGTGGCCATCACGGGCTACACCCAGTTTTGGTGGCCAGACGTGCCGTTATGGTTGCCTGGCGTCTTGTGTATCGGCTTTTTGTTAGGCTTTAACCTATTGTCTGCCAAGCTGTTTGGTGAGGTAGAGTTTTGGTTTGCCTTGATCAAAATTGTGGCGATTTTTGCCTTGATTGCGATTGGTATTTATCTGTTGGCCACGGGTTTTGTGAGTTCAGCTGGTCATGAGGCGAAAATCTCTAACCTATGGATTCATGGCGGCATCATGCCGAATGGCTTTACCGGGTTCTTTGCAGCCTTCCAAATTGCCATTTTTGCCTTTGTCGGCATTGAGCTAGTGGGGACGGCTTCGGCAGAAACCGAAAATCCTCACGTAAACTTACCTAAGGCCATCAACAAAATCCCAGTACGCATCATTGCGTTTTACCTATTGGCCTTAGCCGTGATCATGACGGTGACGCCTTGGACTGAGATTTCACCTGATCGCAGCCCATTTGTGGAAATGTTTGTCTTGATCGGCATTCCCATTGCCGCGAGCTTGATTAACTTTGTGGTGTTGAGCTCAGCCTTATCTTCGGCTAACAGCGGTATGTTCTCTACCGGCCGTATGCTGTTTGGTTTGTCTCGTGCCAAGAGTGCCCCTGGCGTGTTTGGCCTATTGTCATCGCGCGGTGTGCCAAGCAATGGTTTATTGTATTCATGTGCGTGTTTATTGGTTGGCGTGTTTTTGTTATACCAAGACGGCAACATCATGCACGTGTTCACGATTGTGACCACGATTTCCAGTATTTGCTTTATTTTCGTGTGGGCGACCATCATTGTGGCTTACATGAAATACCGTAAGGTTCGTCCTGATGTACACCAGGCTTCTAACTTCAAGATGCCTTTTGGCGTGCCGATGTGCTGGTTTATTTTGGCTTTCTTTGCCTTCGTCCTGTACTTGTTTAGTCAAGAGTCAGACACCTTAACCGGTATGTTGTATACACCGATCTGGTTTGTGCTGTTGGCGATTTCTTATTTGTTCTACCGTAAGAATCACCAGTAAGCGATCAACTGAATGACCCCCTGATGTCCCTCTGCGGCGTCAGGGGGTTTTTGTTTGAGCTAGCCGTAAGGTGAGGGCATCCAGAGGCAGGCGCAGGCCAAAATCAAACCATTCATCCATATTGCCGGTTTGAATTTGGGAGATGATGGCGGTGCCTAGGGGGTATTTTTGAAAGATGGCTTGAATCGCGTCGTCGTGCTGTTTCTTGCTGAGGTTCTTACTGCTTAAGGCCTGTTCTTCAATGGTGAAGCCGATGATGTAGTAGAGTAGGGACATGACACTCCACGTGGCGGTTTGTTCGTCGGCGCCCGCCTCTTTTAAAATATGGATCATCTGAGTGGTGACCCGGGCGACGTTTTCGGAAATGGGGTAGGTGGTGGCTAAAAAGCGGGCGCCGTCGCGGCGGCTGAGCAAGGCTTGGCGGATTTCAGAACCAATATGTACCAGTTGCTCGACCCACGTAGCATTGTTCGGCATCTGTCTGGCCACAGGCGCTAGGAGCGTGTCGGCTACTGCCTCAAGCAAAGCTTCTTTGTTTTTAAAGTGCCAATATAATGAGGGTACTTGAATGTGTAGTGCCTGGGCCAGTTTGCGCATACTGAGGCCTTCTAGGCCAGCGGTGTCCAATAGGTTTAAGGCAGTGGCAATGATGCGTTCTTGAGCCGGTGACATAGGCATCCAATCGAGCGTGATTTAATCAAAGAGGCCACCCACAGAGGGCTCTCGTGTCTGCCAGACATTATAACGGAACCCTGCTGATGCTTGGGCGTGCAAGGATGGGGTCTAGACAAAGAAAGTGGTTTTATTTTAAACTGATTATGTTTACTGCTGCCCAAGCCGAGCTTGGGCGTTGTCTGAATTATTTCTTCTTTTTATTAAAGGACGCCTTCGTCATGATCATCCTAGCTTAAGTTGCTTTAAGGGCAACGCCTTTCTTTTTGGTGGTTTGTGCCTGCATCTTAATGTGGTTGATGGCGTCTTTGCGTCTATTTAGTCTACGGTTTTCTGAACCGATCTCGATCTTGTTTGCGCTTTGCGTGAGCGGATGGCACAAATCAAATTTTAGTTTGTTTTGTCAGGAGGTTTTATGTCCTCATCTTCAATTGATTTTTTAACGTTTAATCGTCAGGCTTGGGATCAACAGGCGCTGGCACAGCAACCTTGGTCTCGTCCGGTCAGTGCTGAAGTCATCGCAGCGGCGAAACAGGGCCAGTGGCAGGTGCACTTGACGCCACAGCCGTTGCCCGCACATTGGCTCGGTGACGTGACTGGGTTGAATATTTTGTGCTTGGCGTCGGCTGGTGGGCAGCAAGCACCAGTGTTGGCGGCGGCTGGAGCCAATGTGACGGTGTTTGATTTATCTGATGAGCAGTTGGCGCAAGATCAGATGGTGGCACAGCGCGATGGCTTAAGTTTGCGTACGGAGCAGGGCGATATGACCGACTTAAGCCGTTTTGCCGACGCTGCTTTTGATGTGGTGTTTCACCCCATCTCTAATCATTATGTACCGAGCGTGTTGCCGGTTTGGGCGGAATGCGCGCGCGTCCTCAAGCCTGGTGGGGCCTTGTTGGCC
The DNA here is from genome assembly GCA_017987415.1 of Neisseriaceae bacterium. GTDB lineage: Bacteria > Pseudomonadota > Gammaproteobacteria > Burkholderiales > Neisseriaceae > JAGNPU01. Next base: position 7,327 of record JAGNTR010000099.1, read on the forward strand.
AGCTTTTATAATCCTGTGGTGTACGTGGGCGATCGTGATCCTCAATATATGGCTGATGGCGTGATCAAGCCTAAATACACATTGCCTTATGCCGACATCACTGATTTGACGGCATCCGAGTTGACGGCCAAACAGGCGCGCCATGAGGCTTTGGTGTTTGGCCACAGCCTAACCGATTTGATTGCGGGCCAGCTGCATGCAGGGCTATTGTTGGCTGATTTTTATGAAGACAGTCAACCGCAGCCACGCTTTCTCATAGATCATTATTTACCCACCTTTATGGCAACCAAAGCGATTAAACCTGCTTAAATGAAGCATGGCAATGCTCATGAAGCTGGCTTAGGTTGATGAGCCAGCTTCACGTTGTCTGTCCAGCCGCGTTAGAGTGTGGTCTAATGATGCTGGATTAAGCTAGACCGCAGAGGCCTGGCTGACATTGGATAAAGAAAGAGGAACGGTATGTCTTTAATAGTATACGGGGCGCCACTGTCGCCCTTTGTTCGTAAAGTATTGTGGTTTGTGCAAGAGCGTGAGATGGATTTTGAGCATAAAGTGATTATGCCTTTTGTACAGCAGCCAGATTGGTATCTGGAGATCAGCCCCTTGGGGAAAATTCCCGCCATTCAGGACGGTGATTTTGGCTTGGCGGATTCCGCCGTGATTTGTGGCTATTTACACGACCAATACCCACAAGGCTTAAGCCTGTATCCGTCGACGCCGCAGGCTTTGGCGCAAGTGCGCTGGCTGGAGCGTTATGCCGATGAAACCCTGGCTCAGGCGGCTACGTTTAGCCTATTTAGTCAGCGAGTACTGTCGCCCATGATGGGTAAGCCAGTTGATGAAGCCTTGGTGGATGCGGCTTTAGCCAAACTGCCGCAGCTATTTGACTATTTAACCAAGGTATTGGGTACACAGGATTATTTAGTAGACAATACGTTAAGCGTCGCTGATTTGGCCGTGGCCACTCAGTGGGTAAGCTTGGGCTATGCCGGCGAAACGATTGACGCCGAGCGCTGGCCGGCCTTGGCGGCGCATTTTAAGCGCTTAAGCGAGCGCCCCGTGCTGCAGGCCATGTTGGCAAAAGAGCAGGCCTTGATGGCCAAGCTCATGGCCAAATCAGCATCAGCATAAAAAAACGCCAAGGCCTAGCCTTGGCGTTTTGTATTACGGCATGTCAAACCAAATGAGGTGGCTGTCTTCGCTGGCGCTGATGTCGGCAGGGCCGTTAAGCGCCACAGCGTCGCCGCTGTGTAAAGGCTCACCGTTGAGAGTAATCTGGCCTTTGATCACGTGAATGTAGCTGGTGCCCAATTTAGGCGTGGTTTGGCTGTGTTTTCCAGCCTCAAGCACCAGCGCCGACACATAGGCATCTTGGCGGATGAGTAGCGGGCTATCAGCGCCAGGTGAGACGATGTTGTGCCATTGATTGGGCGTTTCAAAAGGGTTGACATACGCTTGCTGGTAGGTCGGCTCGGCATTTTTAACGTTTGGAAACAGCCAAATTTGCAAGAAATGCACCGGCTCATCGGCATCGTTCATTTCGCTGTGGGTGACGCCGCTGCCGGCGCTCATTAGCTGCCACTCACCTGCATTGATATAGCCTTTATTGCCCATGCTGTCTTGGTGGGTGAGGCGCCCAGACAGCACATAGGTGAGGATTTCCATATTGTCATGGCCGTGGCGGCCAAAGCCTGTGTGGGGCTTGACGCGGTCTTCATTAATCACGCGTAAAACGGAAACGCCCATGTAATCGGGATCGTACCAGCTGCCGAAAGAAAAGCTGTGTTGGCTTTGCAGCCAGCCTAAATCGACGGCGCCGCGTTGTGGGTTGCGATGAATCATCAACATAATGTGTCCTTTCTTATGGCTACGGGTTTAAGCTGTGCCGGGAGCCACTGATTATTATTTAAAGACTTTGAATCGGTTTTGGGTTTCGATATAGGTTTTTTCGGCGGCTTCTGCTTTGATCGACCCAAACGGCATTTGCGCTCTGAGGCGCCAAGAGGCAGGAATGGCCCATTCAGTGCTGATGCCAGCGTCGATTAAGGGGTTGTAGTGCTGTAGGCTGGCGCCAATGCTTTGCTCATTTAAAGCGACCCACACTGAGTGCTGGGCCATGCCAGAAGCCTGTTCCGACCAAGTAGGAAAATTGTCGGCATAGGATGGAAACTGGGCTTGCAAGGTGGCCACAACGTCTTGGTCTTCAAAAAACAAGACGGTGCCTTTGGCTGCTTTAAACATCGTCATTTTATCGGCGGTGGCGGTAAAATCAGCGCCGCGATTGCGATCGCGCAAAACCTGCTCAGTTAGGTCCCAGAGGCGATTGTGGGCTTCATTAAATAAGATCACAATGCG
>JAGNTR010000207.1 GCA_017987415.1 Neisseriaceae bacterium
ATGCGGAGCTGCGTGATGAACACACCTTATTAATGACCATTACCGAAGGCCGCTATCATCAAGTCAAACGCATGATCGCCGCTGCCGGCAACCGAGTGGAACAGCTACACCGCCTCAGCTTCGGTGAATTTGAGCTAGGCGACACGCCCGTTGGCTCGTGGCATTTCGTCGTACCGACTACTTTGGCCTCTGAAGCCTAGCCCACGGTCAGCACCGCCCAATAAAAAACCCCTGTCACAGCGTGACAGGGGTTTTAACTAGGCAGCTAAGAAACGCTTAAACAGTTTTTGCAGCCTAATGTTCAGTAGCAGAGCCGAACAGCTTAAGCCGACAATCAACCCAATCCATACGCCTTCTGCCTGCATGTTTTGATGCACGCTGAGGTAATAGCCTAAAGGCATGCCCACCACCCAATAAGAAGCAATGCTCATCAACATCGGCACGCGCGTGTCTTTCATGCCCCGCAGCGCGCCATTGGCCGCCACTTGCAGCACATCAGGAAACTGAAACACAATCGAGAACAGCAGTAAATGAGCGCTCAATGCAATGATTTCAGGATTATTGGTGAACACCAGCGGCAAGTGGTTGCGGGCAGCAAACAAGAACAAGCAGGTCAACACCATGATACCCAACGAGGTCACCCGACCCATGCGTGCCACGCGTACGGCGCCAGCTAAATCTTTACGACCCATCTTCTGCCCCACCAGCGCCGTCAGCGCAAACGACACGCTCAAAGGCACCATGAAGCTCATGCTGGTGATGTTTAAAGAAATCTGATGGCCGCTGACGATCATCTCGCCAAAACGCCCCAAAATCAGACCAGACACGGCAAAAATCGTCACTTCAGCAAAAATCGTCGCGCCATTAGGCAGGCCTACTTTAGCCATGTCTTTCAGCATCGTCGTCACGCTGATGACGGGCTTACGGAATAAATTAAGCTTGGCCAAACGCGGGTCATGCTTATAGAACAGCACCATACAGCCCAACATCACCCAAAACGTGATCGCCGTACCCAAGCCAGAGCCCACTTCTGCCAAGCTGGGCAAGCCGATCGGTGCATAACCATTCACCAATACATAGTTTAAGCAGGCATTGACCACGAAGCCTACCAGCATCACCAACGTCACCGGCACCGGACGGGCCACTCCCTCGCTGACGCTGCGTAAACTGTTAAATAGGAAAATCGCCGGCACCCCGACACTTAAGGCGCGTAAATAACGCACCGCCGGCGCCACTAGGCCTTCCTCGACCTCAAAGAGCCGAAAAATACCTTCCGAGCACCACATCAAGGTGATGGCCACCACGCTGAAAAACGCCACCATGCGTAGGCCTGCATGAAACACCACCGGCACATTCTCGATGTCGCCTGAGCCATAATTGTGGGCCGAGAAAATCGCCAGGCTCATTAAGGTCCCGACGGTGAACAATAAGATGGGGTGCCATACCGATACCCCCAACGCCACCGCGGCCTGCACCTTGGTGTCAAAGTGACCGGTAATGGCGATGTCGGCCGTCCCCAAACCCAGCTGTAATAGCTGAGTACATAAAATAGGAAAGGCCAAAAAAATAAGCGCTTTAAATTCTGAGCGCATGAACGACTGTTGCATTATTAATTATCCTGAAGGCTGCTGGTTTTCCTTCCCCTAATTTGACGGCGCAACCACCACAGCTGCCCCCTCAATCAGCCAGCGAGGCAGCCTGTGCTCGCGCGGAAAGAACCCGGTAGTATAACTGATTTTCGGGCCCAAAAAAACCCCCAGGATGGGACTAAACGCTTATTTCCTTTGATGATTAACCACATTGCCAACGTTGAGAAGCGCCGGAAAAAGTCGCCGCCGTTACCCGCAACCGATTCACATCCGGCCCCACACAAAAGTGTTGATAAAACCACGCGCGCCGATTTTGTTCATCATTGCCCACCAGCATCACCGTATACAAACCGGGGCTTAGAGGCTGAGCCGGAATCACTTCAGTCATGGCCGCTGGCGTTTGGCCATAAGGCAGACACGTATCGCTGCGCATGGCCAACGTAGCCGCACCCAGCTTAGGCGCATGCGCCTGCCACACCACCTGCTGATCTTTATGCACCAATAAAGCATTCAGCATCACTTCATGCTGAGCCGCGTTTGCCGCATCCACCATCACCCCCCCAGCCTCATAGCTAGGCTCTAGACCTAAGCACAGTCGGCCGCCGTTTACCCACGCCTTAGCCGCGCCATCATAAGCACGCTCAGGTGGCGCTACCGTAACCGTTTTTGCCTGAGCGGGCAGCCACATCAAGCTCAGCGACAAAACCAACAGCTGGGTTGTCGCCCAAAGATTCATTAATCGCCCCATGCTCACTCCTTTAATGTGCCAATCAATCCACCTTAACACAGGTCTTCAACGTTTTAAAAAAATCTGTGGGCTTGGCATTTCACGTTTACTGAGACTGATCAAAATCATAGTCAAATTCGATCAACATACTAGGTTAGATGGTTTATACTTCTAAAGATACCAATAAGTAAAAAGGACAAGTGTTGTGAATCATTTAACCACGCAACCGCAAGACATCACCCTACCCACCGGTGGGGCCGCTATTTTTATGGTATTCGGCCTAGGCTCTGCGCCTGATGCCGTTGAAAAGATCAAAAGCCTGTGCCTGGCGCTGCCGCAATACGCTCAAGACATTCAGCAACGCGCCGCCACGCTAGAATATTTAAGCTACGTCATGGGCTTTGGCTCAGACGCTTGGGACGCCCTCTTCCCAGAGCACGCTCGCCCCAAAGAGCTACACCCCCTACCTGAATACAAAGGCGCCAAGCACACCGCCGTCTCCACGCCTGGCGACGTCTTTTTCCATCTGCGCGCCGAGCGCATGGATTTATGCTTTGAATTAGCCATGAACATCCGTAACCACTTAGGCGACGCCGTGGTGTTCATCGATGAAGTACAAGGCTTTCGCTATTTCGACGCCCGCAGCATGGTTGGCTTTGTCGATGGCACCGAAAACCCAGAAGGCCAAGAAGC
>JAGNTR010000100.1 GCA_017987415.1 Neisseriaceae bacterium
CGCACAATCACCAAGCGAATATTGTCGTGGTTGGTGTTGATGATTAATTTACGTGAGGCTTCAGGGTTTTCTAGGGGCTCAATGCCCGCAGCGGCCAAAAGCGGTAAGGTTTCTTCAAAAATTCGCCCTTTGGAGAGCGCAATGGTTAGCGGTGTCATGTCCTGATTCTTTTAGTGGATTGAGCCCGTCCGCGTGAGGAGGGCTTCTAGATAAAGAGTAAAGTTAAGCGGTCATTCTAGCAAGGTTTTGAGGTCATGGGTTAAGTCTTCTGCGCTAATGCCGTGCGGCTCATACAGCCGCGCTTGGCCTTTGGCGTCAATCAGGTAGCTGCCGGTGCTGTGGTCCATGACGTAGTCGCCGTCGTCGCGCTCGACCTTGGTGGCGGTGATTTTATAGGCGCGCATGACCTGAGCCAGTGCTTCGGGGTGGGCGCTGCTCAGGCCGATAAACTGGGGGTTAAATAAGGTGACGTATTCGCCCAATACCGCTGGCGTGTCGCGCTCTGGATCAACGCTGACCATCACCACCGCAACCTTGGCCTGCTCTTCCGGCGTTAAGGCGCTGAGGCTTTGGGCGTAGGTTAAGAGGTTAGTGGGGCAAATATCGGGGCAGTGACTGTAGCCGAAGGACAGTAACACCACCTTGCCGGCGAAGTCGCTGAGCGATACGTCTTGGCCGTTTTGGCCGGTTAAGGTAAAGGGGCCGCCAATGTTTTCCGCCCGAATGTCGCTGCCTATGGTTTTAACCACGTTTGGGGCGTTCGTTGTTGGGGTTGGCTCAGAGCCAGAACAGGCGCTGAGTAAGACCAGTGTGGCGACAGCCAAGGGCGTCAAAATTGTGTGAAAAGACATGCCATCCATCCTTAAATCCGAGTAGTATGAGAATATTGTGACACACTCGTGCCCGCTTGTGCGCCTAAATTGGCGCGGTTTTGATCAGGGCCTGTGTGTCTTGGGCTGCCGTCAGGAGGCTTGTGGCGGTATTGTGCCTTAATTGCGTCATGATCTCTTACTGAAAGGACGTTCTATGTTGACTTTGTACACCATGCCCGGCGCCTGTTCTACCGCCGATCACATTGCCTTAATTTGGGCCAATGTCCCTCATCAAATCAAAATCGTCAGCCGCGAAGACATTAAAAGCCCTGCTTATTTGGCTAAAAACAGCAGTGGGGCCGTGCCGCTCTTAGAGGAAGGCGATTGGGTATTGACCCAAAACCTCGCGATTCTGACCTACATCGCAGCTTTGGCTCCCGCGGCGCGCTTAGGCGCCGAAGGCGACGCCCGCTCACAAGCTGAGTTCTATCGTGCGCTGGGTTATTTGAACAGCGACTTTCACGGCAGCTTCAGTACCGTTTTTGGCGCAGAACGAACCGGTGCCGATGCCGATCAAACCGACAAAATTCGCGCTCAAGGCGGCCAAAAAGTGGCGGCTCATTTAGCCAAGCTAGATGCGCAGCTGGCTGGCCAGCGCTATTTCTTTGGCGGTCGCCGTACCGTGTGCGACGCATACTTATTGGTGATGTTGGGCTGGGTGGCTCACGCTATTGAAGGCCTTTTACCGCAGTATCCCAATGTACAGGCTTATTATGACTTATGGGCGCAAGATGAGGGCGTGCAGGCTGCGCTAAAAGCTGAGGGATTGCTCGGTTAAAGAAAATAAAGGCGTCAAAACCCCTGAGCCGCTCGAACGCTGTGGCTCAGGGGTGGTTTTTGTGGTTTTAAGCATCCAGTAACAGTATAAAAAAGAAACACCATAAAAAAGAAATCATAGAGGAGAAACCATGCCAATCAAAATAGCCTTCAGTGGCTTTGTGGCGCTGATGGTGGCCATGGGCATTGGCCGCTTTGCCTACACGCCACAGGTGCCTTTGATGATGTTAGAAGGACAGCTCACCTTAACCAGCGCCGGCGTGGTGGCCGCGTTCAATTATTTAGGCTATTTGGTCGGCGCATTTGACGCCATGCGGGCACAGCGGCGTTTGGAGTGGCGGCTGTGGTTGGGCCTATGGGGGGCGGTGTTGCTGACGCTGCTGTCGGCGTTTGCCTCAGGCCCGTGGGGGCATAGCCTATTGCGCTTTCTCATTGGTTGCGCCAGCGGCTGGGCCATGGTGCTGCTGTCGGCCTGGTGTAATGATCAGCTGGCCCAGCTGCACAGGCCGGCCTTGAGTGCAGCGGTCTTTGCCGGGCCGGGTACGGGCATCGCCTTGAGTGGGCTATTGGCCATCGGCATTCATCACTGGGGCTTGAGCGCCAGCCAAGGCTGGTGGGTGTATGGCCTTGCGGCCGTTTTTTTGGCCTTATTGGTGGTGTCGCAGCTGCCGCGGCGCGGCGCGTTTCAACGACCGAATACGCTGGCGGCGCCGCTGCAATTGACGGTGCCGCTGAAGCGCCTAGTGTGGGCGTATGGATTAGCGGGTTTTGGCTATATTTTACCGGCCACTTTTTTGTCACAAATGGCGGTACAGCGGTTTCCTGACAGTCTGTTCACTCAGTTTGTATGGCCTATTTTTGGCGCCATGTCGGTGGGCGGCGTGCTGATGGGCATTCTCACGCGGCGCTGGATGACCACGGCCAAACGTTTGACCTTGGTGCTGTGGCTACAGGCTCTGGGTATTTTAGCGGTGCTGCTGATGCCCAGTATTTGGGGCCTGATTTGGGCTGCGGTGCTGGTGGGTGGCGGGTTCTTGAGCATTGTGCAATTGGCCTTGCAGTATGGGCGTGAATTAGCGCCTGACCATGGCCGCTACTTGGCCGGGCTACTAACCACGGCCTATGCCGTAGGCCAGCTGGTGGGGCCGATGCTGTCGGCGGCATCGAGCGCACTGACGGGCAGTCTTACGCCGGCATTGATAGTGGCCTTACTGGGCTTGCTGTGGGCAGGGGCATTGGTATTGCTGCCGATTAAACACGTTAAGGAGCGAGCATGAGCCATATTAAAACCGCTGAATTTTTGCCCGATCGAGCCTGGGCGGCTTTGCCGATTGCGACCATGGACGGCGTCACCGTACGCCTACACTGGACCGATCAGCCCTATGTGTGGCACCAAAACGATGGCCAAGAAGTGTTTGCCGTACTGCAAGGCGCAGTCGACATGTATTACCGTGAGGCGGAGGAGGTACGCATCGCCCACATGGTGGCCGGCGACGTATTTTATGCCGCCGTCGGCTGTGAACATGTGGCGCATCCACAAGGGGCGGCGCATGTGTTGGTGGTGGAAAAAGAGGGCAGTATTTAAGGGGGCTGAATCAGGCTGGGTTAGGCTTTTCCTGATCCAAAATTTGCAGGCTTTGAATAAAGGCCGCCAACGTATCGGTGCCCATTTTTTCCATGGCGCTGGCGCGTTGCACCTCGACGGTGCGCACCGACACGCACAGCTCATCGGCAATCATGCGGTTGGTTTTACCCGCCGCCACCAGCTGAGCTACGCCTTGCTCTTTCGGGCTGAGTAAGGCATAGCGTTGGCCGATTCGATACGCTTCGTGGCGGTTGTGGGTGTGTTCCGCTGCGTGCTGCATGGCATTCATCAGTTGGCCCATGGCCACGGGCTTCTGTAAAAAGTCTACCGCGCCCGCTTTTAATTCATTCACGGCCATGGTGACTTCACCGTGGCCGGTCAAAATAATCACCGCTAAGGTGCTGTCGAGCGCGCGTAGCTGCTCGTGAACTTGGCTGCCGGTCAGATTGGGCATGCGCATGTCTAAAATGGCCACGCCTTGATCGTGTAAGGGCGCACCGTTTAAAAAACTTTGGCCATCGGCCCAGCAAGTGGGCTCATAGCCTAGGCTTTCTAATAAAAAATGGCAGGCTTCACGAACCGATAGGTCGTCGTCAACGATGTGTACTTTTAACATGTCAGTTCTCTTAAAATCAGCGCTAAGGATACCATTAAGACAGCTCGGGTGGGAGGGTGAGGGTGATCACCGCGCCTTGACCATCGAGGCGGTTGCCTAAGGTGAATGAACCGCCTTGCGATAAGATCAAGCGCTCACAAATGACCAGCCCTAGGCCCAGACCATCGCTTTTAGTGGTGCGAAACGGCACAAATGGAAACGCCAGCTGAGCTTCGGAAAACCCGTCACCGTTGTCGGTGAGGGTGATTTTGACCTGACCTTCCTGCCGAAAGGCGGCAATGGTGATGTGGTTGGCCTGTGCCTGAATGCTGTTGAGTAAGCAATTGCACAATACTTGTTCTAGCACGCTGGGCACCATGTGAACGGTGAGGTCGGGGTCAGCTTGAATCTTGATTTGGCAAGATTTATGCCGATTTTGCATTTGGATGAAGGTCACGGTTTGTCGGCACAGCTGGTCGACCTTGACCGCCACCGCTGGCTGTTGGCCTTCGCGTTTGGCCCAGCTGCGTAAATTGTCCATGATGTCGGTACAGCGCTGTACTTGATCGATGATTTTGTTAAAAATCGGCAGGGTTGTATTGTCTGGATCGCTGGCCTGAAGGCGATAGGCGCTGCCTTCGGCGTAGTGGCGGATGGCCGACAGCGGCTGATTGATCTCGTGGGCAAAGCCTGAGGCCATTTCGCCGAGGATGCTGATGCGGTCTTCATGGGCCAAAACCTGTTCGTATTCGCGCATGCGCTGATAGGCCTGTTCCAGCTGCTTGCTTTTGCGGTGGGCCATATAGCCAATCCAGATGTGGTTTAAGCAGACCAGCACCAAAAAGGCCACAAACAGCGCCAGCTCGGTGGAGTATTGCTGGGCCCAAAACGTCATGTTTTGCCAGAATGTCTGCTGATGGGGGTGGCGGTTGATGCTGCGTAAAATGTCTTCGGCCAGCATGGTCGACACCGGCGGCGTCCACTGGGGCAAATCGGGCGGCGATTGGCTTAAGAGTAAGCTGGTTAGCTTACTGGACAGTTCTAAGGGAAAGTTAGGCATGGCCGCCAGCGCCCAGTTGGGCAGCAGCAGCGTGCTGGAGAGGCAGCCAATGCGGTTGGGCATTGACCCTAATACTCGGAAGTCGGCGAGGTTGAGCTGGCCTTCGGCGGCCATGTTTTCCAACAGGCATACGGGGGCAATGGCCGCATCGGCTTGACGGCTGCCTAGGGCCTCGAGGGTACGATCGACGGGGAACCCAGTAAAGCGCACTTGATAGTCTTTGTGTGCGCGGAGGCCATGATCTAAGAAGACCTTGAAGCCCAATAAAAAGCCGCCAAACGCCTGCTCGTCTACCGCCACCACGCGCTGGCCGCGTAGTGATTCTATGGTGGTGTAGGGGCTACTTTTTCGTACCAAAATCACGCTGCCGGTGCGCCCTTCGTTGGGCATGCTGCTGTGGATTTGGCGCAGGTCGCGCAGCGTCACCAGCCAATGCACGGGCTGTTCCGACGACAGCTGTAAAAACTGCGCTTGATTGCTCAATACCAAATCGACTTTGCCTTCTTCTACGGCGCTTTTTAACCCCTTTAAATCCAGCGGCACCAGCTCGAATCGTTCCCCCGGGATGGACTGGTTTAGCCAATCCAGCCAAGGTTGCCAGTCGGCTTCGGTGCGGGCCAAACCGCGCTGCGCCAAAATGCCCAGATGCCAGGTTTTGGCTTCGGCCAAAAGCGGCAGTAGGCCGGCGCCTAGGCACAGCAGGAGTTGGGCGTATAAGCCTAATTTTCTGAGAATCTTCAATTGTTTATTTGCCTTTTATCAAGACCCTACTGACTATGTGGAAAACCACAATAGTATAAACCTAGGGATAAGACAAAATAAGGTAGATTGTGACTGAACGCAAGTTTGATTGAGGAGTAAGGCATGGACGTATTGAGACGGGGATTCTTGAAAAACATGGCCACGCTGAGCGCCGGCGCAGCGCTGGTGCCCTTGGCTGAGGCGGGCATGGGCGATCAGCCAGCCCGTCGTGAAGGGGATGCCAGCAAGCGTTACGGCATGCTGGTGGATTTACGTCGCTGCATTGGCTGCCAAGCCTGTACCGTCAGCTGCTCGGTCGAAAACCAAATGCCGCCAGGCCAGTTTCGCACCACGGTGCGCCAATACCAAGTGGTAGAAGCAAAAACCGGTCGCGCCACCAACGTGGTGTTGCCGCGCTTGTGTAACCACTGCGACAACCCTCCTTGCATTCCGGTGTGTCCCGTGCAGGCCACCTTTCAACGTCAAGACGGCATCGTGGTGGTGGACAATAAGCGCTGCGTGGGCTGCGCTTATTGCGTACAAGCCTGCCCCTACGAAGCGCGCTTCATCAATCACGACACAGGGACGGCCGATAAGTGTAACTTCTGCGCCCATCGTCTAGAAGCTGGCCTCCTGCCCGGCTGCGTTGAGTCTTGCGTGGGCGGTGCCCGCATCATTGGGGATTTAAAAGACCCCACCAGCACCATCAGCAAAATGCTCAAGACGCATCAAGCGCAGATTAAGGTACTCAAGCCCGAACAGGGTACGGTGCCGCAGGTCTTTTATTTAGGTTTGGACGATGCTTTTGTGAGCAATGTAAAAGGCCAAGCCATGTTGTGGGAGGAGGTACACGTATGATCCGCGAACTCATCGCTCAGCCCCAGGAAATTGCCTGGTTGCCGTGGGCCGTCCAATATTTCTTTTTCATCGGCGTGGCCGCCTGCTGTGCCTTGGTGGCGATTGCCTGCCGCTGGGTTTATCGTGGCCAACGCTTAAAAACCGAATTGATCGCGCTGGCCATTGGCGCGAGTACCGGCATTGTGGGGCCGATCGCCCTGAGCGCCGACGTGCATCAACCAGGGCGGATTTGGCATTTTTATGCCCACGTTACCCCCTGGTCGTGGATGTCGATCGGGGCCTTTTTTGTGCCGCTGTTTGTGACCTTTTTGCTGGTGTATTTTGTGCTGCTTTTACGCCACATGAGCATGGGTAAGGCGCTACCCAAATGGTTGCGTTGGCTCCAGTGGGGGCGTTTCCAAGCGAGTCGTTATTTAGGCGTGGTGTCGCTGGCACTGTTGATCAGCACGGTGTTGGTGCTGCTTTATACCGGTAAGGAGGTCAACGTGCTGAAAGCGCAGCCGCTGTGGCACAGCCCTTGGCTGCCGTGGGTGCTGTTCTTGACCGCGCTGCAAACCGTGCCCATGTTGATTAACACCTGGTTTGCCTGGGCCAAGCAAGACGTCGACACCCGCTGGCTCAGCTGGTTGCAGGTGGGCGCCTTACTGGCGCTGATGGGCTGTATTTTGGCCTGGTTGTTGGGCGATAACCCTGCTGGTGCTGCCTTCCGTAGCCTGCCGGAGCAAGGTTCGGTGTGGTGGACCATAGGCCTAAGCCTCTTCGCCTACTGGGTACTGCTTTTGGGCTATGGCGTGGGCCAGCTCAGCGGCCGCGTGTCCTCACGGCCGTGGCTGAGTAGCGTGATGGCCTTGGCGGCATTATCGCTGTGTTGGACCGTGCGCTGGGGCATCTTGATGCAGTCGCAAACCCTGCCGAAATATAACGTGTTTATTAATCCCTACGACTTACCTTGGGGCTTTGACGGCCTATTGGGGATTATGTCGACTTTTGGCCTGTGGTTAACCCTGTTAATCATCATCTGGGCCCTAGTCCAAGATTGGTTACCTGTATTGAATCGGAGTGCGCAACATGGCTAATTTAGACAAGAAAAAACGCTTATTGCTGAAGGGCGGCCTCGCCGCCGGCGGCGCTGTAACCTTTGCCGCAGGCTATAGCAAAACCGCTAAAGACATGGTGGTGGGCCTGGTAAAGGGCACATCTGCCGAGCCAACCCTAGACCGCATTACTGGTAATGCTTTAACCCCTGAAGGGCGCATCGGCGCCGCAGGCTGGGACAAAACCCGCGACCAAGTGGTGTCGCACACCCAATGTTTTGGCTGCTGGACGCTGTGTGGCCTGAGGGTGCGCGTGGACAAGCCGAATAATAAAGTGCTGCGGGTCATGGGCAACCCCTACCATCCGCTGTCGCACGACCATCATTTTGGCTATCAAACCCCGATTGCCGACGCCTTTCAACGGCTCGGTGGCGAAACCGGCCTAGAGGAGCGCTCAACCGCCTGTGCGCGTGGCGCCGCTATTTTAGAAAGTCTAGACAGCCCCTACCGCATCACCGAGCCGCTTAAGCGCGTGGGTAAGCGCGGTGAAGGTAAATGGCAGCGCATCAGCTTTGAGCAGCTGGTAGAAGAAGTCGTCAACGGCGGTGATTTATTTGGCGAAGGCCACGTCGAGGGTTTGAAAGCCATTCGCGACCTAGACACCTTAATCGATCCGGCCAACCCTGAGTTTGGGCCAAAGGCCAACCAGCTCTTGGTGTCTAGCGCTGGCGAAGAAGGCCGCGAGGTGTTTTTAAAACGCTTTGTGCAAAGCGCCTACGGCAGTAAAAACTTCGCCAACCACGGCTCTTACTGTGGTTTGGCCTACCGTTCAGGTTCGGGCGCCTTGATGAACGATCAAGACAGCAATAAGCATGCCAAACCAGATTGGGATCATCTCGAGTTTGGTCTATTCATGGGCACCTCGCCAGCTCAATCGGGCAACCCGTTTAAGCGTCAAGGCCGTCAGTTGACCAATGCGCGCCGCCGCGATGATTTTAGCTATGTGGTGATTGCGCCCAATTTACCGTTGAGCAACACCTTGGCCACCCCGAATAATACGTGGATTCCCATTCAGCCCGGCACCGACGTGTCGTTGGCGATGGCGATGATCCGCTGGATTTTTGACCACAATCGCTTTAACGCTGAATACTTGAGCCTGCCTAGCCAAGCGGCTATGACAGAGCACAACGACAAAAGCTGGAGCAACGCCACCCATCTGGTGATCAGCGCTGCCGACCACCCTAAAAACGGCCACATGCTGCGCCTACAGGACGTGACCGGCGCAGAGCCAGGCATGGACGAAGAAGGCAAGCCGCTGGACAGCCCTGCGATGGTGAAAGACGCCGTCAGCGGCGCGATCCGCTCGGCCGAAGGCAGCGGCTTAGGCACTTTGTGGGTGGACGAGGCGGTGACGCTGGCCGACGGCAGCAGTGTGGCGGTGAAGTCTAGCCTGACCTTGCTGCGCGAATCGGCTAATCGCTTTAGCCTCGCCGAATACAGCCAACAGTGTGGTGTGCCGGTGGCCACCATCGAAGCCTTGGCTAAAAAGTTTACCAATCATGGCCGTAAGGCGGCGGTGATCTCCCACGGCGGTATGATGAGCGGCAACGGGTTTTATTCTACCTGGGCCATCTTGATGCTGAACGTCCTCATCGGCAATATGAACTATAAAGGCGGCATGGGCGTCAGCGGCGGTAAATTTAAAGAGTGCGTTGACGGCGCCCGCTACCACCTGGCCAGCTTTGATGGCATGGTGAAACCCAAAGGCATCTTGCTGTCGCGCGCCAAAAAAGCCTATGAAACCACCAGTGAATTTAAGGCCAAGCAGGCGGCAGGCACCAACCCGTACCCAGCCAAAATGCCTTGGTATCCGTTTGCCGGTGGCCAGCTGTCAGAAATGCTGGTGTCGGCCACCGAAGGCTATCCTTACCCGCTTAAAGCGTGGGTGAGCCACATGACCAATCCGGTATATGGCATGGCTGGCTTGAAAAATGGCGTAGTGGAGAAATTAAAAGACCCTAAAGTATTGCCGCTGTTCGTGGCCGTCGACGCCTTTATTAACGAAACCAC
>JAGNTR010000101.1 GCA_017987415.1 Neisseriaceae bacterium
TGCCAAAGCTGGCTTGAAACCCTAACCAGGCAAAAGCACTGTGTTCGGCCAATGCGCCAGCTAAAGGCGTAGCGGCCGCGGGGATGACCAATTGTAGCGCGCCCAATAGCGCCGCGGTAAAACCAAGCGCCGTATCCTGGGACGACATGGCCATGGCCATTAGGGTGGCTTCGGCGATGCCTAGGCCAAACATGGCTAAGAACATGCCCACCACCACGCCAGGTAGGCCGATGCCAATATAGTCGGAGGCCCAGGCGATGAGGGCGCCGCCAAAAATAAAGCTCACGCCTGCGACAGACAGCTTGGCGCCGCCGTAAATGGCTACCCAGCGGCTGGTGCCTAAGGCGCCACACAGCACGGCAATGCCGGTTAAGCCAAATACCAAGCCAAAGGTGTCGGGGCTCAGGCCGTATTCATTTTGATACACAAAGGCTGCGCCGCTGATGTAAGACATCAAAAAGAAAAACACGGCCGAGAGCGCCAGAGCAGGCAATAAGAATTGGCCGTCGCAGGCAATGCGGGCATAGGTTTTGGCGATCTCACCTGGGCGTAGCGACAGGCGTTTGGCCTTGGGCAAGGTTTCGGGCAGGTTAAAGGCAGTGTTTAATAGCGCCAGTAAGCCCATGCTGCCTAAGGTCACCATGACGGCGCGCCAGCCCCAAAAGGTATCGATGTAGCCGCCCACAGCGGGGGCGATGACGGGGGTGAGGCCTTCAATCGTCATCAATAGGGCAAATAGCCGTGTGGCGCCGACGCCAGAGGCCACGTCACGCACCGTACTCATGGCGGTGACCAGCGTCATCGATGAGGCCAGACCTTGGAAAAAGCGCGCCACCAGTAAGGTGTCGATCGAGGTGGCGGTCGCGGCCCAGAACGAAGACACAATAAATAAAATAATCGCGGCCATCAGGGGGCGGCGGCGGCCAAAGGCGTCGATGAGGGGGCCACAGATTAATTGCCCCGCGCCCATGGCCAATAAAAAGATGGTGAGGGTGAGCTGCATATTGGCGTAAGAAGTGCGAAGCGCCACGCCCATCTCTGGCATGGAAGGCAAATACATGTCGATGGATGAGGGGCCAAGGACGGTGATGAGGGCGAGCGATGCGGCCAGCTTAAAGCCGGCGGTGTTTTTTTGAGTAGAAGCGTTCATGTGTGTGCGTGTAAGGGCTTAGCCCATTGAAATAAGAAGCCGCATTCTAAAACACCTACCGATCGGTAGTCGAATGGTTTTAGAATAAGCTTACGTGGCCACGGCCCACCCTACACTGTATGTGGTGGCATGCGGACGTCTTTTATTTTATGAAATAAGGGCGTAAGATCAAAGATGTTAATAGGTTGGAATAGGGTGTCTTAATGATACGTTTGGCGTTATTGTTGGCTTGCTTACCTGCGCTCGCTTGGGCGCCAGCTGCCGTGGCCGCGCCAACGGCGGCGCCCACGACGCAAGAGCCTAAGCTCTTAAGTAAGGTGGCGCTGCGCCATCCCGACCCTGGCAGCAAACAAAAGCTGACCTTAACCTTGCGCATCCGCATTGATGCTGAAGGGCAGGTGCAGCAGGCCGTGTTGCAAAACAGCAGCGGTAATATCGCGTTTGATCATCAGCTGGAGGCCGAGGCCAGCCAATGGCAGTTTCTACCCGGGCTGCGCCACGGTAAACCGGTGGCCATGATTGTGCATTTGCCGGTGACGTTTACGCCCTAAGCCGTAAACGGAGCGCCCATAAAAAAAGCCACCCCTAAGGGTGGCTTTTGCATGAGGCGGTGTTTACACATCCACCTCAATGCCGGCTTCGGTTTTAACGGCTTGTTGGTACACGCCTTGGGCCACGGCCAGATCAAAGTAGGCTGCGCCCACGCTTTTAAAGAAGGTGATTTCTGCATCGCTTTCGCGCCCAGCAATCTCGCCCACCATCATGGCCGACAGCTCGCCGTGTAGATCGTCGTACGACCAATCGGCTTGGTTATTGGCGTGGATTAATTCGCCCGCCTCTTCTGTGGCGCCGTGGTGGTCGTCGACCACGATCTTGTCCGCGCGCTGAATGAAGTGGAAGTCTACTTCTTGCATGTGCGGTAGGTAAGAGCCTACGCCGTTGACGTGGGTGCCTGGGCGTACGTCGGCGCCGTCAAACACGGGTGTGTTCGAGCGGGTGCTACAGTTAATCACGTCAGCCAATTTCACTGCCGTTGCCACGTCGCGCTCAATTTCGATGCGGATGTTGGCATCAATACCAAAAGCCACTAGCTTGTCTCTAAACGCCACCGCTTTGGCTTCGGTTGGGTTGACCAGCCAAATGGTGTGGATGGGGCGAACGGCTAAAACGCCTAATACTTGTTCAAACGCCATGCCGCCGGTACCGATGACGGTCAAGACTTGGGCGTCCTTGCGCGCCAAACGATCCGTGGCTAAGCCGCTCAGGGCGCCGGTGCGCAAGCGGGTCAGGTAGGAGGCGTTGAGTAGGGCCAAATGGTCACCGTTGGTCGCGTCTGATACCAAAACCACGCCTTGGGTGGTGGCTTTACCTTGCTTCGGGTTCTCCGGGAAAATCGTGACCGCTTTCATGGTCATGATATTGGCGGATAAGTCGGCGCTGGGCATATACAGAACAGAAGCGTGGTGTTCCGGGTACTCAATCACCGTACGTAACGGGTTGGCGATTTTATCGGCGGCCTTGGCGCGCAGCACGTTGGCCACGTCGACTAAGGCTTCTTGCATGCCGTAAATCTGCTTAATTAAAGCTTCATTTAAAATTTTCATCAGAATCCTTTTTTACAACAGCTGCATTTAGTCTAGGCTGGCATTGGTGCGGTCTTTGACCATACTGATGGCAAACAGCGAGACTAAAGCGGTAAAGATAATGTAGATGGCCACAGGCACATACGAATTATCAAACGCGGCCAATAGGGCCACGGCGACTAGCGGTGCGGTACCGCCAGCTAGGGCTGCACCAATTTGGTAGCCCAAAGACACACCGGTATAGCGGACTTCAGCAGAGAAAATCTCTGAGAACATGGTGCCCAATACGGCGGTGATGGGGGCCCAAATAATGCCTAGGCCTAAGATGGTGGCGAAAGTCAGCAACCATACAGAACCTTGGTGGATCAACCAGAAATAAGGGAAGGCGTACAAAATCATGGCTACGGTACCAAAGACGTATAAGGGTTTACGGCCGATGCGGTCAGACAGCTTGCCCATAAGGGGGATCAAGATGGTGGTCACCAGCGTGGCAATCATCACCGCATTAAGGGTGTCGGTGCGGCTATAGCCCAGATTAGTCGTGGCATAGGACACGATGAAGGTGCTGAAAATATAGAAGGGTGCGGTTTCTACAAACTTCGCGCCCACGGCAATCAAAACTTCGCGCCAATGGTGTTTTAAGGTCTCAGCAATCGGCAGCTTAGGGATCGCGCCGCGGCTTTTCACTTCTTTAAATGAAGGCGTTTCGTCGATGCCCTTACGAATCCATAGGCCAAACAGCACCAGTAAAGCACTCATGATGAATGGTACGCGCCAGCCCCAAGACATAAAGGCATCGTTTGGCAACAACGACATCAAGGATAGGGCCAAAGTACCCAAAACCATGCCTAGGGGAATGCCCATTTGCGGTACGCTGCCAAAGAAGCCGCGTTGGTCTTTAGGGGCGTATTCTACCGCCAATAATAAAGCACCACCCCATTCGCCGCCAATGCCTAAGCCTTGTACCAAGCGTAAGGTGATCAGCAAGATAGGGGCCCAAATGCCGATGGCTTGGTAGGTGGGCAATAAGCCCATGCCCACGGTGGACAAACCCATGATGCTGAGGGTGATGACGAGGGTTTTTTTACGGCCAACGCGGTCGCCAATGTGGCTGAAGATGATGCCGCCGAAGGGGCGGATAAAGAAGGTCAGAGCAAAGGATGCATAGGCCAACATCAGGCCAATGGTCGGGCTTTCGCTGACGAAGAAGACTTGGTTAAAGACTAGGGCGGCGACCGTTCCGTATAAGAAGTAGTCAAACCATTCAATAGCGCTGCCCACCAAACTGGCGACGAGCACGCGGTTCATCGTTTTTTTCTGTTCCATATTATTCTCTATTTTCTCGTGTGATCAGCATTTGCATTGCGCTAGGGCTAGGGGCCTTATGGGCCTGTCGTCAATAGCTCAAAACAAACAACCTATATGATTTACCGCAAGGCGCTCGCTTAATTATTATGGGTGCAAGGCTGCGGCAAACGGATTTGAGTATATGATGGCCTTTTCATTCTGTCGACTAAAAAAGAAGGGTGGGATGGCTCAATAATGGCCAGATAAACGCCAGATAATGAATTGATAAAGGCGATTTTTGGCATAAGTATGATTAAATACAGCTATTTATTTAATTCATATGGCATGTTTGTTTTGCTGATGGCCCCATTGCGGCTGAGGTGTAGAGGAACCGTCGCGGGCCTGATGTGGCTGTTTCTACGAGTTAAGACGCATGATCATGGCGTTATTGTTTTTTAAACGGAAGTTCAGTTACTGGCTTGCGCACGAGCAGCATTGCTTGCCAATGAGTGAGAATGCCGGCAAAAAAAGCGCCCAAATGGGCGAAAGTCTAGCCATGTTTGTGGCATTTTGGCCCAGAGGCCAAGCTTAACCGCCGCGCCAAACTTTACGGCCCAAAATCACCAGTGGGTGTTCTATGGTGTCCGTAATCAATACGAGCGGATACAGCGGATTGGTGCTGACCAGCTGAATGCCGTCGGTGCCGCGTATGAGCTTTTTGATGAAGAGTTGGCCTTTGTGGGTGACGGCGTAGATTTCACCGTCAATGATGTCGACGTCGCTGGTGTCGATGATGACCACGTCCCAGTCGTTGAGCTCAGGCTGCATGCTGTCGCCACGGATGAATAAGGCGCGGCAAGTTTGGGGCGAGAGGTGTTTGTGGCGCAGGCCAGACTTTTTGATCAGCACCGGCCCGTCGTTGGGGCGTTCCAGCCAGGCCAGGCTACGTTCATGCTCGGCTGGCTGGACGTCATACACCGAAATGTGGGTGTAGTTGGCGCGATGATCGATGTAGCCATAGGGCATGTCGGGCGACTCTTGAAGCGGATGGCTGCCCAAGTCGAATCCATCGAGAAAAAACGGCGGCATGCCGTAGTCTCGCTCCAGACGGCGGCTGACGCGTTCTCCGAACGAACTCTTGCCATTGAGTAGCTGTGAAAAAAGGCTTTTTTCTTTGGACGGTACCGCATTGTCTGTCACCCAAGCAGCCAGCTGTTTACGCCTAACGGCGGCAATATTGTGTGTAAGTTTCATGCCGCTTAGTCTAGGGGGCAAAGCTTAATTAAACAAATACTTTACAGTGCGTTTAACTAAAAATGGACGACGCCAATTGTCTGAATTGCAACAATATTTTTATTATATAAAGTTTTAATTGATATAGATTTAAGGTGAACGTCATAGAGTAAAGAGCCTAAGTAAAGTGATTGCTTATAAATGGGTCAGCGGCGATATGTGAGGGTGATGCCCAGCGGTCATTAGGTTGTTTAATAATGTCAGGCGATCGGTGCGATGGTAATGGTTTATAAAGTCGCGGCGATGGCGCCCTTGTTTGGAATAAACTTTAATGTTTGTTTATAGATTCTTTGATGAAATTCGGCTTGAATCGGTAAGGTATTCGCTAAACTATTTTGTCGCACGCTTGGTACAGTGCTTAGCCATAGCTGTGTCATAGACGCAGCGATGCACTGGCGAGCGGCTGAATAAACCGCTTTTAGCCTGTTACAATAGCCCCTACATTTTTTGAAAAATAGAGTGGGCGGGGCCCACTTTAAAGGGTGTTTTGAAAAGGAAGGTAAATGGACCATACCGCATTGAAGGCCGACCAAAGCGGCTACATTAACGTGGCCGGTGGCCGTATTTGGTATCGCCTCAACCACAGCCAGGCAGCGACAGAGCGTGCGCCAGTGATCGTGATTCATGGCGGCCCTGGTGGCACGCACAACAGCCTGCTGCCGTGCCTGCAGCTGGCGCAAACGCGTTCGGTGATCTTTTATGATCAGCTGGGTTCAGGCCACTCTGATCGGCCTGAAGACCAGAGCCTGTGGACGCTCACGCGTTTTACCGATGAGATTGACGCCATTCGCGCCGAGCTGGGCTTAGCTGAATGCCATTTACTGGCTGGCTCTTGGGGTGGCAGCGTGGCGCTGAATTATGCAGCACGCCAGCCTCAGGGCTTAAAGTCTGTCGTGCTTTCAGGCCCGCTGGTTCAGACCGCGCGCTGGATGGCCGACAATAACGCTCACCGCGCCGCCTTACCTGCCGACATTCAGGCAACCCTATTGCGACATGAGGCCGTGGCCGACTATGAGCATTCTGATTATGTGGCCGCAGTGCGCTTTTTTTACGAACGCCATTTGTGCCGCCTAGTGCCGTGGCCGGAATTCATGAGCGCCGGCGGCGGTGCCAATGAAGCGCTGTATCAATATATGTGGGGGCCGACCGAATTCTTGTGTACGGGTACGCTGAGTGACTTGGATTTAACCCCGCTCTTGCCTAGCATCGAAACGCCGACGTTGTTTGTGGCGGGCGAGCACGACGAGGGCACGCCGGCGGCCTGTGCCGATTTTGCGGCGCTGATGCCGCAAGCAGAGGCGTTTATGGTGCCGAATGCGTCACACAAGCCCTTTATTGAAGCCCCCGAAGTGTTCTTTGCCAAAGTGGCGCCGTTCTTGCTGGCCCACGATGGCGTTTAAGGCGTGAGGGTTTAGGCTAATGATTTGCCGCGGGTGCGCCAGTTGGCGCAAAAATCACCCACTGATCGGCGTTTAAGCCTTGGAATAGGGCTTGATAGCGCGCGGCTGAGCGTGGCTCATTGGTGACGTCGCGAATGTAGATGCGCTCGATTTGGTGTGGGAAGGCTCGGGCCAATTCGGCGTAGATTTCGGGGTCTAATTCGCCCGAATCGCCAACCAGAATAAAGCGCCGCTGCGGATAGGCCTCAAGCAGGGTGCGAATTTGCGTGGTTTTATGGGTGCGCGAAGCGCCTTCGGGCGGAATGGCCGTGCGCCAGCTAGTGGATTGGCGCAGGTGTAGGCTGCCTTGAGGCAGGCCAGCGTCCGCAATGAAGTCGCTTAATAAAGGCATTAGCTGTAGTGGGCTAGACGAGACATAATGCACCGCCGCACCTTGGCTGCGCATGAGCTGTTGATACCAAGCGGCCATGCCTGGCGCTGGCGTGAGCGGCTTTAAAAACGTGTGCTGTAGCAGTTTTTTGGTGTCGCCTACGTCGGAGACTTTTACCGTGTCGTCAATGTCGGAGATGATAGACAGCCCCGTTGTCGGTACATACCACAGCGGGCCAGAGGCCGGTTGAGCGCTGGCATCCACTAAAGTAATCGGCAGCGGCTGGGCTTTGCCAGGGCTGACCACGCTGGCCTTGGCGAGCGTCACCGTGAGGCTGCTGCGGCCGCTGGCATCGGTGGGCGGTAAGGTGTGGCGGCTGCCGTCGGGCAGGGCGAGGGTCACGACTTTGCCGCGCTCAGAATCGACGCGAAACAGCTGGCTGCGCTGATACAGACGTTCACGCTCGAGGGGATTGAGTTCGCCAACGGGGGTGCCAATGTAGCGTGCCAAGAGGCGGGTGGCGCCGGGGCGCCGTTCGGTTTCGTATACCCACACGCTGAGGGTCACGCTGACGCGCTCGGCCTGGTTTGGCAGATCATGAGCCAGGGCCGGTAAAATCATTACCTGCTCGTCGGCTTTCAGTGCGGCAAAGGCCCACAGCGGCGTAGCCAGAGCCAGACAAAAGGGCAAAACGCCCAGCAAGCATTTTTGACGCCAATTCATGTGCATCCTTCAGATTCGTCAGGGTTTAGTGGAATGGGCTTATTTTGACACGGTTGCGCTAAAAAAGCATGTTGTGGTGGCATTGTCTGCGCCAGCGCAACATCATGATGAAAACTGACAATCGAGCGGTGGTAGCGTACAATTAGCCACTTACACGCACTTACTTTTTGGCACACACAACATGATTTACCCTACAGAATACGACGTGATCGTCGTCGGCGGCGGCCATGCCGGCACCGAGGCTGCGCTAGCCAGCGCCCGCATGGGCGCTAAAACCCTTTTGGTGACCCACAATATTGAAACCCTGGGGCAAATGTCCTGCAATCCGTCTATTGGCGGCATTGGCAAGGGCCATTTGGTGCGCGAAGTCGATGCCCTAGGCGGCATCATGGCCTTGGCCACCGACATCGGCGGCATTCAGTTTCGTCGCTTGAACGCTTCTAAAGGCCCTGCGGTACGCGCTACCCGCGCCCAGGCCGACCGCCTTTTATATAAGGCGGCCGTGCGCCATGCGCTGGAGAACCAAGAGCATCTAGACATTTTCCAACAGCAGGTCGAAGACGTATTGCTGGATGGCGACCGCATCAGCGGCGTGATGACCACGATTGGGCTGGCGTTTCACGCCAAGGCCGTGGTGGTGACGGCCGGGACGTTTTTGTCGGGTAAAATCCACATTGGTTTGGAAAACTACCAAGGCGGCCGCGCCGGTGAAATGGCGGCGATGGGCTTGGGCGCGCGCTTAAAAGAGCTGGCTTTGCCGCTTGGGCGTTTAAAAACCGGTACTCCACCGCGCATTGACGGGCGCAGCATCGACTTTTCGCAAATGACGGAACAAAAAGGCGACACGCCAACGCCGGTGTTTTCGGTACGCGGCCATGCCGGCCTGCATCCACAGCAAATGAGCTGCTGGATTACCCACACCAATGAGCGCACCCACGACATCATTCGCTCTGGTTTTGACCGCAGCCCCATGTTTACCGGCAAGATCGAAGGCGTGGGCCCGCGTTACTGTCCTTCGGTTGAGGATAAAATTAACCGCTTTGCCGACAAAGAAAGCCATCAGATCTTCTTAGAACCAGAAGGTTTGACCACGAATGAATATTACCCTAACGGTATTTCGACGAGCTTGCCGTTTGACATCCAAATTGGCCTGGTGCGCAGCATTAAGGGCCTAGAAAACGCCCATATTTTGCGCCCTGGCTACGCCATTGAATACGATTATTTCGATCCGCGTAACCTTAAAGCCAGCCTGGAAACCAAAACCATTGCCGGGCTGTTTTTTGCCGGCCAAATCAATGGTACTACCGGCTATGAAGAAGCCGCCGCGCAAGGCCTTGTGGCCGGCACCAACGCCGTGCTGTACACGCGAGAGCAAGATGCTTGGGCGCCGAAACGTGAAGAATCTTATCTGGGCGTGATGATTGACGATTTGATCACCAAGGGCGTGAACGAGCCTTATCGTATGTTCACCAGCCGCGCCGAGTATCGCCTCCAGCTGCGTGAGGACAATGCCGACATGCGCCTGACCGAAGAAGGCTATCGCCTAGGCCTAGTGGGCGAAGATCAATGGCGTGCCTTCAGCGATAAGCGTGAAGCGGTTGAGCGCGAAGTGGCGCGTCTACGCAGCACGTGGTACACGCCGGGTAAAGTAGACAAAGATGTGCAGCAAGCGGTTTTGGGCCAGGCGATGACCCACGAATACAGTTTGTATGATTTATTGCGCCGTCCTAATGTACACTATGAGACCTTGATGCAGTTTCC
>JAGNTR010000208.1 GCA_017987415.1 Neisseriaceae bacterium
GGCCAGAGCGCTTGCTGTGGGGCAGCGACTGGCCGCACACCCAACACGAAACGCTGGTGAACTACGCCGCCACGATGGCGCAGCTGTCTGACTGGCTGCCGGATGAGGGGCTACGCCAAACGGTGCTGGGCGCTTCGGCTCAGGCGCTGTTTCGGCTTTAGGCAAGAGTGGGCAAGGACGCTTTTCCTATCGTCGGCATTCCCCTACAATGGTGGCTCCCACCTTGAGGGCTTTATCCATGCTGACCCACACCCAACCCTTGGCCATACTGGCCTTATCCTTAAGCCTAGGCTGGGCGCCGCTGTGGGCGCATACCCTAACGGTAGAGATTGAACCGCAAGGCACTGCCGGCTTAGTGATGGATCGTGAAGGCAGCTATTTGGCCGACGCCCAAGGCCAGCCTGTGGCCTATTTTGGCGGCTGGGACGGTTGGGGTAAAGAAGCCGTCGCGCCGGCCAGCGTGACGTTCAAAACGCTGTCGGCCTTGCCGACCAGCCTCAATATTGTGTGGTTAGACGGTGACGATGATCAATTTTGGGGTGGGCGCATGGCGCTGCCGCGCCAAGACATTGTGCGGCTCTTGCGCCAACACCCACAAGAAGGCTTTAGCCGTTTAATCGTGAGCTTGGCCGACAAGGGCCGACTCACCTTATGGCTGGGCAGTAGCCAACACGAAGTGCAGCTAGGCGATGAATGGCAGGCGCAAAAAACCGATCGACCATGGGCCGACTTTATCGGCTCCTTACCGTCAACACGGCAGGGGCAAAGCCGGGCCGAGTTTGTCAAAACCGAAACCAAGCGCCGCACCAATCCCTATAACGATGAATTATTTGTGTTTCTCGCCGAAAAACAACCCATCGCCAACTTTACCTACCGAATTACCCGCGACGATGGCTTTCACTACTGTGGCCACAGCAATGCCCAAGGCGAAACTCGGCGAGTAAATACGGGGACAACTACGGCCAATCTAGCCGTCTACAGCGGCACTTGTACGCTTTTAGAGCAAGAGCCTCCGACGCCTAATCCGATACGCATCGTGCCCAACGTCATCCGATCGATGCAGCGGCTATTGCCCTACTGAAATAAGCCCCCTGTCCTAGGTGCACAGCCTTAATCTTGATCACAGAGCGGCACCCTTTTATGTTCAGATCATCACCTCCGTGATCAACCATAATTACCACACCACAATAAAGCCCTAAGTCATTGAAAAATATAAATGTCCATTTAATCATCCCTCTTAGCATTTTTTAAAATTGACACCGACATATGACTTTGTTTTAATCAGACACTTAGATTATATCCTGTGCATTTTTAATGAGATCGGAACCAACTTATGGCCATGTATAAAATAGCGTTAACGGCAGCCGCTGTTTTAATCCTCAGCGCTTGCGGCGGCGGTGGCGGTAGCAGTTCACCCAACACAGACTCAACGGAAAAACCTGGTCCAAACCAGTCTTCACTGAGCAATGTACCCACAGCGTATCAGTCGGCTGTTAAGCAGGCCAAGGACTTTGCCCCCTATGAAGATTCCGATCTGATCTACACCCAGCTCACCATTGACGGCAAAACTGTGCGCCATGATGAGAAGATTGATTTCTCTTCTTTAAAAGATGGGTTTTCTGATAAAAAAGTCACCCTAAATTATCAGGATGATTCTGGCCGTAAAGGCAATGCAGAAGCCACGATGAAGATTTATCAACAACCCTACTCTATGGTGATTGGCACCTTAGTCACCAAAGATTCTCTGAATCTTTCTGAAACAGGTAGGCTGTCGATTGATCATGTTCGCGGTCTCACCACCACGGAACAGGGATTACCCACCACCGGCACCTTTACCTATAACGGCGTGGCCTTTAGCGATAAAGAGCAAGGCACGCTCAGCTACAATGTCGACTTTGATGCCCGTACAGGCAGCGGCGCCATTTCTGGCCTTAATACCTATGGTCAAATCACCTTAGCCAAAGGCCACATTAATAAAGCCATGAATCAAGACATGGTCGGTATGGGCATCATGGGCCAAATGAGCGCAAGCAAACAGCCCAACGGCGGCGGCTTTTACGAGCTTGGCTTTTTCGGCCCCAACGCTGAAGAAATTGCGGGCGCAGCCTACTACGGTGACATCGTCAATACCGAAATCGGCTTCGCGGGCAAACGCTAAGCGAGTGTAAATAAGGCCGCCGAAAGCGGCGGCCTTTTGACTTTTTAACGATGGCGACCGCATGGCTTACACTTTTTTACGGTTTCACTGCGGTTTTGCCGCCTGTTGTGCTGTGTATCCTATCCTGTCTGTAGCCGCCACGCCTTCGGCCTTACTCAATCCCAATTTCGACGGCGGCGCCTTAGTACAGCAAGCAGTACCTAGCGACCACAAACCCACCATTAGCGCGCCTGCCCAACCAGCCACCAGCGTACTGGTCACTGATGTTGACCTCAGCCAACTGCGGCCCAGCCAGCTATTGCAAGATCAGCCTTTAACAGAACAGCTCCTACAGCAAGCGCTACAGCAAAAACAATGGCCACTGCTGGCCAAAATCATCCCCATTTATGCCCAAATACCCACACACGACTCGATTTTATTAGCCTATGCGCAAGGCGCGCTTTGGCGCCAGCAAGGACATCACGAACAGGCCATTAAAGCCTATCGTCACATCGTAGCGCAACAGCCTAACCTGCTTTACGTTCGATTCGACCTCGCGGCCATGCTCTATGAAAATAAAGAATACATGGCAGCCCAAGACCAGTTCATTAAGGTGAAGTCCGCCAATGACCAACCCAACATTCAACACTTAAGCAACCAATACCTTGAGGCCATTCAACGAAAAATGGGGTGGGACATTCAGCTAGGGATGCAATACGTTAAAAACGACAACGTCAATAACGCCTCTTCGGTAAAGGAGTTTAACCTTGGCCCTTACCGCTTTACCAAAAACGATGACACACTGCCCAAAAAAGCCAATGGCATCAGCGCTTATTTCAGCGCCCACAGAGAAT
>JAGNTR010000102.1 GCA_017987415.1 Neisseriaceae bacterium
GCAGCTTCGGCGCTGCCGCCTTCTGCTTTTGCAGCGTCAAAGGCGGTGGCGCGGATGGTCAACACCAGTTTCGCTTCTTCTGAGCGGACGGTTTCAAACGCGTTACCTGCGTAAATAGGGCGCTCAAAGGTTTGGCCATCGACGATTTTAGTCAAATCGGAGATTTGCGACACGTCCAGTAGGGCTGCAACGCGCGGCATCACGTTTTTACCAAACACGGTGGCGGTAGCGGCAAAGTATTGGTAGTCACCGGCCAAGCTCACGATTAAGGGCGCTAATTCTTCAGGCAGCTGGTGGGCAAAGTGAGCGGCTTTAGCCACCAACACTTTGTTCACGCCGGCCACGGCTTGGGCTTGAGCCACGACGGCGTCAGCGCCTTCACCGGCCACTAAAACGTGTACATCACCCAGTTTGGCTGCCGCTGTCACCGCGTGTAGGGTGGCTGGGGCCAGGGTTTGATTGTCGTGTTCTGCAATAATTAATGTGGTCATCTTGGGCTCCTTAAATCACTTTGGCTTCGGTTTTTAGTTTAGCCACCAGTTCGGCCACATCAGCTACTTTAATGCCGGCGCTACGCGCTTGTGGTTCGGCTACTTTTTGTACGCTTAGGCGGGCTTTAGTGTCCACGCCTAGGCTGCCTAAATCAACTTTGTCCAAAGGTTTTTTCTTGGCCTGCATGATGTTGGGTAATTTCACGTAGCGCGGCTCGTTTAAGCGTAAGTCGGTGCTTAACACGCAAGGCAGGTTCAGGCTGAGGGTTTCTAAACCCCCGTCGATTTCGCGAGAAATCACCACTTCACCGTCTTTAAGCTCTACGCTGCTGATGAAGGTGCCTTGAGGCGCGTCCAATAGGGCGGCCAACATTTGAGCGGTTTGGTTGGCATCGTTGTCGATGGCCTGTTTGCCCAATAGGTAGACGTCAGGCTGTTCATTTTTGCCGATAGCGGCCAGGATTTTGGCCACGGCCAAAGGCTCCACTGCGTCGTTGGTTTCAACGTGTAAGGCACGATCAGCACCCATAGCCAGTGCGGTTCTTAGGGTTTCTTCGCACTGTTTCACACCGATAGACACCACCACTACCTCAGACAGTTTGCCGGCTTCTTTTAGGCGAACGGCTTCTTCAACCGCAATTTCGTCAAAGGGGTTGATCGACATTTTTACGTTGGCGATATCGACATCACTGCCGTCGGCTTTAACGCGTACTTTTACGTTGTAGTCCACAACGCGCTTGACTGCGACTAATGCTTTCATAAGGCTCCTTTTATAGCTGCTGTATCTTTTTGAATAATGGGATAAGAACGGTTGGGCTGTGTTTTTGCAAAATCGTATCAAAACAAAAGGTTAAAAACGAATCGCGCAACGAAATCAATTCTCTTGCTTATTATGGTCGTTTTAAGAAGACTTGTACACCCAGCGGCGCGACCTTGGCTGGGGCGGTTGCGGTTCGGCCTGACCCAAGTCAAAGGTTGGCGCCCATTATTTCATGGCTAATCATAGCGACGAACGGATTCCACGTTGACGTTCATGCCTGCCTCTACTATCATCGTCGACCGAGTAATTTATTGTATTGATTTGGCATAAATGTTATTAAGTTTTTTGTATTTAGTGGGCATCACGGCAGAAGCCATGACCGGCGCTTTGGCGGCTGGCCAGCGTAAAATGGATTGGTTTGGCGTCATCATCATCGCCTCAGTGACTGCGATTGGTGGAGGCACGGTTCGAGACATTCTGTTGGGCCATTATCCTTTAGGCTGGGTGGCCAAGCCTCAGTACATTGTGGTGGTGGCCGTGGCTGCCCTAATCACGATTGTGGTGGCACCGCTGATGCGGCATTTGCGGCGTTTGTTTTTGGTGTTGGATGCGATAGGTCTGATTGTCTTTGCCATTATTGGCGCCCAAGTGGCCTTAGATATGGGCTACAGCGTGATCATTGCCGCGATTGCGGCAGTGGTGACCGGCGTGTTTGGCGGCGTGCTGCGCGATTTACTGTGTCATCGCCTGCCGTTGGTGTTTCAAAAAGAGCTGTACGCCGGCATCGCTTTTGCGGTGGCATGGCTCTATATGGGTCTGCAGCAAACCGATTTGTCGCCGCACTGGGTGGTGTGGATTACTTTGGCAGTAGGCTTGGGGGCGCGGCTGTTGGCGCTGCGCTTTAAGCTGGGCCTGCCGGTGTTTCATTATGAGCAAAGGGGCCATTAGATAGTTGGGGACACAAAAAAACCGTGATCAAAGTCACGGTTTTTTTGTGTCAGGGCTTAGGGCAGATTAATTTTTGGTAAGGTTAAGTGATAACGGTAGGCGATAAAGCGTACGGCCAAGCCACCAAAAAAGACTAAATTCATGGTCATGGCGTTGAGCCAACCGATGGCGTCTAAGAGATAGAGGGAGAGGCTCACCAGAACCGCAATGGAGCCGTAAAAATCTTGGTGTAAAATGATGGGGATGTCGTTGACCAGAACGTCACGCACCATGCCGCCACCGACGGCGGTGACAAAGCCCAGTAAAATCACCCCAAACAGGTTTAAATCCAACAATAGACCGACTTGGGCGCCGGTGATGCTGAAGGCCACCAGGCCAATGGAGTCGGCCAGTAAAAACAGGCCGGCGCGCAGGCGGCTGGCTTTTAGATCGAGGTGTAATAAGGTTTTGACGATGAATAGAGTCAAAATAATTGCAATGAGCGAAGTGTTGTCGGAAAACACAATCGGCAAACGGCTCACCATGACGTCGCGGATCATGCCGCCGCCGATGGCGGTCAATAAGGCCAAGACCAAGACGCCGAGCCAGTCGAGCTGTTTGCGCACGCCCACCAAGAAACCCGATAGGGTGAAGGCGATGGTGCCGACGATGGAAATCACTTCGGTCATGAATAAATGAATATTGGTCAAAGGGGTTTGCTCCAGCCATGACGGCCATTAATTAGGCCCACTTCTTTTCGACAAAAAAGTGGGCCTGATCTTAAATGATGCTTTTCGTTAAAATAGGTTGTCGATGTTTTCAGACGTCACGGCTTTTTTCTGAGCCGGCTTATTGCGTGCTTCTTGTTGCTTTTGCTGCACCAGTTGATTGATTGGGTCAGCCTCTTTAGCAGCATTGGTCGCTTTTTGCGCGTTGCCGTTATTTTTGCCGTTTTGGCTTGGCTGCATCAGGGCGGCGGGCGATGTGTTTTGAGGCTCAGATGTGGCCACCTGAGCCTCGCCATCTTTCGCCAACAGACCGTCTTGGGCGGCCTGCTTGGCTTTAAAAGCTTCGTTAATGCTTTCACCCGGGGTGAAGGTCGGCACTACGTCTTGCGCGCCTTTAGGCAATAAAATTTCCACCTGTTCGTCTGGTGACTGAGTGGTGATGTGTTCTTCTTCGTTCGCCTTAGGCAGGCTCATGACCAGATACACGATGGTCACAATGACGGCCACGATGGCGACCATAAAGGTTTTTAATAACCAGCCGCTGCCTTTTTTAGGGGGCGTTGGGCTATGGCCAGTAGGTTGTTGTAGCTTGTGAAGGTCTTGTTGCGCACCCTTGACGTCTTGGGCATTGCCAGACAGCAATTTAGCCTTTAACTGGGCAAATGCAGAGTCCCCAATAGCGCCT
The DNA here is from genome assembly GCA_017987415.1 of Neisseriaceae bacterium. Lineage (GTDB taxonomy): Bacteria > Pseudomonadota > Gammaproteobacteria > Burkholderiales > Neisseriaceae > JAGNPU01. The sequence continues at coordinate 3,592 of JAGNTR010000102.1, forward strand.
TGCTGGCGTAAAGCCTGTAGCTGCATTAGGTCGGCAGAGTGTTCAGAAGTGGGTTGGTGTTCAGCCACGGGTGTATCCCTCAAATTAGCAATCACGTTTTGTGAAACACCGTATTATGACACAGCTTGTGCCGTAAGTCTCGATGTCTGTGCTTTTCACATTATGAATCATACTCTTATGGATGTTGGCGTGGCAAGGCTTGGCGGCGGTTTTACGGGCAAAGAGGGCGGCGCTGACCAGAATGCTACACCGCCCCACGCTTAGCCACTAGGGTAGACACAGACGGCCTTTTATCGGTATAAACAAAGCATCATCAGCAGGCAGTTTTTATGGAGACAATATGAGTGCTCAGCAACCATCCGATTTGGCTTTAGCCACCCAGCTCGTTCACATGGGCACCGCGCCCAGCGATCAATACGGTTTTGTGAATACGCCGATTTACCGCGGTTCGACCGTGGTATACCCAGACTACCAGCATTTAAAACAGCGTGACATGCCTTTTGGTTATGGCACCGATGGCACGCCTACGATTAAAGCTTTAGAGGACGCGTGGACCACCCTAAGCGGTGCAGCGGGCACGGTGATTTCACCCTCAGGCCTAGGCTCGATTAGCTTGGCCTTATTGAGCGTGCTCAAGGCCGGCGATCATTTGCTGATGACCGATTCTGTTTATCGGCCCACGCGTATTTTATGCGAAGGTATGCTGAAGCGATTTGGGGTCGAAACCACTTACTACGATCCTACCTTAGGGGCGGACATCGAGGCGCTGATTCAGCCCAATACGCGGGTGATCTTTACCGAGTCGCCCGGCTCTCAGTCGTTAGAGATTCAAGACATTCCCGCCATCGTGGCGGTGGCTAAGGCCCATAACATCATCACCATGATGGACAATACCTGGGCCACGCCGATTTTCTTTAAGGCCCACGCCCATGGCATCGATCTGGTGATTGAGGCGGGGACGAAGTATTTAAGCGGCCATTCTGACTTATTAATGGGCTTGGTGTCGGCCAATGCTGTGACGTGGCCTGCGCTACGGGAAACCTACGATGCGATGGCGATGTGTCCTGGTCCAGAAGATTGCTTCTTGGCCCTACGCGGCTTACGCACCATGCATCTACGCTTGAAAGAAGCGGAAAAGCAAGGTTTGGCCATGGCCAAATGGCTACAGGCTCGCCCAGAAGTGGCCCAAGTCTTGCACCCCGCCTTGCCAGAAAGCCCCGGCCACGAGCTGTGGAAACGAGATTTTCTGGGTTCGTCAGGCTTGTTTTCGATTATTTTAAAGCCTGGCCAAACCGAGCAAGATTTGGCGGCGTTCTTAGATGGCCTCCAGCTCTTCCGTATGGGCTTTTCTTGGGGCGGTTACGAAAGCTTAATCATTCCGTTTGACTGCAAGCCTTACCGCACCGCTACCGCTTGGCAGCCCGGCGGCATCGCACTGCGCCTACAGATCGGGTTGGAAGCGATTGAAGATTTACAGGCTGACTTGGCCGCGGCGTTTGCCCGACTAAGCTAGGTTTTAATCTGCTACATTATTGTAAATTTTAATTAGCACCAAGTATAAGCATCTTTTTTACTGTTAAGTTATTTTCATGTGGCTTGGGTTTAATCTGCCACAAAAAACGCCAGCCGATGAGGGCTGGCGTTTTGCTTTTGATGTGTGGTTTGGGTGTTATTGTGGTTGGAATACGGGGCCTAGCGGCTTGAGGCGAATGCCTGGACGCAGGTTTTGCCAAGGCAGGTCGACTGGATCGGCTAAGAGGGGGCCGGGCGCTTTGGCGATCAGCACGGCGGCGGCAATGGGTTCAAAGTCGGCCCTAAAATGCACCGAGCTTTTGACCACCACGATGGCCATGTCTTCGGGATGAACGCCGGCCATGCGAAATAGGTTGCGGTCGAGCATTTGCGCCTTGTCGGTGCTGACGACCACGGCAATGTCGTCAATCATCAAGCAGGCGCTGCGCCCAACGTCGACTAAAACGCCATGCATCATGGGGCCGCCGTATTGGCAGCGGCCGTCAGATAACGCTTTTACCGTAAACGTTGCGTGCAGCGGGCTATCCCCCTCGATGCCCGAGGTGCCGGCCAGTGCGAGCGTGATCTTGGCGCCTTCTCCCGCCGCATAAGCCGCCTCAACGGCCGCGGGGTCGACGATGAGGCCGATGGCGGCCTTTTGCGCTTTAGCCGCCACTAAGGCTTTGAGCACGCCCATGGTGTTGGCATCGCCGCCAGCGCCAGGATTGTCTTGGGTGTCGGCGATCACGATGGGTTTGTCTGCGTCTGCCGCCAGCGCCATGGCCTGCGCCACGGCTGCTTCAGGACTTAAAAATGAGATGTCCCACGCCGCTTCATTGTCGACGATTTGGGCGTAGATTTGATTGACTTTTGCTTGGGCCAATTCGGCCGTAGGCGCATAGCCCCACACCACGCCACCACATTCGCTAAAGTCGGCTGCTGGGAAGCCAGTGGCAAACGACATGGACAACATACTGGTGTGTTCTAGTTCGGCCACGGCGGCGTAAACGCTGCGGGCCGGTTCGACAAAGGTACATTGGGCATTGATTGGGGTGAGGAAGGGCAGGCGGCGGCTGACCAAAACGGCAGCTTCGCCCTTTAGACAGGCGTCTAGCTGTACCGCTGCGCGTGCGCCGGTTTCGGCCATGTCGACGTGGGGATAGGTGCGATAGGCCACCAAACGATCGGCGCTTTGGAGCATTAAGTCGGTTACGTTGGCGTGTAGATCGAGGCTGGCCACTAAGGGTTTTTCTGGGCCGATTAAGGCCCGTAGACGAGCGAGCAGTTCGCCTTCGCCATCATTAACGTGTTCACATACCATGGCGCCATGCAGGTCTAAATACACGGCATCGGGCTGATGCTGGGCCACGGCGGCGGTAATGTCGCCACAGATCCGTTCAAAGGCTGCTTCGGTCACGTGGGCTGATGGGGCCGCCGCACACCAAAGCACGGGTATTAACTCGTGGCCGTCTTGCTGGGCTTGTTTGATGAAGCCAGCGACGGGGATGTTCATGTCTGTTAAGGCAAACAAGTCCTCGCCGTGGCATAGGGGCGGGTAGCCGCCGCCGTGTTCGAATTTATCGTAGGTGGCCTTGGTCGGGGCAAACGTATTGGTTTCGTGTTGGAAACCAGCAATGATGATGCGCATGATCGGGTGTCCTCTTGTGTGTGTTGTGATGATCCCAATGCCGTCTTGATTAAGCCTCAAACGACATCAGGACGTTGATGAGGGTTAAGCTTTTTTCTTTTTCTGGGCCACGAACAGCAAGGTCAGCGCGCCTAGGGCCAAAACCCCAGCAATCGAGAACCAGCCTGCCATGAGTGAACCAGTGGCCTCTTTCACAAAGCCCATCAGCATCGGGCTGACCAAGCCGCCCAAAAGGCCGATGCTGTTGATGAGGGCAATGCCCCCAGCGGCGGCTGAGCCTTCCAAGTATTGTGATGGGATGGCCCAAAATACTGTGTAGGCTGCCCACATCAAGCCAGTGGCCAAGGAGATGGCGGCCAATGACACGGCAAAGTGGTCACCAAACACAATGGCCAAGCTTAGACCGATGGCGGCGAATAGAGCGGGTAAAGTACTGTGCCAGCGACGTTCTTGATGTTTGTCAGAGCTTTTGGCAAACCACCACATAAATAGGGCGGCGCAAAGATACGGAATGGCCGAATACAAGCCCACCTGCTTTAAGTCGGTGACGCCGCTGTTGCTGATAAGGGTGGGCAGCCAGAAGGCCACCGCGTAAATGCCGCTGATGATACAAAAATAGGCAAAAGCCAATAGGTAGACCCAAGGATCACGTAAGACGGTTTTAAAGCCGTGGTGGCTGGTTTCTTTGGTTTGGCCAATGTCTTGGGCCAATAGGGTGCGTTCCGTTGGCGACAGCCATTTGGCTTGGCCAGGTTTGTCGTCTAGGTAAAAGAACGCCATTACGCCTAAGAACACGCAAGGCAGCCCTTCAATCAAGAACAACCATTGCCAGCCAGCCATGACAGTGCTGTCGCTCATGGTGGCCATGATCCAGGCCGAAACCGGGCCGCCGAGCATGCCGCCTAAAGGGCCAGCCAGCATCACAATCGACATCACGCGGGCCATGCGGGCGCCTGAATACCAATAGGTCAAATAGAAAATCATGCCGGGGGCAAAGCCGGCTTCAAACACGCCCAACAAGAAGCGCAGGATGTAAAAGCTGGTTTCGTTGGTGACAAACAGCATTGAGGCTGATGTCAGCCCCCACAACACCATGATGCGGGCGATGGATTTACGCGCACCAATTTTTTCCAGCAGCAAATTGCTGGGCACTTCAAACATCACGTAGCCCAAGAAGAAAATACCGGCGGCAAAGCCGTAGACGGCATCAGACATGCCAAGGTCGCTTTGCATTTGCAGTTTGGCAAAGCCAATATTGACGCGGTCTAAATAGGCAAAAAAGTAGCACAGCAGCAAAAAGGGCAGCAGGCGCAGATTAATCTTGGCGTAGATTTTGGTAAGGGCGGGGTTGCTGTTGGGCACAGAGCCCGCGGCGCTTGGGTTAGGGTTCATGGTAACTCCTCTAAGAGTATGTGTTTATTGTAGATTCATTTAACCCAATGAATCTTATGTGAAATCAGTATAGGCACAAAAATATTGCGCTTCAATGAACAAAGCGGTAGTTTAATGATGCTTAAAAGTCATCAAGGAAAGTCATCATGGCCATTCATTTTCCGTTCGGTACGGCACCGCAAGGGCTGAGCGAGCGGCGCTTACGTTATTTTTACGCCACGGTTCAGACCGGCTCCATGCGCCAAGCCGCCGACCAGTTAGACGTGGAACAATCGGTCATCAGCCGCCAGATCCAACAGTTGGAAACCGATTTAAACACTACTTTATTTGAGCGCCGCGGCAATCGCCTCAAGCCAACTGAGGCGGCTTGGGTGGTGATGGCCTATGTGAAAGAGCGGCTGGAAAAAGAAGAGGCGCTGATGAGTGCTTTGTATGAGCTCAGCCAATCGCGCCGTGGTCGGGTCAAGCTGGTGTCGGGCGAGGGCTTTGTGCCCGAGCTGATCAACCGCACCCTGTGTGATTTTGGCCACGACAACCCCAATATTGAGATTGCCTTGGATTTAATGAATATGAATGAGCTGGTGCGCCACGTGGCCGAGGATCGTGCCCACATCGGCCTCGCCTATGCGGCCACCTTGCCGCCCAATATTGAGGTGATGGCCGATCATTTGGAACCCATTTGCGTGTCGGTGCGCGCTGACCATCCTCTGGCTGCACATTCAGGGCCGATTGAGCTGAAGGCCTTGTTGCCCTACCGCGTCGGCATCATGCCGCCTGGATTTGGGTTTCGGCAAATGGTGGATGCGGCCGAGCTGCACGATCAGGTAAAGTTAACCCCTGGCTTGGTGACCAGTTCGGTGATGGCGCTGCGGCAGTTTGCCCGCGCTGGTCTGGGGGCAAGCCTGTTACGCGAACGCGACGTGGTTGAAGAAGTGGCCAGCGGGGAGTGTGTGGTGTTGCGCACCACCAATCCAGTTTTTGAAAGCGCGCGGGCGCAGCTCATTGTGCGGCGTAATCGATTGTTGCCGACCTCGGTGCAAGATTTACTCAAGGCGCTGATGGCATCGGAGCTGTTTCGCTGAGGGCATAGAGGCAATGTGCTGGTTTTTGACCTATCCCTGTATGGATGGTCCGATCTTTATTTATAATCATGGCTGTGATGAGGAGCCTTGGCATGAAAAAAATGACGCAACAGCCCCAGATAGATGGGTCGATCGGGTGGTTTGAAACCGCCGCTAACAAAAACGAAACCTTGGGTACGCCGTTAGCGGGCGAGGTAAGCTTTGACGTGGTGGTTATTGGCGGCGGATACACCGGCCTGTCGGTAGCGGCGCGGTTAAGCGAGCGAGACCCAGAATGCCGTATTGCGGTGGTTGATGCCCTTAAGATTGGCCAAGGCACGTCTGGGCGCAACGCCGG
>JAGNTR010000103.1 GCA_017987415.1 Neisseriaceae bacterium
TGAACGCCGACGCCGTGTGCGTGCTGAATATTTCTGAAGATCATTTGGATCGCTACGACAACTTATTAGACTATGCCCACAGCAAGGCCAGAATTTTGCTGGGCGCCAAGTGCCAGGTGTTGAATGCCGATGACGCGCTTTGCCGTGCCATGGCGGCTAAAGGTGAGCCGACTAAGTGGTTTTCTTTACAGGGTCCAAGTGATTATTGGGTTGACGTTAGCCAGCCTAGCCTACCGCTGATGCATGAGGATCAAGCCTTGGTCAGCGCCCTACAGCTGCCGCTGCAAGGCTTGCACAACGCTGCCAACGTTTTGGTGGCGCTGGCCTTGTGCGAGGCCATTGGTTTAGACCAGGCCCAACTATTGCAGGCCTTGCCTGATTTTCGCGGCCTGGCTCACCGAGTTGAGAAGGTAGGTGAAAAGAATGGCGTGGTGTTCATTGATGACTCTAAAGGCACCAACGTGGGCGCAACTTGCGCGGCTTTAGCGGGCTTTGTGGCGCCAGTGTTGTTGATTGCGGGCGGTGATGGCAAGGGGCAGGACTTTTCGCTGCTAGCCGACGTGGTGGCGCAAAAGGCCAAGGCCGTTTTATTGATTGGCCGCGATGCGCCGCTGATTGCGGCGGCTTGTGCCCACTTAAGCGTGCCGCTGATTCATTGCGACACCTTGCCAGAAGCCACGCAAAAGGCTTTTGCCTTAGCCCAGGCAGGCGACATTGTGTTATTGAGCCCAGCCTGTGCTAGCTGGGATATGTTTGACAACTATGGCCATCGTGCCCAAGTTTTTATTGAGGCCTTTCACGCACTATGAAGCGATTAGCCGGCGGTTTATTAGACCGTAAACTCCTCAACAATGGTCAAACCCTTGACCAATCTTTGTTGTGGGTCATCGCTTTAATGGTAGGCTTTAGCCTCATCATGGTGTATTCGGCGTCGATCGCCTATGCCGCCAAAGACGGTGGTGAAACGGGTACGCAGTGGCACTATTTTGTGCGCCAGATTATGTTTGTCACCATTGGCGGCAGCTGTGGCTTTATGGCGTTTAAAATACCGATGCGCACCTGGGCCAAGTTTATGCCCTATATCTTGGCCTTCAGCTTCTTGCTACTGGTGCTGGTGTTGGGGGTGGGGCGCGAGATTAATGGCGCCAAACGCTGGATTCACGTCGGACCGTTTAATATTCAGCCGTCGGAGCCGTTTAAGCTGGCGGTGATTTTGTATCTGTCCAGCTTCATGACGCGGCGGGTCGACATTCTCACCAACTTTAAAAAAGTATGGTTTGCCGGCATTCCGGTTGGCCTAGGCCTGTTCTTATTGCTGCTTGAGCCCGATATGGGCTCGTTTGTGATCGTGGCCGTGGTGTCGGTGGCGCTCTTATTCTTAGGCGGCCTGCCGTTTATGTGGTTTTTGGCGGTGGTGGCCATCGGCGCCAGCATGATTGTGCTGCTGATTTTATTTGAGCCGTATCGGATGGCGCGGGTGGTGTCTTTTCTAGACCCTTGGGCCGACCCTTATGGCGCAGGCTACCAGCTGTCGCAGGCCTTGATTGCGTTTGGGCGCGGCGAATGGTTTGGCGTTGGCCTCGGCGCGAGTATGGATAAATTGTTTTACCTGCCCGAAGCGCACACCGACTTTATCTTGGCGGTGATTGCGGAAGAGTTCGGCTTTATGGGCGTATTGGCCTTGATGGGCACCTACGTATGGATTGTGCTGCGGGCGTTCAGCATTGGCAAACGCGCGCGCGATTTAGAGCAGTACTTCTCCGGCTTTGTGGCCAAAGGCATTGGCGTGTGGTTGGGGATTCAAAGTTTCTTTAATATTGGCGTGAACATCGGCCTGTTGCCGACTAAGGGCTTGACCCTGCCGCTGATTTCTTACGGTGGTTCGGCGGTGATTGTGATGCTGGTGTGTATGGCCTTACTGCTGCGAATTGATTGGGAATGCAGACGACTGATGCGAGGCTATAAAGTATGACCACAAAAACATTTATGATGATGGCAGGCGGCACCGGTGGCCATATTTTCCCGGCCTTAGCCGTGGCTAAGGCCTTGCAAAAGCAGGGGCATAAAATTGTTTGGCTTGGCTCTGAGGGCAAGATGGAAACCCGCTTGGTGCCGCAGGTGAATCCCGACATCGCCTTGGAAGTGATTCCGATGCAGGGCCTACGCGGCAATGGCTTGAAGCGCAAATTGGCCATGCCATTGATGGTGTTGAAAGCCATCTCGATGACGCGACAAATCATCAAAAAGCACGGCGTGGATGCCGTTATTGGCTTTGGTGGCTTTGTGTCGTTCCCTGGCGGCGTGGCGGCTAAAACCTTAGGTAAGCCGGTATTGGTGCATGAGCAAAACGCCATTGCGGGCTTGTCTAATAAACTATTGGCTAAGTTTGCCGATCGCGTTTTGTACGCGTTTCCTGGCGTATTTGATCAAGCCGACGGCCTAGTGGGTAACCCTGTGCGGGAAGAAATTGCCGCCTTGGCTGAACCCGCAGCACGGTTTGAGGGTCGATCAGGTAGGCTAAAGCTATTGGTCGTGGGCGGCAGCCTCGGTGCTAAGGTGTTTAACGACACGCTGCCCGAAGCCTTGGCGCTGTTGCCTGAAGCGGATCGCCCCATCGTGCAGCATCAAACCGGTAAAGATAAGGCAGCTGCGGTACAGGCTCATTATCAAACCCTAGGCTTAGACGTACAGAGCTCAGAATTTATTGACGACATGGTGGGCGCCTATGCCCAAGCGGATATGGTTTTGTGCCGCGCGGGGGCTTTGACCGTGGCGGAGCTGGCTGCGGCCGGCGTGGGCAGTATTTTGGTGCCGTTCCCGCACGCGGTGGACGATCATCAGACTCAGAACGCCCAATATTTAGTGGCAGGCCGCGCAGCGATCTGCCAGCAACAAACCGAATTTAGCGCTAAATGGCTGGCCGATTACCTACAAGGGCTTAGCCGTGAAGCGTGTTTGGCCAAGGCCAAGAACGCCCGCGCTTTAGCGTTAGCCGATGCGGCCGACAAGGTGGCCGCGGCGGCCCTCGCCAGCGTGACCCAATAGGCCTTAAGGGCACAGATTAAATAGCATGCACAAGCGCACAGGCGGTTGCTTTGACGGCGGTGGGCTTGGATATAAAGGTGATTATGAAACATAAGGTTAAAAAAATTCATTTCGTGGGCATTGGCGGTTCAGGCATGAACGGCATTGCCGAAGTCTTGCATAACCTCGGTTATCAAGTGTCTGGCTCTGATTTGTCTGCCAGTACGGCTTCTGCGCGCTTAGGGAAAATGGGGGTTAAGGTGTTTGTGGGCCATGATGCTGCGCACGTTCACGATGTGGATGTGGTGGTGGCCTCAACCGCGATTAAGGGCGATAACCCAGAAATCGTTGAAGCCTTGGCTCGCCAAATCCCGGTGATTCCGCGCGCCATGATGCTGGCCGAATTGATGCGCTTTAAGCACGGCATTGCGATTGCCGGCACCCATGGCAAAACCACGACCACTAGCCTCACGGCTTCAGTTTTGGCTGCGGCTAATTTGGACCCAACTTTTGTGATTGGCGGTAAGCTGACCGCAGCGGGCAGTAACGCCAAGCTGGGCCACGGTGATTACATGGTGGCCGAGGCCGATGAGTCTGACGCGTCTTTCTTGCACTTAACGCCGATTATGGCGGTGGTCACCAACATCGATGCCGATCATATGGACACCTATGAGCACAGCATCGACAAGCTGCATCAGGCGTTTTTGGACTTTTTACACCGATTGCCGTTTTATGGCCGTGCCTTTATCTGCATCGACAGCGAGCACGTGCGCACGATTTTGCCGCGGATTCGCAAAGCGTATACCACTTACGGCCTCACCGATGAAGCCGATATTTACGCCGACGACATTCACGCCGTTGGCGAGCAAATGCACTTTACCGTGCACGTGCCCAAATTAGGTTTGGCGCCCTTTGCCGTGGCGCTTAATTTACCCGGTCGCCACAACGTGTTAAACGCTTTGGCAACCATCGGCGTGGCCTTGGAGTGCGGTGCTTCAGTCGACGCGATTCAGCAAGGCCTGTTGAATTTTGCCGGCGTGGGCCGTCGCTTCCAACGCTATGGCGAAATTGATCTGCCTGCAGGTGGCCAAGCCAGCGTGGTCGATGACTACGGCCACCACCCAGTGGAAATGGCTGCGACCATCAGCGCTTTACGCGGTGCCTTCCCTGATCGTCGCTTGGTCTTGGCCTTCCAGCCACACCGCTACAGCCGTACGCGCGATTTATTCGAAGACTTTATCCAAGTATTGAATACAGTGGATGCTTTGGTGTTGACCGAGGTGTATGCCGCTGGTGAGGCGCCGATTGTGGCTGCCGATAGCCGTGCCTTGGCTCGCGCCGTGCGCGTGATGGGCAAGATTGAGCCGATTTTTGTGAGCGAAGTAGGCCAGCTGCCTGAAACCTTGCTGTCGGTGCTAGAGCCAGGCGACGTGGTGGTGACCATGGGCGCCGGCAACATCAGTGCCGTACCCGAGAAACTTGTGGCCTTAAGTAAGCCATAATCAAGTAATGGCCCTAGGCCCAAAAAATAATCAATGACGGCCAGTTGGCCACAGACGAAGGAATAAACATGCCTGCATTTGGTAAAGTAGCGGTAATGTACGGTGGCAGCACCAGCGAACGAGAAGTGTCTTTAATGAGCGGCACCGCCGTATTGGCGGCGCTTAAGGCTAAGGGCGTGGATGCCCATGCTTTTGACCCCGCAGAAAAAGACCTAGCCTTACTGAAAGCAGAAGGCTTTGAGCGCGTGTTCATCATCTTGCACGGCAAATTTGGCGAAGACGGTGTGGTGCAAGGCGCGCTAGAAGCGATGCACATGCCGTATACCGGTTGTGGCGTGATGGCGTCTGCGATCACCATGGACAAGTTTCGCACCAAATTGATTTGGCAAGCCGCTGGCCTGCCGATTCCTAAATTCCGCGTGTTGGACGACCACACAGACTTTGCCGACGTAGAGCAAAGCCTAGGCCTACCGCTGTTTGTGAAGCCTGCCTGCGAAGGCAGCAGCGTCGGCGTGACCAAGATCAAGCAGCCAGGCGAGTTGGCAAAGGCCTATCAAGAGCTTAAAGCCCTGAAAGACATTATTCTGGCGGAAGAATTCATCGGCGGCGGTGAGTACACCTGCGGCATTTTGGGTGAGACCGCTTTGCCGTCGATCAAGATTACGCCTGCTACTGAGTTTTATGATTACGAAGCTAAATACTTCCGTGACGACACAGAATATCTGTGCCCGTCTGACCTGTCGGTTGAAGATGAAGCGCGGATTCGCGCCTTGGCCTTGCAAGGCTTTAAAATCATCAACGGCCGCGGTTGGGGTCGAGTAGACTTTTTAAAAGGCACCGATGGTAAGCTGTACCTATTGGAAATCAATACTGCACCGGGTATGACCAGCCACTCTTTGGTGCCTAAGGCAGCAAAAGAAGTGGGCTTAAGCTTTGAAGATTTATGTCTTGAAATTTTAAGCCATGCGACTGTGGGATAACGCTGGTGCCTTAAGGCGCGTCATTTTGTGGCTCTACACCCTCATCATCTTATGCCTAATCGGGGCTTTGGTGATGACGGTGGTCAATTCTGCATGGTTTCCAGTGAAACATATTGAAATAAATGGTAACCTAAACAGGATGACAAAGGCACAATTGGATGCCATGGTGAAACAAAGTGTGACCGGGAATATTTTTAAGGTAGACTTAAACCACATCAAAGAGACATTCGAACGTTCTACTTGGATTGAGTCGGCCGATGTGCGTCGGGTTTGGCCTGACACCATCGTCATCGACTGGGTTGAGCGTAAACCGGTGGCTAAATGGCAAGACATGGGGCTATTGGATACCAAGGGCCGGCGCTTTAAGGCAAATGTGACAGAGGCACTGCCGGTGTTCATGGGGCCTGCGGGCTCAGAACAAAGCATGATTGCCCAGTATGCGGCGCTGTCGGACGTATTTGAGCCTTTGCAGTTGAAGATCAAAACCCTGCATTTAACCGAGCGCGCTGCTTGGTCGGTGACCTTGGAAAATGATTTGACCTTAAAGCTGGGGCGTTATGATGCAGTGGCTCGGGCTCAGCGCTTTGTGCGTGGATGGCCCAAACTGATGGAAACGATGGCCGATCAAAACATCCACTACGTGGATTTGCGCTACCGCAATGGCTTTGCTTTGAATGCGACAAAAAAACCGGCTGAACCCTCAGCACCTTAGGATTAACTAATTAACGTAGGATGGAACGTGAAAGATTCTAAACAAATGATCAGTGCCCTAGACATTGGGACATCTAAAGTAGTGGCCTTAATTGGTGAAGTACAAGAGGGCGGCGAAATCCACATTGTGGGTTTGGGCGAAGCGCCTTCTCGTGGCTTGAAAAACGGCATGGTCACCAATATTGAGACCACCGTCCAATCCATACAGCAAGCCATTAATGAAGCGGAGTTGATGGGTGATTGCAAGATTAATGAGGTGACCACAGGCATCGCGGGTAACCACATTCGCAGCATGAACTCACAGGGCGTGGTGAAAATCAAAGACGGTGAAGTGACGCAGCAAGACATTGAGCGCGCCATTGAAACGGCGAAAGCGGTCAACATTCCGCCCGATCACCAAATTTTGCACACCGTGATTCAAGAATACATGGTGGACAACCAAGAAGGTGTGAAAGAGCCGATCGGCATGAGCGGCGTGCGTTTAGACACCCGCGTGCACATCATCACCGGCGCTTTGACTGCCATGCAGAACATTCAAAAATGCGTGCAGCGCTGCGGCCTGCAAATTGACGACATGATTTTGCAGCCCTTGGCCAGTGGCCAAGCGGTATTGACCGAAGATGAAAAAGATTTGGGCGTGTGCGTGATCGACATTGGTCACGGTACCACCGACATTGCGGTGTACACCAATGGCGCGATTCGCCACACGGCGGTGATTCCGATTGCCGGTGATTTGATCACCAAAGACTTGGCTCAGGCTTTGCGCACGCCGCAAAATGCCGCCGAATACATCAAAACCCATCACGGTGTGGCTTTGCCGACCATGGATGGCTTAGATGAAATGATTGAGGTGCCCAGCGTGGGCGATCGCGGTCCACGTCAGATTTCTAGACGAACTTTGGCCGAAGTGATCGGTCCACGTGTAGAAGAGATTTTAGAGTTGGTACGCAACGAACTGCGTCGCTCTGGTTTTCCTGAAACGGAATTGTCTTCAGGCGTGGTGTTGACCGGTGGTGCTTCTTTACTGCCCGGCATCGTCGACATTGCTGAAGAAGTGTTTAACTTGCCGGCTCGAGTGGGCGTGCCTAAAGACATGGCTGGTGTGTCTGAACGAGCCCGCAGCCCCCGCTACGCCACGGCCATTGGCCTATTGTATGCGGCGCGCGACCAGAATGTCATGATGACGGTGGACAATGAAGAAAAAGGGGAATCATTCGTGAGCAAGCTGAAGGCTTTCTTTAAGAATAATTTCTAATAAAACCACATTATTAAAACATTATTAATATTCAACATAATTTAATCGCTAAACTCAAGTAATCATTGTATAATTTCAGCATAATAGAGCGCGTTATATGATAATCGCAACAGTTTGGCAAAGGAGTCCGTATGCAACTGGTTTATGATGTAGTCGAGTCCGCAGCTAGTCCTGCCGTCATTAAAGTCATTGGTGTGGGTGGCGGGGGTTGTAACGCCATTAACAACATGATTAAGGGCGCAGTACACGGCATTGAGTTCATCAGTGCAAATACTGATGCGCAATCTTTACAACGTAACCATGCACCTAAACGAGTACAACTGGGCACAAACTTAACCCGCGGTTTAGGCGCTGGCGCCAATCCCGAAGTGGGTCGTAATGCCGCATTAGAAGACCGTGAAGTCATTGCCGACGCCATCCGTGGCGCCGACATGCTGTTCATCACTGCCGGCATGGGTGGCGGTACCGGTACGGGCGCGGTGCCTGTGGTGGCTGAAATCGCTAAAGAGCTTGGGGTATTGACCGTTGCTGTGGTGACTAAGCCGTTTGAATACGAAGGCAAGCGCGTTAATTTAGCCGAAGCGGGCATCACCAAATTGAAAGAGCACGTTGATTCGCTCATCATCATCCCTAACGATAAATTGATGGCTGCCTTAGGTGAAGACGTGACCGTACGCGAAGCCTTTAGAGCTGCTGACGATGTGTTGCGCAATGCCGTTGCGGGTATTTCTGAAGTGGTGACGTGTCCAGGCATCATCAACTTAGACTTTGCTGACGTGCGTAACGTGATGAGCATGATGGGTTTGGCCATGATGGGTTCGGCTCAGGCCAGCGGTGTAGACAAAGCTCGTTTGGCCACCGAAGAAGCCATTGCCAGCCCGCTATTGGACGACGTGACCTTAGACGGCGCCAAAGGCGTATTGGTGAACATCACCACCGCGCCTGGTTGCTTACGTATGTCGGAATACCGTGAAATCATGTCTGTGGTGAGTGAGTACGCCCATCCTGAAGCCGAACGTAAATACGGTACGGCGGAAGATGAAGAGATGGACGAAGACAGCATTCGCGTGACCATCATTGCCACCGGCCTACAAGAGCAAGGCCAGCAGCCACAGTTGACCATGGTGAAAGCCACGGGTACCGACGACGGCATGCCAGACGTGTCTAGCGTGGTTCGTTCGGGTCGTTCTAACCGTCAAATGACGGCCGCAGACTTCTCAAACACCACTTTAGCCGATGACTACAACACCCCTGCCTTCCTACGTCGCCAAGCCGACTAAGTGAAGGCTAGGAACCGGTTTACCCATTCATTGATCTGAGTGTGTAGGCCGGTTTTTTTATGCCGATTTGACGCACCACCTAACCAGGAGTCCCTCATGAAAAAAGCACTATTAGGCATCGCCGCCGTGGCCGCCGTTGCGGCCTTGAGCGCCTGTCAATCCAGCCATCCCAAACAAGTGGCCGAAGGTGAAACAGCGCAGCAAGACACGTGCGGCCTAGCCGCGGCGCAGCAGTTCATTGGCAAGAATGCCTCAGTTTTGGAAACGGTTGATTTTGCAGGGCCGGTGCGTATTTTACGCCCGAACACGGCCGCGACCATGGATTTTCGCGCCAACCGTTTGAACTTTAGCGTTGACGACAAGGGCGTGATCACACGCGCTTATTGCGCTTAAGTTATATGGCAATGAATGGCCCTAGGCGAGAGACGCCTAGGGCCATTTTTTTGGTTGCTGGGTGTGGGGTGGGCCGCGACCCATGCGGTTTTGTGTTTGGGTATGTCTTATGGGTTGAAATGGTGGGTAGGCTGAGCTTTACCCACCCTTGTATCTTCCACAAAGACAAAATAAATAAGTATTATTCTGTCTATTGCCATCTCAGGTGAGTTTGTGCCCACCCTAAGCATTTAATGCTGTTACGTAGATTAAACCCCTGAGA
>JAGNTR010000104.1 GCA_017987415.1 Neisseriaceae bacterium
GCCAACTGCCTCTGGCATGATGACTTCCTTCTTGAGTGTGCTGCAACAATCGCAACAAAATGGCCATCATAGTGCCACTTAGGGGTAAAAAGCAAAAATAAATGGCCGTCTAGAATGCTTCGTTTTTTCAATCTAATGCGTTTTGAGCGTTCCTTACGCCAGCAATCGCCTCAATTTTCTTTATTTGTCTTACATCATTGTGTGTCGTTGCAGCATTTTGATTCAAAATAGCCTAATCCTGATCATGCCCATAGTCTCCACACCAGCTAGATCTGAGCATAGAACCACTCTTGACACAGCGTTACATCAAAGCCCCTGATCCATGCGGGCGTCAAGCCGTCATCCTGATGTCACATCGTCCATGTCCTTCTTAAAAATGCTCAGCATTCATCCCAAGCCATGCATGACAAAATGATGAATACCGCTATCATGCGGCAACTCAGTCACATCCCTGTCACATTCCCTCTCTATACTCACTCGCAATGATTCAGGTACTGGGCATCTAGTCCCGAAACCCCTCTTAATTAACGTCAGCGCACACAGGAGTCGAATGACATGCTGTCCTTACAAAACATCAGCAAAAGCTATGGCCTGCACCCCGTGCTCGCCAACATTAGCTTTGACGTAGAGCCAGGGGCCATCGTGTCCATCTTAGGGCCTTCCGGCTGCGGCAAGACCACCCTTTTAAACATGATCTTGGGCCTAGTCACGGGTGACGCCGGTAAAATTGTTTTCCAAGGTGAAGACGTCAGCCACAAGGCCATGAACCAGCGTGGCTTTAATATTGTGTTTCAAGACTATGCTTTATTCCCCCATTTAAGCACCCGCAAAAATATTGAATACGGCTTAAGAAACCTCAAAATCAAACCAGACCAAGCCCACATTGATGAGTTGATCGAGTTATTAGGCTTGGCCCCCCACTTAGACAAAAACATTGACCTACTGTCTGGTGGCCAGAAACAACGCGTTGCCCTAGCCCGTACCTTGGTCATGCAGCCTAAGGTTTTGCTATTAGATGAGCCGTTAAGCGCTTTAGATGGCGTCATTAAAGAATCTATTAAAGAGCGCATTAAAACCATCGCCAAAACCCTCAAGCTCACCACCTTAATCGTGACCCACGACCCCGAAGAAGCCATGACGCTGTCGGACAAAATCTTAATTTTAAATGAAGGCCAAATCGCTCAATACGGCACTCCTGCCGAGATCATCCATCGGCCAGCTAATGACTTTGTCTCTTCATTTATTTTGAATCAGCTACACATTAAGCGTCACAATATTTTGCACTTGTTTGGAGCAGTAGATGAACCACAAACAGCCTGAGCTAAAGTTAATCTACGCCGTCGTACTGCTGGTATTTGCGGTTTTTCTCTTAGGGCCGATGGCCATCTTGCTGCAACGTGCATTTCACCTCGATACGGGTTGGGGTTTGGCTCACTTTAGCAGCATGCTTCACAACCCCAGCTTCATCCAAGCGTTTAAAAATAGCCTTGTGGTGTCGATCAGCACCGCTTTTCTGGCCACGTTTTTAGCCTTCATCGTGGCTTATGCCGTCAATATGACCCATATCCCCAAATGGCTAAAGAAAACCCTGTACATGCTGGCTCAGTTTCCCATGCTGCTGCCCACCATCACCTACGGCTTTGTGATCATCTATACCTTTGGGAAGCAAGGTTTACTCACGCAAATCATTGGGGTGCAAATATTCAGCGACATCTACGGCTTTAAAGGCTTACTGCTGGGCTATACACTTTATACCTTACCCATCTGCTTTATCTTGATTAACAATACTTTTAGGTATTTAGATAAGAAGTTTGTGGTGGTCTCCATCGTCATGCAGGACAGCGCTTGGCGCCGATGCCGCACCACGCTGTTGCGGCCATTATTGGGCACGTTTGCGGCGGCATTGATTCAGGCCTTTTTCTTATCCTTTACCGACTATGGCATTCCCGCTTCGGTAGGCGGACGCTTTGAGGTCGTGGCCACGCATCTGTATCAAGAGATGCTAGGGGTCAATCCATCGTTTGAACGCGGCGCCGTGATCGCTTTATTCATGCTGGCGCCCTCACTCATCAGCATTGCCCTATTGCAATACCTAGAGCGCTACAACATCCGCTATCAAAAAGTCTCGCAGTTAGAGCTGCCTCGCTCACCCGTACAGGATTGGCTTTTTGGCGGCCTCGCCACGCTGATCGTCACCGCAATGATGGCCATCTTCTTGGTGATGTTCATTGCACCAATGACGGAAAACTGGCCCTACATCTTGAGATTCAACGCTTTTGCATTGAAAGACGTACTGACCTCCCACACCATGATGGCCGTGTATCAAAACGCGTTATGGGTCGCCTTAGCCACGGCGTTTTTGGGCACGATCTTGGCCTTTGGCGCGGCCCTGACTACGGCACGCTCAGGCATGGCCCAGAGTTTGAAAACCATCATGGAAGCCCTGATTCTGATTACCAATAGCGTACCGGGCATGGTTTTGGGCATTGCCTTCCTACTGATTTTTGCCGGCACCAGCCTGCACAACACTTTGATGATCATCGTGCTGTGTAACATCGTGCACTTTTTCTCAACGCCTTACCTCATGGCCAAGAACGCCTTAGGCAAAATGAACCACAACTGGGAAAGCACGGCAGCCCTAATGGGCGATAGCTGGTTACAAACCTTATGGCGCATTCTGCTGCCCAATGCCAAGTCAACGCTGGCCCATATGTTCACCTATTTTTTCATCAACGCCATGGTTACCGTTAGTGCTGTGATTTTCATCACTGGCGCCCGCACCATGGTCATCACCACCAAGATTAAAGAATTACAGCATTTTGCTAAATTTGATGAAATTTTTATTCTGTCGATTTTTATTTTACTCACCAATCTAGCCCTCTTGGCCATTATGAAGGCCTGCAGCAAGCTAAGCACTCGTTAAACCTTACTCACGAAAAGGACACACCATGCACTCAACCCTAAAAAAACTGACCCTAGCCTGCTCTGTTGCCTTACTGCTAAGTGCCTGCGGCGGCAGCGACAACGGTACCACGGCCAGCAATGAACAAATCATCATCTACACCAATGCCGATGACGAAGCCAAAACCGCCATGGCCGATGCCTTAAATAGTGCAGGCATGGAAGGCAAATACCTGATGCAAACCTTTGGTACCTCCGAACTGGGCGGGCGCCTCCTAGCCGAGGGTAAAAACATCGAGGCCGACATGGTCACCATGAGCTCGTATTTTCTAGACAGCGCCCAAGCCAAAAACCAAATGTTTGTGCCGCTGACGTTTGAGCGCAAAACCTTAACCGCCTACCCTGATTTTTACGCCCCGATTACCAGCCAAGAAGGCACCATCATCGTCAATACGCAGGAGTTGGCCGCCAAGAATCTGGCCAAGCCTACTTCGCTGAAAGACTTAGGCAAGCCCGAGTACAAAGATTTAGTGTCGATTTCCGACCCTAACGGTTCCTCTACCGCCTGGTTGTTGACCCAAGCCATCGTCAGCGCCTACGGCGACGGCCCTGCTGGTAAGGACGTCATGAACAGCATCATCCACAACGCCGGCCCTCACGTCGAACAATCTGGCTCAGCCCCGCTCAAGAAAACCCGTGCCGGTGAAGTGGCCCTTGGTTTTGGCCTACGCCAACAGGTAGTGGCCGATAAGGTAAAAGGCCTACCGATTGATTTAGTGGACCCGACTGAAGGCAACTTTGCCCTTACGGAAGCTGTGGCCGTCGTCGACAAAGGCGACAAAACCAATCCCTTGGCCAGCCAAATGGCCGAGATCATCGTTAAAGAAGGCCGCAAGGGCTTGATTAAATACTATCCAAATGCCCTCTACGAAGGTGAGACCACCGACGCCAGCCAGCGCTCGGCCCACCCCAAGCAATTTGCCCAGCCCTTGACCACAGACTTACTAGAACAGCACAAAGCATTTTTTCACAACCAAAAACCATAAGGCTTAGGATTCTTCATGTTAGCGTATAAATTACTGACCCCCGGCCCCTTAACCACCAGCACCAGCGTTAAGGCCGCCATGATGGTCGATCACTGCACTTGGGACGATGATTACAAAATCATCACCCGCGACATCCGCCAGCAGCTGCTGGCCCTGGCCCACGCCCCAAACAGCGACTACACTGCTGTGTTGATGCAAGGCAGCGGCAGCTTTGGCGTGGAGTCGGTGTTGACCAGCGTGGTAAAGGCCGACGAGACCGTTCTGGTGGCCAGCAACGGTGCCTATGGTGAACGCATCGTCGACATGCTTAACTATGCCGGTATCAAGCACGTCGTGCTGGCACAGCCCTATCATGAGCCCATTGATGCCGCGGCCATCGCGGCTAAGCTTACGGCCCAACCAGAGATCCAGCACGTAGTCATGGTACATTGCGAAACCACTACCGGTATTTTGAACGACATCGCCGCCGTCGGTAAGGTGGTAAATGCACACCAAAAAACCTTCATCGTTGACGCCATGAGTAGCTTTGGCGGCATCGACATCCCCATGCCGACCTGGCACATTGACTACCTCATCAGCAGCGCCAATAAATGTATTCAAGGCGTGCCTGGGTTTGCCTTCATTTTAGCCAAGCGCGACAAGCTGGCGGCCAGCAAGGGCCATGCCCGTAGCCTGAGCCTAGACCTGCATGCCCAGCATGAGGCCATGGAGCAAGATGGCAAATGGCGCTTTACGTCGCCGACCCACACCGTCTTGGCCTTTGCCCAAGCACTGAAAGAGCTAGAAGCCGAGGGCGGCATTACCGCGCGCCAGCAACGTTACGCCAGCAATAACGCCTTACTGCGCCAGCTACTGGCTGAAGTCAATATTCGGCCCTACCTAAAGCCAGAACATCAATCGCCCTTTATCAGCACATTTTTATTCCCCCACGATGACTTTGACTTTGCCCAGCTCTACGCCTACGTTAAAGCCCGTGGCTATGCCATTTATCCAGGCAAACTGACCGAAGTGGATACGTTCAGGCTGGGCAATATTGGCGAGATCTACGCCGAAGACATCGTGCGCGTGGCCAATATCATTAAAGACTTTTTACAGGAGTAAGCCATCATGGCAGCGATTACAGGCGTTATTTTTGACTGGGCCGGCACCACCGTTGATTTTGGCTGCATGGCCCCAGTACGGGCTTTTGTAGACACTTTTCAGCGCTGGGACATGGCCGTGACTTTAGACGAAACGCGGGTGCCTATGGGCATGGCCAAGCGCGACCACATTGAGACCATGCTGATGATGCCGCGCATCGAGGCTTTGTTCCAAGCCGCCCACGGCCGTGCCTTTACCCAAGCCGACATCGATATTATGTATGGTCAATTTGAAGCTCAACTGATGGCCAGCTTAAGTGACTACGCCAGCCCCAAACCCCACGTTCTGGACACCATAGACATGTTGAAAGCACGCGGCCTTAAAATTGGCTCTACCACCGGCTACAACGCGAAGATGATGGCGGTGGTGGTCGAAGAAGCGGCGCGCCAAGGCTATTCGCCCGAGCACTGGTGCTGCGCCGATCATGTAGACGGCCACGGCCGGCCTTATCCGTATATGATTTTTCAAAACATGCAGGTCTTAGGCTTGAGCGACGTCGCCAGCGTCATTAAAGTGGGCGACACGGCCAGCGACATCGCCGAAGGCAAAGCGGCCGGCGTTTGGACGGTCGGCATCGTCGAGGGCAGCTCAGAAATGGGCCTAAGCGAAGCAGAATGGCAAGCCTGTAACGAAGACGAAAAAATAGCCCATAGACAGCGTACGGAAGCTGCCTATAGGGCTTATGGTGCTGATTTTGTGATTCAAGACGCCAGTGGTCTCGTGCGCGTTATTGACGCCCTGAATCAAGCCTAAAACGTCATCCGCACATTGGTGTAATAGCTACGCCCCTCACTAGGATAGGCATCTTCGTAGGTGGCGTAGTTTTTATTAAATAGATTGGTGCTGCCCACGCTCCAGGTTAAATTTTTAAGGCTGCGCGGCGTCACGCTGATTTTTAAATCCGCAATCGCAGCGCCACCGTTGCGATTCAAATTTGCCGTATCAGCGGCGCTAGAGGAATAAAAACGCACAGACGGCATGATTTTCACCCCCTCAACCGGCGTCACAATCGCTAAAGCAGAACCCGTATGCTTGGCAATGTCTCGGAAGTAATGGCTGCTGTCGTCCTTATCCTTCATGCTTAAATAAGCATAGTTTAAGCTGGCGGCGAACAAGGAGTTAAACTCATAGTCCACGCTCAGATCAAACCCTTTACGCACCACCTTCCCTTGAGTATTCACGGTTTGCTCCACGCCATAACCCGGATAGGTGATGAAATCCGTGTCGGAGCGCTCGATGTGGTTCTTGGTACGGCTGTAATAAACGCTCGCGGCCAAATTCATCCCAGTCATCGGCTGACCAGCATAGCCAATCTCTTGATGAATTGCGGTTTCTGGCTTCAAGTCAGGATTCTGTAAAATAATCAGCGGCACTTTGGCGTTGTTGCTGCATTTTTTGGCGTTATCAGGGCAGATCAGCTTATCGCCCCCAAAGCCTGAAAACTGCTGCTTAATGGTCGGAAACTTAGTTTTTTTAGCGATGTTGTAATACCATCGGCCTTGCTCATTGGGCCGATACACAATCGCCAACTGCGGATCTAAAGTGTCAATATCGGGGCTGAGCCAATCTTTGCGATTGGGATGGGCCTGCTCAAAGATTTGATTGTAGCGGTTATCGCCCTGCTCGATTTTGCCCATTTTACGCTTGCTGTAGGCTAGGCCCAGCTGAGCTTCCCATTGCTCGTTAAAACGATGCGTGTCTTCTAGGGCAAACGACCAGGTTTTTTGCTCCACCGTTTGCTCGGTACCGGCTATTTTGGTTTGGCTCAGACCGAGGGTGTCGTAGCTGCCATGATGGTCAAACTTATAGTACACCAGCGCTTTTAAGGTGTTATTCGGCACGATCTGGGTGCCGAACTCAACCGAGCCACCCCAAGCGTAATCATCGTAGCGGCTGGCGTTGAGTGATGGCTTAGCGCCCGCACCGGCTTTTTTACCCAAAAAGCCGACTAAGGCATTTTGGTATTGATCGTAATACAGACGAGGCTTGACGTAGCTGTGTTCGCCTAATTGGGTGTGTGACACCAGCGACACGGTTTCTCGGTCCCAAACTGGCCAGCTAAACGTAGTCGGTACAAAGCCTTTATCGGTGTCTTTTGGCCCTTGGCGGCCTTCTTGCTTTAAATAGCTCAGGGCGTACTCATCGGTTTCATTTGGGGTAAAGCCTAGCTTGAAGCTGATTTTTTTATCGCGCGCCATCATGCTTTTGCGATCGGTGTCTTTGATACGCTGCTCAGACGGTTGTTTATATCCGTCTCCACCATCAACACCATGAAACTTAGCCGCCGCGCGCGTATAGTCATGTTCCGCATAAGCGGTACTCAATTGGGCATACCATTTTTCTTGCAAGGTACCCAGGTGAATGCTGGATTCAAAACCCTTGCCGGTAAAGGCACCGGCCATGACTTCCGCTTCAAACGCTTTGCTGGGCTTGCGCGACACCACATTGATGACGCCACCGTAGGCATTTGGCCCATAAATCACTGAGCTATACCCCTTAGCCAGCTTAATGCTGGCCACGTCTTCGGTGCGAAAACGGCTTAAGTCCATCATGCCATCATAGGGTACATAGGCCGGCACGCCATCAATGTAGATAGGCACATCGCCGCTGCCGTAGCCGCGGATGCTGATGCTGGACTCATGGCGCCGGCCAGAAGCCGCATGCCACTGCACGCCAGGCAAGTGCGCCAAGGCTTGGCCTACGTCTTTGGCTTCCAGTTGCTGAATGCGCTTTTGGTCAATTTTCTGCTCCAAAGCGGCGGCAGGGTCTTTTGCCTGACCATAGACGGTGATGGTACCGAGCTGGAATTCAGCTGCTTCGGTAGCGGTGTTGTCTGGGTTTTGTGCCCAGGCGGCGCTAGACAGGACGCTTAAAGCGTATAAAACATGCATATTGATCCGCTTAGGCGGTAAAGTGTGTTGTGACAACATGGTCATCCTCGAGTATCGATAGACTGCAATAAATTAAAGAAGGGTTAGGGGTTAAACATCCCAAGACACAAAGGCCCAGACGCGTGAGCGCTGTAAGGGCTGCTGTTGATAGTCGCCGTGAAAGTAAGCGCTGAGCTTTTCGATTTCCTCAGGGCTTAGTGCCCCAATCGACCAAGAAACGGAGCGAATAAAATCGTCTACAGCGGGCACTCGTTTGGCCTCAAACGGCGTTTCAATATAAGAAATCTGAGGCATATAGCCCATCTGGGCCAAAATATTGACGGCGTACAGATAATTCGGAAACCCAACCCCATCGCGGCCCAGGCAAGCCACAATGTCGGGGGCTAGGAAATGCTTATCTACCGTATGAGTGGTGTACACCCGCTTTCTCGCCTTCTGGCTCAGCTTGGCTAAAGCATCCGCCATATCGACACACATGGTCGAACGCGAAGCCACCACGATGTCGCATACGGGCACATCAGCCCAATCATCGGTCCATGACTTCAAAATCGGCTGAAACTGAGTGATGCCCATCTGCGCCGCGCGCTGGCTCGCAACGGCCAACATCCCAGAGCTGTAATCTAGGCCATAAACGGCCTCAAATTGATGCGCTAAAGGCAAAGAAATCGTGGCTGGACCACAGCCCACGTCCAATAGGCTGGTGGCGTCTTCGATTTTCATCTTGGCGATAAATGCCTGAACATAGGGGTTATCTGGATCGGCACAGCTAGCGGCCATCGCCTCTGCTCGTTGATCCCATGCGCTGGCAGGCTTGGGCTGGCGCTCTGCCAAGGCCACGTGTTGGCGATACAGTTCGCCAAAGTCAATCTCATCAATCATCTGTTGTCTTTCAAAAAGTCGGCGTTAAAAAGGCCAGGTGGTCGAGCATCAGCGCCTCCTCTAAGCCATATAAGGTGGCCAAATGAGCAGCGCTTAAAGCCGCCTCTTTGGGGCCATTAGCCAATATTTGGCCCTGATGCAGCAGCACCACGCGATCGGCTACGCGGTGGGCATGCTCGGGCTGGTGGGTAGTCAATAAAATGGCCAAGCCCTGCGCTTTTAAACGCTCGATCACGGCCAAAACCCGAATTTGATTGCCAAAATCTAAGCTGGCCGTGGGTTCATCCATGATCAACAGCTGTGGCTGCTGCGCCAAGGCACGGGCAATCAGCACCAGCTGTCGCTCACCACCGCTGAGCTGGGGATAGCGCCGCTGCGCCAAATGTTCAATGCCCAGCTGGCGCAAACAGTCTAGAGCGATGGCCCTATCCTTAGGCCCAGGCGTGCTGAGCCACGACACATGCGCCGTGCGCCCCATCAACACCATCTCCAGTGCGGTATAGGGAAACAGATC
>JAGNTR010000105.1 GCA_017987415.1 Neisseriaceae bacterium
CTAATGTACGCGTCGCTTACTTCAAGAACGACATTCATGACTTTATTGCCCGCTACTATAAAGATGGCCTAGAGATCAGCAACAGCGACAGCTATAAAGTTTCAGGCATGGAAATGCAGCTTAACTATGACACGGGCCGGTTCTTTGTCGACCTTTCAGCGACCAAATACTTTAAGGCCCAAACCTGTGATAAGGCCATGGCTACCTATTTAAGCACCGATATAGCTGGGGTGCCTAACTGCACCGATGGCGGTTTTTCGGGCTCTTATGTGAACACCCAAAACCCGCCCAAAACCACTTTTGTCTTAACAGCAGGCACACGGCTGATGAATGAAAAGCTTGAGCTGGGCACGCGCATCACCAAAACCAGTGGGCCGTTAACTGAGTTAACCGAACCGTGGCAGGCTCAGGTTACGGCCATCCAGCTTAAATACGAACCGGTGACCGTGGTGGACTTGTTTGCCAATTACAACGTTAACGACGTGATGTCGTTCAACTTCTCGATTGACAACA
Source organism: Neisseriaceae bacterium (assembly GCA_017987415.1). Lineage (GTDB taxonomy): Bacteria > Pseudomonadota > Gammaproteobacteria > Burkholderiales > Neisseriaceae > JAGNPU01. Next base: position 514 of record JAGNTR010000105.1, read on the forward strand.
TCAGCAACCGCTATTACTTAGACCCGCTGGCCCAAACCTTGAGCCCAGCACCAGGGCGTAACTATAAACTTGGCTTTAAATATCACTTCTAAAGCAACCTCAATCTGAGGCCAGGGCCGTGCATTAGCGCGGCTCTGGCCTCACGTCGTTAGGGCATTTCAGCCATTTAATCCCCAAGGCTAACGATGTCTTAACCACTCACGCCACGTCATAGACTAGCGGTTTGGTCGCGTAAATAAGCCAAAATGGCCTCTGTCTCTTGCTTAATGAGTAAGGCGCACGTATCAAATAAAGACGAGTCGTCTGAGTGATCCAGATAGTGCAGCAGCCGTTTAGTTAAAACACTGTAAGGCGGCATACTGTCCACGCCTTCATTCCACGCAGTGTGCTTAAACATGGCCCAATACTTTGTTTGCACCTCCGCATTTTGCCCCATAAGCCACAGTTCAATGTCCATATTCGCATGATGGAATACCACGCCAAACCGCAATTGCTGCGCTCTTAAGTCCTCATTGTAAAACGGGAAATAGGTATAATCCATGTAACCAGGAGACACGTTGCCATACGTAAACCCAGCGTCATCAGCACCCTGTTTTTTTAAAAAGGCTTTAAGCTGCATCATCATTGATAATAAGTGCCGATACACTTTTGGCATCTGCTCTTGGTTCACCAAATTTTGGTACTGGAGAAGCTCATTTTTCATGTCATCACCTACTGATACTGACGCTTTTTATGCGTTGTCATGTGTTTGGCTAAGCCCTGCCGTAACCCTAAAGCAAGCCTACGGCCACGCGTATGCTCATCTATAAATAGGCTGGTCGGCCCCTTTCATACGATATATAAAATAGACTGACTAGTCAATTTATAAGATAGACTAGCCTACTCCTATGATGCTCACCCTACATAAACGATTGATGGCGCCCCACGACATCAGTTAGTCCTCTTGGCCCCAACCGCCACCCATCTCCAACACAAGCAAACACGTTTAAGACGATAAAACGCTGGTTCTACATAGCAACCAAAAATGTAAAACAGGCTTTCAGGCTGAGCCTGAAGGTTAATCGATCACGATTCGTGTTCTGTACAGTCATAGTTTAAACACTCTAATTCAGACGGTTCTATGGTACTTTAATTTTGCCTCATCGTAGCACCCTATAAAAACAATAGCTTTCACCGCAAAGCAACCATTAGACGCCACCTCTACAAAGGAAGGAACATCATGACTCATCGAACCACTTCGATAGATAAGCCGTTGGCCGCCCTGACGCTGACCATTGTTTTTTTATCCGTGGCTGGGCTCTCTATCTTTTCAGAAGGCTCCATCACGCTGGCCAGTCAGATGATGGCCTGGACCACGCGCGTGTTTACCGCCCCCGTGCTCATCTTTACCTTATTATCCGTAGTCTTTTGCGTTTGGCTGGCGCTGAGCAAATTTGGCAAAATTCGCCTCGGCAAAGAGAAGCCCGAGTACGGCACGCTCACCTGGATTTTTATGTTTTTCTTATCCGGCATGGGCTCGGCCACCCTCTATTGGGGCTTTTTAGACTGGGCATATTATTACCAAACGCCTGGCCTTAACCTCGTGGCCAACACGCCCGATTCCCTTAAATACAGCGTGGCCTATTCATTTTTTCACTACGGCCCTAGCGCTTGGTCCATTTTTGCCCTAGCCTCTATTAGCCTGTGCTACCACTATTATGTACGCAAGAACAAAGGCCTCAGCCTGGCCGCTATTGTTGAGGCCATTACCGGCTTTAAAGCCACCGGCCTGGTAGGCCGCTTTGTCGACCTCTTGTTTTTGCTGTGCATGTTTGGTGCCTTAACCATTTCTTTGGTGCTGACCGCCGTCACGTTCACCAATATTTTGTCCTTACTCACCGGCATTCCCAATACCTTTGTCACCAAAGTCACCATTATTCTGGTGGTGTCGATTCTGTTCGCCTTAAGCTCCTACGTTGGCATGGACAGCGGCATGAAGCGCTTAAGCCAGTTTGTGTGCTACGGCATTATTCTGTTTGCGCTGTACATTTTGTGCTTTGGTCCCACCGAATTTATTTTAAACAACACCCTCAATAGCCTTGGTCTGATGGCCACCAACTTTATGGGCATGAGCCTGTTCACCGACCCGATGGGCACAGGCCAATTTACCCGCGACTGGACCGTCTTTTACTGGCTGTGGTGGATTTCCTACGCCCCTGGCGTGGCCTTATTTGTCACCCGCGTGTCTAAGGGTCGAAGCATCCGCGAAGTGATTCTGGCTTTGATCGTCGCCGGCTGTACCGCTAGCTGGTTTATGTACGGCATTTTGGAAAACTTCAGCGTGTACAGCTTTATTCAAGGCACCGTCAATGTACCGCAGGTATTGAGCGCTGAAGGCGGCGAAAAAGCCATTGGCCAATTATTGACCTTATTGCCCTTTGGTAAAGCCTTGATGTGGGCCTTCTTGCTGATCATGGCCGTGTATTTGGCGGCGCATATGGATGCCGTTGGCTACGCCGTTTCGGCCACCTGCGTTCGCGGCCTGAAAGAGGGTGAAGATCCCTCCCCTAATTCGCGCCTATTTTGGTGTGTGATGTTGACCCTGGTGCCCATTGCCATGATTTTTGCCAATGCACCGCTCGACACCATGAAGGCTGCCACCATCATCACGGCTTTACCGTTTATCGTGATCATCTTGATTCAGACCTATGGCTTCATCAAATGGCTGATCCAAGACTATGGCCATGCATCCGCTCATGACATTGAAAACAAATACGCCCCTGATCATCAAGGGCCGGCAGCGTCGACGGCTAAAGCCATGACGCCTGCTCAAGAAACCACCCCACCGACCATTCAATAAGATCAATCAAAGGAGAAACCTCATGGGAAACCTACCAAAACTGCCGCAAGACTTTTGCCAAAACCCTGATGTGGCTTACACCTTGCCCAAGGAATACTATACCGACCAAGCGGTTTTTGAGCATGAAAAAGAAACCATTTTCACCAAAAGCTGGCTCTGCGTGGCTCACGGTAGCGAACTGGCCAATCCAAACGACTACATCACCCGCGAGATCGTTGGCGAAAACATTTTAATCGTGCGCGGTAAAGACGCGGTTCTGCGCGCGTTTTACAACGTCTGCCCGCATCGTGGTCATGAATTAATGAGCGGCAGCGGCAAGGCCAAAAACGTGATCACCTGCCCCTACCACGCCTGGACCTTTAAGCTCGATGGCCAATTGGCCTTAGCGCGTAACTGTGAGCATGTAGAAAGCTTTGATAAAGAACGCTCTAGCCTAGTACCGGTGCAGGTAGAGGAATACGCTGGCTTTATCTTCATCAATATGGACATGGAAGCCGGCAACGTCGAAAGCCAACTGGCCGGGCTGGCCGACCGCTTTTTAGAATCGTGCGACTTTGTCAAAGACTTAAAACGCGCCGCGCGCTACATCACGGAAACGCCGGCCAACTGGAAAATCATCGTCGACAACTACATGGAGTGCTACCACTGTGCGCCCGCCCACCCAGGCTTTTCCGATTCGGTTCAGGTCGATAAGTACTGGCACACGCTTCACGGCAACTGGACGCTGCAATTTGGCTACGCCCGCTCGTCAGAAAAATCCTTTAAGCTGGAGCCTGGCGTGACCGATGCCTCCTTCAGTGGCTTTTGGCTCTGGCCTTGCACCATGTTCAACGTCAATCCTGGCGGCGATTTCATGACGGTGATTTATGAGTTCCCCAAAGACGCCCACACCACTGTTCAATACTATGAAATCTACTTCTTAAATGAAGAATTAACGCAAAAACAACTTGAGTTGATAGAGTGGTATCGCACCGTCTTCCGTCCAGAAGACTTGCGTTTGGTTGAAAGCGTGCAGCGTGGCTTGAAATCACGCGGCTATCGCGGCCAAGGCCGCATCATGACCGACAGGCAACGCTCGGGCATCAGCGAACACGGCATTGCCCACTTCCACAACTTGGTGGCTCAATACTACCAAGAGTAAGCAGTAACAGGCAGGCGGCCTCGCCGCCTGCTTTTACCTGAAGCCCCGAATGTAAGGTTCATCCATAAGAAACCGAGAGAAAGCGCCCCTATTATGTCTAGTTCATACGCCCTAATGCCGGTTAAGGTCAGCCACATTGAAACCTTAACCCCTTTAATCAAACGCTTCACCTTTTGTCGCCCTAATGGCTTAGCCATGCCTGCCTTTACCGGCGGCAGCCATATTTTGGTGAAGATGAACGACACCTTATCCAATGCCTATTCCTTAACCAATTTACCCCAAGATACGCAACATTACCAAATTTGTGTGCGCAAAGAGGAACACAGTAAAGGGGGCTCCGCCTACATGCATGAAGCATTAAGCATTGGCGACATCGTGCAAATTTCCGAGCCCAACAACCTGTTTACCCTGGCTCAGTCAGAACACAAACACCTATTGATTGCTGGCGGCATCGGCATTACGCCCTTCATTCCGCAGCTAGAAGAGCTACACAACCGTCAAGCCCATTACGAGCTTCATTACGCCTTTCGCTCAGCCGAGCACGGCGCCTTTGTCCAGGATTTACAGCAAGGCACACATCAACCTCATTGCCATTACTACAGCCAAAGCGAGGGCCAAAAGCTGGACTTAACCACCTTGCTACAGCAACAGCCAGCCGACACCCATGTCTATGTGTGTGGGCCACAGTCGCTCATCGACAATACCATCGAGCTGTGCCAGCAGTTTGGCTATCCCGACAGCCACATTCATTGGGAGCAATTCAGCGCCACCCAGCCAGAAACCGCTGCGGCGTTTACCGTCACGCTGGCCAAGTCTGGCCACGAAATCACGGTTGCGCCCAATCAAAGCATCATCCAGGCCATTGAAACTCTGGGTATTGAGGTAGAGTGCCTCTGTCGCGAAGGCGTGTGTGGCACCTGCGAAACCGCCATCGTGGCAGGAGAAGCCGAACACTACGATCAGTATCTGGACGACGATGAAAAAGCCGCCCAAAAAACCATGATGATTTGCGTGTCCCGCGCCAAAGGCCAGCACATTACGCTAGACCTCTAAAGCCTGATCATCATCCACACAAAAAAAGGAATAATCATGAGCCAAACCTGTGGCGAACTATTGGTCGCCTTGCTCGAAGCCTATGGTGTAGACACCGTTTTTGGCATCCCCGGCGTCCACACCGTTGAGCTTTATCGCGGTTTGCCCAATACCCGCATCCAGCACATTACCCCGCGACACGAACAAGGCGCGGGCTTTATGGCCGATGGCTATGCCCGCGTGTCGGGCAAGCCTGGCGTCTGCTTCATCATCACCGGGCCAGGCATGACCAATATCATGACCGCCATGGCCCAAGCAGCAGCGGACGCCATCCCCATGCTGGTGATCTCCAGCGTCAACCCCATTGCCGTCACCGGTAGCCAAGAAGGCCATCTGCACGAGCTTCCTAATCAACAGGCCTTAATTGCCCAGGTCGCCGCCTATAGCCAGACCATCTGGTCGCCCGAACAGCTGCCTAAGGCGCTGGCCGAAGCGTTTACCTTTTTTAAGAGCGCCAAGCCCGGGCCCGTCCACCTACAGCTGCCCCTAGACGTCATCACCGCTAAGGCCGACCATGTGTCTTGGCACGTAGGGACCACGGCCACACCGCCGGAACCTGCGGCTCAGCTACTCGATGCCGCAGCGGCACAATTACAGGCCGCACAACGGCCCATGATCTTATTGGGCGGCGGCTGCGTTCAGGCCGATCCCGCCATGGTATTGCGCCTAGTCGAAGCCTTACAGGCCCCGGCCACGACCACCATCAATGCCAAAGGCCTGCTACCCGCCGACCACCCTTTGCATCTAGGCAGTAACGCTACCTTCGCACCGGTGCGCCAGCTGATCCAAGAGGCCGACGTCGTATTGGCCATTGGCACCGAGCTTGGGCAAACCGATTATGATTTATACGTCGATCACGGCATGCACATTCAGGGCAAGCTCATCCGCATCGACATCGACGCTAGACAGGCACACCGATCCTTCATCGCTGATTTGGCCATCGTCGGCCATGCCGCCACGGCCATTAATGGCCTATGCCAACGCCTAGCGCCCAGACCTATCGACCCAGCCCAATACCAACGCGTGGCCACTGCAAAGCAAGCTTTAATTCAGGGCTATCCGGCCAACTGGGCCGGACAAAATGCGCTGTTAAAATCCATCCAAACCACCTTGCCTGAAGCCATCATCGTAGGGGATTCAACCCAGCCAGTTTACAGCGGCAATCATGGCTATATGGCGCCAGCACCGCGGCGATGGTTTAATTCAGCCACGGGCTACGGTACTTTAGGCTACGCTCTGCCTGCGGCAATCGGGGCGCAATTAGCCACCGATCAGCCCATTGTGTGTTTAGTGGGCGATGGCGGCATACAGTTTTCCTTGCCGGAATTAATGTGTGCGACAGAGTGTCGCCTGCCCATCATCATCGTTTTGTGGCACAACCAAGGCTATGGCGAAATACGCAGCTACATGAAAGAAAAAGCCTTGCCGACCATTGGCGTGGACATCAGTGCGCCTGATTTCACCCTCATCGCCCAAGCCATGGGCGCCCAACACCGCCACATTCACAGCGAAGCCGAACTGACGGCCGGCCTATTGGCGGCTGGCCAAATGACGGGCCCCATCCTACTGGAAATCGACGAACAAGCGCCGTTCATTGCCGAAATGGGCCAGCATTTCCGCTATTTCAGCTAAAAAAACAGGCCTGGGTTCGCCAGGCCTCTTACAGATCTAGAATGATTTTTGGGCCACGCGCCCGCGAGACGCAAATCATCATGGTTTTTTGCGCCGCCTTTTCCTCATCGTCCAAATACTGGTCATAATGTTCAGCCGTACCCGAAACAATGGTGGTTTCGCAGGTGCCGCATACGCCCTCTCGACACAAACATTCCACCTCAAAATCGTGCCCCTCTATCGCCTGCAAGATGCTCTGATTAGCGGCCACATCGATTTCTAAGCCCGACTGAGCCAGCACCACGGTAAACGCATTCGCTTCTTGCGGCACCTTGGCCGTAAACAACTCATAATGCACCTGCTCCGGCGCAAAGCCTTGTTCTGACGCCTCCCAAATCACTTCATCCAATAAAGACTGTGGCCCGCACACGTATAGATGACTCTGCTTCGGCAGCGATGCCAATAGTGTTGGCACATGTAGGGATTGCTGTTCACTGTCGATGTAGTAATGGCAATGAGGCTGATGCACGCTGCGGCGTAAATCATCGACCAGAGCGCCATGCTCAGGAGCGCGAAAAGCATAGTGCAGTTGATAATCGGCCTGGCGCTGGTGTAAGGCTTCGAGATGGGTCATGCAGGGCGTAATACCAATCCCGCCTGCAATTAAGACATGTGGGCAGCTTGGGTCGTCGGATAAAGGAAAAAGATTGTGCGGCGTAGACACCTCTAGCTCATCGCCCACCTTAATCTGGTCGTGCAGAAACTTGGTGCCGCCCTCGCCATTCTCCTCTAGGCGGACACTGATTTGATAATACCTTAGCTGCGTCAAGCCCCCCATTAAAGAATAGGTATTGCTGTAACTTTTATCAGAGGCTTTGATTTTAAGGAAAATGTGGCTACCCGCCGCAAAGGCAGGAAAATCTTGGCCATTGAGGCGCTCAAACGTAAAGCGCTTAATCAACGGCGTCAGCTGTTCAATGGCAATGACTTTCACACCCAACCAATGCGCTGGCGTTTCCATGGCGTCACCTTTTCAGTTTGTTCTGGGGGGCAGAGTCCTCGTGAGTGAGACTGCCCTCTTGTTTAGTCTAAATTACTTTGATACTCTCAGAGCTTGTCCTCTGTGTCCTACATCGTGACGTTGATGATGCGCCAACAGCCCTCAGTCTCCCCACTTAACGGCCGTTGTTGCAATGTACTAGCATAATATAAAAACAACAATAATGAATCTCATAAAGTATAAATACAGAGGACACGATTCGTGAACAACTTGCCACAAACTAATGACTTGCTTGTATTCATCCAGGTTGTGAGAAACCTGAGCTTTATCAAGGCCGCCGACGAAATGGGGGTGTCGCCTGCCTACATCAGCAAAAGAATGCAAATTCTGGAAAAAACCTTGGGCTGTCGATTGCTGCACCGCAACACCCGCACCCTCACCCTTACCGAGGATGGCGAAGTGGTGTACGACTGGGGCTGTAATGTGGTGAGCGATTTAAACAGCATGACCGAGATCGTCACCAGCCATTCCGACACGCCATCAGGCTCTTTATACATCACCAGCACCTCAGGATTTGGCCGTCAATTTGTCACGCCCATCTTATCCGAGTTCGCCCGCGCCTTTCCGCAAATTAAAATTCGCTTCGACACCGTCGACCACGCCCAAGATTTAATCAGTAAACGCATTGATTTGGACATTTACATCGGCAATGAAATTGCCCCTAACGTGATTGCTAAAAAACTGGTCAACAATCGCCGCATACTGTGCGCATCGGCTGACTACTTAGCCCAACGCGGCACGCCCAAAACGCTGAACGACTTACTCAGCCATGAATGTTTGGCGATTAAAGAAAAAGACCGCCCCTTTGCCATCTGGGAGCTCAACAATCAGCAAGGCAAGCAAAACATCAAAATCTCAGGGCGGCTGGCCTCCAATAATGGCCACCTAGTCAAGCAGTGGGCTTTATCTGGCCACGGCATCATGCTGCGCTCGCTCTGGGACGTCTACGATGACCTCGTCCAAGGACGGCTGGTCCATGTTTTGCCCAGCTATTGGCAAGAAGCCCATATTTGGGCCCTCTACCCCAATCGCCTAAGCAGTTCGGCCAAGCTGCGCGCCTGCGTGGAATATTTTGCCACTGAGCTACCGAAAAAGCTGA